>NZ_JCALDF010000005.1:0-239077 GCF_059812725.1 Mycobacterium sp. NGS41
CCACTGTCTGCTCAGTGCTCTCGGATATCTACGGAGTCGATTCCAAGGCATGCCGTCGATTTCTCGCGCTGCTTTGGTGGTCACTACAAGAGCGCGCCGATGGACACTTTTGTACCCATCAGCGGGAAACCCGCGCCCGTGAGCGGAATCCGTCTAACGTCGCTCTTTACTCGGCTCCTGCGTGTCCGGCAAGCCCTGGTCATGCTTGTCCGTTTCGTCCGAGCTGCTAGCCGTTGCGAGGACGCGAACGGGTTGTTGGCGGCGCCCAAGTCGCCTCCTCATCACTTCGACTGTTGCCCTATCGAGCCGCACGTTTTGCACCTCGCCGTGCGGTAGGCAGGCCGCATAGCCGTGGTACTCGCCAAATAATTCCCATGCGGTGAGTCGTTCATCCGGGGACACGTCGATCTCGTGGCCCGAAGAGAAGTTCAGATGCAGGTATCCATGATCATCCCAGACGACGTCGGTGCAGATCGAGCCAGCAAAATCGAAGAGTGGTCGCTCCCACGCCGATGCGTCCTCGGGATCGATGGTGACAACCTCGGCGGGCAAGGCGTCTGTCGCGGGAAGGATTAGGCGCAGCGGTACCGAGATGATCAGCTCGTTATGGTCATCGAAGTCCAATATGAGGCCATCGCGGAACGAAATCCGCTCTACCACACAGTCTTGAAGCCAGTGCTCCATGAATTTCCGATCGGTGGTCATATTCCCATTGTGGACGCTAAACCGAAGTTTGCGACAACTTTTTGAGCTGAGTAGCAGTTCTCTGATCGGTTAACCCGGTGTGGCGATTATGTCCGTGACGGGCTGACGGTTTCAGGGGGCACGCGCCGGCGCGCGATCACGCGGGCGATCTGGTCACACCTGCCACTCAGGTATCAGAACGTGGGCCATGTTGCCGTCTTCAAATCGATATCACGGGCGATATCTCTTTGCAGAACTAATCACGAACTGTTAGCGGGCTTCGTCCGGCGCCCCACACCGTGGCATGTCTGCGTAAGACGTGTTTCCTTGATCGCGCGGTATTTTGCAGATCCCGCGTCCGCGAATCACAGTAGCTTCTGCGCGAATTCGATAATGTTGCCGTCCGGATCGGCAATGTGGAGCGTCCTTTCCCGCCATGGTCGATCCACCGGTCCGCTGAGGAGCTCGACACCGAGCCCTTTCAACCGCTCCGCTTCCTCATCTACGTTGTCGATCAGAAAACCGATCTCGCCGCACGGCGCATTGCCGCCTTCGCGACCGATGAGTTCCACCAGTTTCGAGCGTTCGAAAAGCGAGAACTTAGTGTTGAGCATCTCGAACTCGACGTAGCCGTCGCCCTCGATGCGCACCTTGAGCCCGATCACGTCGCGGTAGAACGTCACCGACCGCTCGAGCGATTCGACGTATTGGATGACGTAGTCCAGGCGGCGCATGACATCCACGGTAGTCACGTCGTCTGCACCGACAGAGAAGTGCGAAACTTACAGGGCTTCGACGCGGGAGAAAGACGGATGACAGATCGGTTGAACGTTGCTGTTGTCGGTGATTTCGATGATTCGGCTTCTGATGACTCGTATGACCGCATTGGCCGAGGTTATGCACGTTTTCGCAAGCCCGATCCCCGAATCGGGGCACAGCTCATGGCTGCTCTCGGCGATTCTCGGACCGTGGTGAACGTCGGCGCCGGGACCGGTTCGTATGAGCCCACCGATCGTGTCGTCGTCGCAGTGGAGCCTTCAGCGGAGATGGTCAAGCAACGGTCCCCCCGCACAGCGCCGTGCATCCGGGCAGCCGCTGAGCGCCTACCACTGGCCGACCAGAGCTTCGATGCGGCCATGGGGATCTTGACGATCCACCACTGGTCGGACCCCGTCCGAGGGTTACGCGAACTGGTCCGCGTTGCTCGGCGAGTCGTCCTCTTCGCCTACGAGCCGGCTATCCACCGGACGTTCTGGCTTTGGCAGGAGTACTTCCCAGCCGCCGCCAGCACCTCGGCTGCCTCTGAAATGCCTATCGCACAGGTAGCAGAGATCATTGGCGCTGACCGAGTCGAGACCATTCCCGTACCCCACGATTGCACCGACGGCTTCGGACCGGCCTATTGGCGTCGGCCGGCCGCCTATCTTGACCCCGACGTGCGCGGTTGCATCTCTGGACTGGCACGACTTCCCGCGAGGGACCTTGAACCTGGGCTGAAGCACCTGCGCCGAGATCTCGACACCGGCGACTGGCAGACCCGACACCGAGAATTCCTGGATCTCGCCGCCCTCGATGCAGGCCTTCGCCTCGTCGTGCGAGAAGGCCCGTGAACCTTCTGGCGACCACTACAGACGCATCGCCGAAAGTTCGAGAACCCACCACACTTCGGTGAGTACCTCGGTATCGCGCAGGCTGGCCCCGGTCAGTTCTTCGAAGCGCGCGAGCCGATACCGCACCGTGTTCTGATGGACGAATAACCTTGCCGCCGTGCGCTCTACATGCATCCCACACGCCAGGTACGTCCGAAGTGTCGCAATCAGATCGCGCCCCGAACCGCTTACGGACAGGGGTTGCAAGTAGCGCTTGCGTAGCAATTCACCAAGATCGGTATCCATCACCACGGCTGTGCGCAGGCCCAGCGTGGCGAGGTCGAAGGCCCCCCGCAAGCCGCAAGCTTCCGCCGTCGCCAGTGCGCGCGTAGCCATCCGGTACGACTCGTTGAGATGCACCAGTGGCCGCGGCGGCCCAAAACCCACGATGCTGTCGACGTGACGCGGCGCCTCGATCAAGAAACCAGCGAGGTCGCCGTCGACCAGGGCACACAGACCACGCCGGCTTCGCGTCGGGTCCTGAAAACCCAATGCCTGTTCGATCCGGAATTGCGGCCCGTCGTCACCCAGTCGGGCGCGGACAGCGACATACTCCGCCTCGGGGTCTAGCCCGTGCACCTCGGCGTGCATCCGCAACTCGGCGGCCGGTAGCGCTCCTAACAATGCGCCCCGGACAAATGCCGCGCGACTCTCGTCCGCCGCCAGCGCCAGCGCCAATTCAGCGCGCCGGTGGGCCCGGGCAGTGGTGACCATGGCGACATCCGACCACGCCAATACCGACTGAACGAACTCCAGCACTGAAGCGTCGTCGACGTCTACATGTTGTGCCGCCTCACGCGCGCAACCCACGACAACCTCGACACCGATACGCCACGCGCGCAGCATGTCGTCGACAGATATGCCGTCGCGCGCCCGCGCCTCGCCGATCGCGGCAAGCTCATCAAGTTCGCGCTCGTCCAGCCCGGCACGGCCGCCACGGGCGGACCGCAAGACCCGCTCAACCTCCAGCCTCACCTCAGCGTCGAGGGTCTTACGGGGAAGTGCGTGATAGGCCGGAAGCCGGGCCGAGATCGCCTCGCGGACACGGCTGGCAACGTCGGCATGGTCGTCGAGCAACGCGCCGACGAGGACGTCCCAAGTCGAGTCTGTGTCGGACTGGATTCGTTGGGAGCGTTGCGGTTTGGGCGATGCGACGGATATAGAACGCAGGCTATTGAAAGCCTCTCCGTCGCTTGGGTTTATGCCGTGCCCGCCGTTGATCGAAGGTCCGAAACGCTGCATCACGGCGTTCGACTTTTGGTCAAGGTGGTGCCGTCTCGGATGTCAGCGGCGACCACCGAGTCGCGGTACAGGGTGCACCGACTCTTGGTCATGATCTCTCCTCGGTGAATTGGCCTCGCGGCCGGTGGATTCGTCGCTTCGAAGCACTTTCAGTTTCGCGTGACGTTGCCGAGGGTGTCCAAGACGGAATTCCGACCGTGTGATAGGCGCTGCCGATCACACATTGGCCGTTGGTCGTCAGCTGGTCGCAGGCGCGATCGGTTTATGCAGCACGTCTTCGATGCCGACGTTCTGCGCGGTCTGTAGGAAGGCGCGGGTCAGCACCGAGCCGGGCTCGACCGCAGTGGTGACGAGCGCGATCAGCGCGGTAACCGACGGGTTTTCCAGCCGCAGTATGCGCGCGCCGGCTGGAGGGCGCAGTGCATAAATCCAGGTTTGCGGGATGATGCTTGCCCAATGCCCGGTACCGACATGTGCGAGTAGCGCCGCCACGGAATCAGTTTCGAGCTGCGGTGTCACCGTGAGCTGCTGTGCGGCCAGCGCATCGTCAATGAGTTTACGACCACGCATGCCCTGATTCAGCAAGCACATCGGCAGTTCCAGCGCGTCGGACCACTCGATCGTCTCAGATTGGCCGATGAGCAACTCACTGCCGGCGATAAGAACCTGCTGTTCCCGATAGAGCGGAGTGACCACCAGGTCGGCGGTGTCTCGTCCATCGGGGTAGATGACCCCGGCATCCAATTCGAATTGACGTACCCTGTCCATGATTTCACTCGATCGCAAACTCGCTTCCAGCCGTACCCGCACCAGCGGGTGGGCGGCACAGAACGGATCGGTAAGCAGCGCAACGATGGTCGAGGCAGCCGGGATCACCCCAAGACGCAGCTCGCCGGTGAGACCGGTCTGCAATGCCGTGACTTCGTGTTTGAGCGCATCGTGGTCGGCCAAGATGCGTCGCGCCCACAACACGAGCCGTTCACCTTCGGGCGTCAGACCTTCAAATTTCTTCCCACGCCGGACCAGCGGTACCTTCAGCTCGTGTTCGAGCTTGCGGATAGCCTCCGACAGCGCCGGCTGCGAGACGTAACACGCGCTTGCGGCACGGGCGAAGTGACGCTCTCGAGCCAGCGCTACGAAGTACTCGAGCTGACGAAACTGCATGATTACAACGTCTCGTCCAGTTCGCCGAGCCGCTCGGTCAACCGCAGATTCTCGGAGTAGTCGACCGGACAGGAGATCACCGACACGCCGTCGTCGTCTAGGGCGGCCTTCAGCGTCGGCAACAACTCCTCGGCGCTACTGATGCGATAGCCCTTGGCGCCGAAGCTTTCCGCGTAGCCCACCACGTCGGGATTGCCGAACTTCACGTAGTGGTGTTCGCCGAGTTCGAGATCCATCTTCCACTCGATAAGACCGTAGCCGCCGTCGTCCCAGATCAGCACCACCAGCGGTATCCGCTCGCGCACCGCGGTCTCGATCTCCTGCGAGTTCATCAGGAATGCGCCGTCACCCACCACGGCCAGCACCTTGGCCTCGGGCCTGGCCAGCTTGACGCCGAGCGCCCCCGGCAGGGCAAAACCCATGGTGGACAATCCGTTTGAAACCAGACAGGTATTCCGTTCGTAGGTAGGATACAGCCGGGCCATCCACATCTTGGTGGCGCCGGTGTCCACCAACACGACGTCGCTGCGCCCAAGGGCGGCGCGGGTGTCGGCGACCACCCGCGCGGGAGCCAGCGGGAAGCGCGAATCCTGTTGTCCCCGAGCGAATTCCTCCGCAAGCAGCCCGGACCCCGGGATATCGTCCTCACCGCCGAAGCGGTTGCCGGCGAGTGCTTCGGTGAGCGCGTCGAGCGAAGCGCTGATGTCGCCGATGATCCCGACATCGACCGAATAGTGCATGTCGACCTCGGCCGGGAAGCGATGGATATGGATGATCTTCTTGTCGGAGTTCGGGTTAATCCGCACCGGGTCGAACTCCTGTAGCTCGTAACCGACCGCGATGATCACGTCGGCGTTGTCGAATCCGAAGTTGACATAGTCGTGTCGCATGAACCCCAGGGTCCCGATGCTGTTGGGATGGTCGTCGGGCATGACACCCTTGCCGTGGAAGGTGTTGGCGACCTGGATCCCTAACTCCTCGGAGAAGCGGACCAGGGCCTCGGTCGCGCCGCCGCGGGCAGCGCCATGCCCCGCCAGCACCACCGGGCACTTCGCCTCGCGCAGAATGTCGACGGCCCGCGCCACCTGGCGGAACGCCGGCGCGTCGGCGCGGACCACATTGCGCGGCAAGGCTGTCAGGTCGTAGTCGGCATCATCTGCATCGATGTGTTCGGGCACCGCCAGGTACACGGCGGCCGGTCGCTCGGCCTCGGCGACCTTGAACGCCTTGCGGAACATCTCCGGTATGGCGTGCACCGTCGGGATGCCGGCCGCCCAGCGGGTGATCGGGGCGAACATCGACACCAGGTCGACGTACTGATGCGACTCTTTGAACTGGCGATCCTGGCCGACCTGCGCCGAGACCGCGACCATCGGCGTGCTGTTGGTGGTGGCGTCGGCCACGCCGAGCTGCATGTTGATCGCACCAGGTCCCAGGGTGGCCGACACCACCGCCGCGCGACCAGTGA
This sequence comes from Mycobacterium sp. NGS41, assembly GCF_059812725.1. NCBI lineage: Bacteria > Bacillati > Actinomycetota > Actinomycetes > Mycobacteriales > Mycobacteriaceae > Mycobacterium > Mycobacterium sp. NGS41. The sequence continues at coordinate 6,208 of NZ_JCALDF010000005.1, forward strand.
CGCGCCCGTACATCTCCGCCATGAACGCCGCCGCCTGCTCGTGCCGGGTGAGCACATAGCGGATGTCCGAGGATGCCAGCGCCTGCACGAAGCGGATGTTCTCCTCGCCGGGCAGTCCGAAGACGACGGACACACCCTCGTTTTCCAGGCACTTGACCATCAATTGCGCGGCTGTAGTCACACTGGCCACGATAGTGGCAGGCTGGGCTGGGAAACCTTCCGCTAGACAAGCAGCAGAGGATGTCACAGTGCCCATCGCCACCATCAACCCGGCCACCGGCGAGACAGTAAAGACCTTCACCCCCGCGACCGACCAGGAAGTCGAAGCGGCAATTGCCCGCGCCCATGAGCGGTTCCTCGACTACCGGCGCAACACCAACTTCGCGCAGCGTGCCGAGTGGGCGAACGCCACCGCCGACCTGCTGGAGGCCGAGGCGGACCAGACCGCCGCCATGATGACCCTGGAGATGGGAAAGACGCTGGCGTCGGCCAAGGCCGAAGCCATAAAGTGCGCCAAGGGTTTTCGCTACTACGCCGAGAACGCCGAGCAACTGCTCGCCGACGAGCCGGCCGATGCGGCGAAGGTCGGCGCCAAGAAGGCCTACACCCGCTACCAGCCCCTCGGGGTGGTACTGGCCGTGATGCCGTGGAACTTCCCGCTGTGGCAGGCCGTCCGGTTCGCCGCGCCCGCGCTGATGGCCGGCAATGTCGGCATCCTTAAGCACGCGTCGAATGTGCCGCAGTGCGCGCTGTACCTGGCCGACGTCATTTCTCGTGGCGGCTTTCCCGACGGCTGCTTCCAGACGCTGCTCGTTCCCTCCAGCGCCGTGGAGACCATTCTGCGCGATCCGCGGGTCGCGGCGGCAACGCTCACCGGCAGCGAGCCGGCCGGTCAATCCGTCGGCGCCATCGCCGGCGACGAGATCAAACCCACGGTGCTCGAGCTCGGCGGCAGCGACCCGTTCATCGTGATGCCGTCGGCGGACCTCGACGAGGCGGTCAAGACCGCGGTCACCGCGCGGGTGCAGAACAACGGCCAATCCTGTATCGCCGCCAAGCGGTTTATCGTCCACGACGACGTCTACGACGCGTTCGTCGACAAGTTCGTCGAGCGGATGGAGGCGCTGCGGGTGGGCGATCCGACCGACCCGGACACCGACGTCGGCCCGTTGGCCACCGAATCGGGTCGCGACGAGATCGCCAAGCAAGTCGAGGACGCCGCCGCCGCCGGCGCGGTGATCCGTTGCGGCGGTTCAGGTCTCGACCGGCCAGGGTGGTTTTACCCCCCGACGGTGATCACCGACATCACCAAGGACATGGCGCTGTACACCGAGGAGGTGTTCGGTCCGGTCGCTTCGGTATATCGAGCCGCCGGCGTCGACGAAGCCATCGAGATCGCCAACGCCACCACGTTTGGGCTCGGGTCTAATGCCTGGACCAATGACGAGGCGGAGCAGCAGGCTTTCGCCGACGGTATCGAGGCCGGCCAGGTCTTCATCAACGGGATGACGGTGTCCCACCCGGAGTTGCCGTTCGGCGGTGTCAAGCGTTCGGGCTACGGCCGCGAGCTGGCGGGTCTGGGCATCCGCGAATTCTGCAACGCCAAGACCGTCTGGGTGGGGTGACGGTTCCCTGGCGAGCAGACGCAGAATCGCACAAATTCGCGCGCGAACGTGCGACTCTGCGTCTGCTCGCCGGTCCTAAACGGCCGCCAGGACCCGGGCGTCCTCGTCGGCGAACGTGTCCTCCAGCTGCACCGGCGAGTAGTCCAGGTCGATCTCGCCGACCGGGCGGCCGCGGGCGCTGGCGATGGTGCCGAAGCGCCGCATCCCCTTGTCGGCGGCGTACTGCATGAACTCCTCGGTCGAAAGGTCGAAGGGCATCGGGTCGTAGAGGGCGAAGCCTTCTTCGATGAGGCGCAGCCCGAGCGGCATGAGCTCGTTCATACGCGTTTCGAAGACCTCCCAATTGGCGTCGTCGGCGGCGACGTGACGCCGGCAGGTGAAGGTGCCCCAGGCCATGTGACGCCGTTCGTCGTCACCGATGCGCCTGACCAGTTCCTGCATGCCGGGAAGGATGCCGCGTTCTACGCAGATCTTGTGCCAGCCGAAGTAGCCGGTCAGCGCCAGCATGCCTTCCACCATGTGGTTGTAGGTGACGGACGCCCGGATCTGGGCGGCCGGTGACGGATCAGTGGTCAAGGCGTTGAGGCAGTTCGGCAACTCCTCGTAGAAAATCGTGCGGTAGGTGGGGATGTCGTCGAGGTATTGGTGCAGATCGTCGGTGACGCCGACGGCGTCGAGCCACATCCGGAACACCTGCACGTGCTTGGCTTCCTCGAACGCGAACTGCGTCAGATACATCTCGTCGCCGAGCCGTCCCTCGGCGCGCATTGCGGCCATGAAGGGCTGGATGTCCTCGGTCACCGCTTCCTCTCCGGCGATGAACTCGGCGCACAGCCGGGTGGCGTAGTGGCGTTCATCGTCGGTGAGCCGGTCCCAGTCCGCGCGGTCGCGGGAGAAGTCGATGTCGGCCGGATTCCAGAACTTGGCATTGCCGCCGGCAAACAGCTTGAGCGGCAAGCTATCCCAGTTGAGTCCGCCTCTGACCATTGAGCCTGAACTCGTGCGTGTCATGTTGACCTCCTTAGATCGTTTCAGGTCTGAATATGTTGCGGGACAGGCGAATACGCGGCAGCCAACACCGCGACCAGCCTGCGCACCGCCAATGCGGGCTGTTCCGGCGAGGGCTCGTCCAGCCCGAGAATGGGGTCCAGACCACGCATATAGGGCGCCAGCGCCAGATGCGGAAAGATCAACAGCAGCAACGACAGCAACGCGTCAATATCGGAGTCCGCGCGCAGGTCATCCCGCGCCTGCGCGTCGCGCACCAGGGGCCGCAACACTTCCAGATAGTGCCGGTGAATGACGGACCGCACGCTGATGCGGGCGTCGGTGTCGACCTCGAGGCTCGCTGCAGCATGAAGCGCACGTTCGCGTGGATGGTCGGCGAAGTAAGCCACCCAGTCGTCGAGCAGGTCGGTGAGAAATTCGAAAAACGGCCTGCTCGGGTCAAGTTCGCGGATGCGAGTCTCGATGTAGGACCGCACCCGCTGGCTGCCGATGTCGGCGATGAACGCGTAAAGGTCGCGCTTGTCCGCGAAGTACTGGAACAGACTGCCCTTGGCTACGCCCGCGCGGCGCGCGATGACGTTCAGGCTGCCCTGGGAGAACCCGTGCGCGCCGAATTCGTCTTCCGCGGCTTTCACAATGGCCGCGCGGCGGGCCGGATCGACTCGCGCCCAAGTCACCGTCGGCATTGCGCCTCCTAGCTTGGATGACCACTGGTCATTCTACGGTGAGCTAGCTCACAGTCAAGAAGCGCGGATGCCGAGGATTAGGCCGGCATGACGACGGGGTGGCTGCGATTCGGTGTGTACTCGGGGGTTCGGCGGCTTCAGCGTGAACTGACGGCCTTGAGTGTGTACTCAGGGCGTTCAGTGCGAGCGTGGGGTGGGATCCGGCGCGGATTTCCGCCCTAGCTGCACTCGCAAAGCCTACGATTCACAGTCGACGCCGTGAGTTCACACCCAAGCCCGCTATCTCGCTCACGGCCGCATGGCGTAGGCGCCGTTGAGCGGCAACACGTCTTCCTTCCACACCTGCTCGTAGCGACCCGGGTCATTGACCGGACGCCGGACCATTCGCATGGCAAATCGCGCCTGTTCGTCCGTCGTCGCCGACTTGTCGTGCAGTTCGACGGCATAGGTGTTGAAGTCCCTGACCAATAAAGCGAAGATCTCGTCGATCAGCGGCTCGCCCACGCGGGAAAGCGCAGCCTCCTCGAGGATGAGTTGCGCGTAGGGCACCAGGGCAAAGATCTGCCCTACGCCGAACGCGAAGTCTGTGTCTTTCGGGTCCTGGCGCTGCTTCGCATCCGGGGTCGCGGCGGCCAGCATCTCGGCGAGCACGTCGATCTGGTCGCGCAGCAGCGCGACATTTGGCAGGTGCGCGTAGCTGTCGAACGGCGCGCGCCAATTGTGGAAGCGCACCTTGCCCAGCCCGCCCGTCGGCCCCTGCGCGAACAGGAACGAGTCGTCGGCCGCGTCGTCACGGCGCGGGATCAGCGGCAGCGCGACGTCGGGCGCGAACAGATAGTTGGGCATGAACTTGGCGAGCAGCCCGATGTTGATGTGGACGGTTCCTTCCAGCCTCGGCAGCAGTCCGATCTCGCGGGCTACCGTCTCGAAGAAGGTGTCCTTCTCCACACCCTTGGCGGCGATGACGTCCCACAGCGCGATGATGACCCGCTCGCCCTCGCTGGTGATCTTGGCCTTGGTGAGCGGGCTGTACAGCAGGTAGCGCCGGTCGTCGGCCGATGCGCTGCGCATGTAGTCCGACGCGCGGCTGGCCACCAGCCGCATGGCCACCAGTCGGACGTAGGCGTCGGTCAGCAACCGCCGCACGTGGCTGAAGTCGGTGACGAGGGTGCCGTACAAGTGGCGGTTGGCCGCGTGGGTGACCGCCTCGTACATGGCGTGGGTGCACATGCCGATGGCGCCCCATCCCAGGTTGTACTTGCAGACGTTGACGGTGTTGAGCGCGGCGTGAAACGCGCCCATGCCGCGGTGCAGCAGGTCGGCCTCGGTCACCGGGTAGTCGCGCAGTGCGTAGTTCGCCACGTAGTTCTGCGAGTTGACGACGTTCTTGATCAGGTCGTAGCGGTCGTGCTGAGAATCGGCGGCGAAGAAAACGTACTCGTCCTTATCGGGGGTGTCGCCGGCGATCTTGCCGAAGGTGGAGACCATTCTAGCGACGTTGGCGTTGCCGATGTAGTACTTCTCGCCGCTGGCGGTCCACCCATGCTCCGACGGCGTGAGGATCATGTCGGTCTTGTAGACGTCGGCTCCGTGGGTCTGCTCGGACAGACCGAAGCCGAACACCTCGCCCTGCTCCAGCTGAGCGGCGGCCTTGCGCTTCGCGTCCTCGTTGTCGCTCATCCAGATCGGACCGAGGCCCAGGGCGGTCACCTGGAACGGATACCAGTAGTTCAGCCCGTAAAAGCCGAGGATCTCGGCGAACTCGCTGATCCGGTAAGTGTCCCAACGGCAATCGTCGGCCCCGTACTCGGCCGGCGTCAGCAGGGAGGCGAACAGGCGCTGTCGTCCGACATGGTCGAGAAACTCGGAGTACCAGACACGCTCGTGGTCGTCGTGCTTCAGCCGCGCTTTTCCGCGGGACTCGAAAAAGTCCACGGTCGCGGCCATGATTTCCCCCGACCGTGAGTCGGGGTAACGACGTACCAGGTTGTTCGGATTCAGCAGCATGACGATGGCTCCCGCCGGTTCGACTAACAACGGCTAGACGGTACTGCAACTCATTGGACAACCCATATAAAAACCGGCTAACGCGACCTAGCATCGGTTACGTGTCAGAACGCGGAATTGCCTCAGAACTGAATACCGCTCGCGGACTCATCGATACGGCCGATCTCGGCGTCACGCTCATGCACGAGCACGTGTTCATCATGACCACCGAAATCGCGCTGAACTATCCGGAAGCCTGGGGCGACGAAGAAAAGCGGGTGGCTGACGCCATCAACCGGCTCAACGAACTCAAGGCCCGCGGAGTGGACACCATTGTCGACCTCACGGTCATAGGGCTGGGCCGCTACATTCCACGCATCGCCCGCGTCGCGGCGGCCACTGAGTTGAATATCGTTGTCGCAACTGGTCTTTACACCTACAACGACGTGCCATTCCGGTTCCATTACGAGGGTCCGGGCGGAATGCTGGACGGCCCGGAGATCATGACCGAGATGTTCGTCCGCGATATCGAGCAGGGCATTGCCGACACCGGCATCAAGGCCGGCATCCTCAAGTGCGCCACCGACGAGCCCGGCATCACGCCCGGCGTCGAGCGGGTGCTGCGCGCCGTCGCCCAGGCGCACAAACGCACCGGCGTGCCGATCTCCACACACACCCACGCCGGGCTGCGCCGCGGGCTCGAGCAGCAGCGCATCTTCGAAGAGGAGGGCGTGGACCTGAGCCGGGTGGTCATCGGGCACTCGGGCGACAGTACCGACGTCGGCTACCTCGAGGAGCTCATCTCCGCCGGCTCCTATCTGGGGATGGACCGGTTCGGCATCGACGTGATCCTGCCGTTCGAGGAGCGGGTGGGCATCGTCGCGACGATGTGCGAGCGCGGGCACGCCGACAAGATGGTGTTGTCGCACGACGCCAACTGTTACTTCGACGCGCTGCCCGAAGACCTGGTGCCGCAGATGGCGCCCAATTGGCATTACCTGCACATCCACAACGACGTGATTCCGGCGCTGAAGGAACGCGGGGTCACCGACGAGCAGCTGCAGACCATGCTCGTCGACAACCCACGCCGCATCTTCGAGCGGCAGGGTGCCTATCAGTGACGGCCCCGATCCCGCCGATCGGCGTGCAGATTTCGGAGCTGGCCCGAATCGCACCCGACGAACCGGCGGTCAGCAGCGACGGGCGCACCATCACCCGTGCCGAACTGGACTCTTCGACCAATCGGCTGGCGCGCGCCTACGCCGAGCGTGGCGTCGGGCTCGGCGACTACGTGACCATCGCGCTGCCCAACTCCATCGACTGGGTACAGGCCGCGGTGGCGTGCTGGAAGCTGGGAGCGGTGCCACAGCCGCTGTCCCCGCGGTTGCCGGACGCGGAGTTCGAAGGCCTGCTGCAACTCAAGCCCCGCGCCCTGCTGGTTGGCCGTTCCAGCCCCGGAATCCCAAGTGTTCCAGCGGGTTTCGTTCCCGACCCGAGTTTGTCCGATGCCCCGTTACCGGAAGCGGTGTCGCCGTGCTGGAAGTCCTTGGCGTCGGGCGGCAGCACTGGCCGGCCGAAGCTCATCGAGGCCGGCGGCGACAGCCGGGTCCCGCCGCTGATCGGGTATCCGCTGGGCGCGCAGCAGGGCGACACCACGCTGGTCCCAGTGCCGTTGAGCCACAACACCGGCTGCACCACAGCGGTGATCGCCTTGCTGATGCGCCACCACCTGGTGCTGATGAGCCGGTTCGACCCGCATGAATTCCTGCGGCTGATCACCGATTATCGGGTCACGTTCCTGACGACGGTGCCGACGATCATGCAGCGCGTGCTGCCCGTCTACCACGCTGATCGGGACTCGTACGACCTGTCCTCGATCCGGCGGTTCTGGCACCTCGGAGCACCCTGCCCGCCCGCCGTCAAGCAGGCGTGGATCGACCTGCTCGGCCCCGAAGCGGTGTGGGAGCTGTACGGCGGCACCGAATTACAGGCGCTGACCTTCATCTCCGGCGACCAGTGGTTGACCCACCCAGGCTCGGTCGGCACGGTGGTCGCCGGTGAGATGAGGGTGCTCGACGACGACGGCCACCCCTGCCCGCCGGGCGTGGTCGGCGAGATCTACATGCGGCCCAACGCCGGCAGCGCACCTACCTACAGGTACGTCGGCGTCAAGGCGAAATCCCGCGACGGCTGGGACTCGCTGGGCGACCTGGGCTACTTCGACGCCGACGGGTTCTTGTATCTGTCGGACCGCCGGGTCGACATGTTCACCGTCGGTGGCCGCAATGTCTACCCCGCCGAGATCGAGGGCGCGCTGTCGGCCCACCCGGAAGTGCTGTCCTGCCTCGTCGTCGGTGTCCCGGACCCGAATGACGGTGATCTGGGCCAGGTGCCGTACGCGCTGGTGCACACCGCCGACGGGTCCGCGCTGGACGCCGCGGCCGTGCAGCAGTTCCTGTGCGAACGTATCGAGGCCTACAAGGTGCCCCATATCGTCGAGTTCGTCAGCACCCCGCTGCGCGACGACGCAGGCAAAGCACGCCGATCGGCAGTGCGGGACGAGGTCATTGCGCGCTTGCGATCAGAAGTTCGTTGAACACGTCGGGTGAGTCGCGCAATCTCAAGCATCGGTGTTGGATTGAGACTATATTTCTGAGTTCCTCGGCAATTCTTTCGAACTGGCCAAGCCGATCGCGGGGCCAGACCATCGGAAACGACCATGAGCGGGGAGGCTGGTGGCGAATGCCAATGCACGCCGTTGATTACGAGGGCCTCAGCGACACAGGCCGACAACGAACCAGCAATCAGGATCGTTGGGGTGTCAATGCCGAGCAGGGCCTATTCATAGTCGCCGACGGCGTCGCTTCCAGCAGCCATGGCGACCGGGCCGCTCAAATGGTGGTGGAATTGCTGCCGCAATACCTGCAACGCCACCTCGACTCGGTCGGTCTCGACGACCCGACCGCTCCCGAACGGTTCGGCGCCGCGATCGCCGAAATATCGACGGACCTGCGCACCAGCGGGGCCAACGATCCCGAGCTCGCCGGAGCCAGCACCACGGTGGTGGCCGTCGTCGTCGCGGGTCTGCGGGCGTTGGTCGGTCATCTGGGTGACAGCCGCGCCTACCTGTACCGCGACCAACAACTGCACCGCCTGACTCGCGATCACAGCCTGGTCCAGGCGCTGGTCGACGCGGGCGAAGTCGAGCCGCAGGACGCGCGCCAGCATCCGTCACGCAGCGTCATCACCCGGCATGTGGGCATGAATCCGCCGGCGCATCCCGACGTCGCCGCAGTCGATTTGCAGCCTCGCGACCGCGTCCTGCTGTGCAGCGACGGGCTGCACGGAGTCGTCGACGATGCGTCGCTGGCCCAGATCCTCGGCTCCCAGCCCACTCCCGGGAATGCCTGTGCGGCACTGATCGAAGCAGCCAACAACGGCGGCGGGCCGGACAACATCACCACCATCGTCATCGACGTCGTCGGGCAGTAGCGCGATGACACTGCTTGGCCTGTGGCTGTTGGTAATCACGACGATGTCAGTCGCCGCCCTCGTGATGAGCGGGATAGCGCTGTTTCGCGTGTCGCGCCGCCCGTCGCCGCCGCCTCCGCCCCAGCCGCACTATGGTCCTATTCCGCCTGGACGCGGCCCGACTGCGACCGATTTCCCGCTCGGCCCCGTGCCCCCCTACCCGCCGCAACCCATCGCCGACACTCCGCCGACATGGATACCCCGAAGCCGCCGCGCTGAGTTGAACATCACCGACTGACAGTCATCCTGAACGCGTTTCGGGCATGCGCGAGAACAACATCGGTGACATGCGCCGAAAGCGGCACGGCGGACAACCGATTGGGCCGCGTCGCCGGGTCGGTGATGTCGGTGACCGTCAGCGACATGTGCGGGCGCAATCCGTGGACCGCGTGCCGCACCGCACATTCCTCGATGGCGTACGGGTGCCGCGAGCCGACTGTCATCACGCCGGACTGCTGGCCGTGCTCCCACGGCATCTCATAGAGCGGCGTCCCGTCGGGCAGTGCCGCGGCGAACGGGTAGACCGCAAACGGCCAGCGGTGATCGTGCAGATCGCCGTTGATCGGTCTGGCGAAAATGTGTACGGCGACCGCATATTCGCGTCGCTGCGGCGCCGGAAACACCAGACTGTCGTCGGCTTCGATCCGGATGTATTGGTCAGCGACATCCGCCGCGCGCCATGCGCTCGGGTTGTCGAGGTGAACGTTGATCGCCTCGAGGCTTTCGATCAGGCGGCGCAGGACCAGCGACTGCTCCGGTGACGTCAAGATCGGCCAAGCCGGGCACGTCACGGAGCGATTGCCTCCTCCTGCGGTTCGACCCGTCCGGGACTCGGTGCGTGCCTGCGACGTTCCCAGGTACGCAGTGCTTCGCGACAGGGCGACTCGACCAGGGCATAACTCACCGCGGCGATCGCGAAACCGAAAATCACCGTCAGCACCAGCACCGTGGGCATCCGTCCGGTGAACGGGAACGTCCCGATCACCGGGAAGACCATCGCCAGTGCGGCCAAGTGCCAGATGAAAAGGCCGTAGGACCACCGTCCCAGGGTCACCATTGTCGTGCTGCCCAGCAGCCGGTGCGAGGTGTCCGGCCGGTCCAGCACCAAGGGCGCCACGAGCGCGAAAGCGACCAGCGACCCCATCGCCGTCTTCACCGCGAATTGGACGGCCGTGCTCGGAACCAACCCCTCCGGACCTGCCAGCGGGGAGGCCGCCACCAGATACGCCAGCACCGCGATGACGGCCATCGGCACCCGACGGCGCGCGATCCGGTGTGGCAATCCCAGCGGGCAGTAGATCCACTCCGCCAGCAGCATGCCCGCGGCGAACCAGGAGAAAAACGCCGGGGGCCAGTTCAACGGGGTGATTCCAGGACCGCCGTTCAGCGGCACCCAGCCCCACGCCCAGCTCAACGCGCCCAGAGCCGCAATCGTCGGCACCCGGGCGGCAACCGGAACCCGGCGGGCAAGAAGCGCCAGAATGGGCAGCGCGAGGTAGAAGGTGACCTCGACGGACAGGCTCCACATCTGGGTCAGGCCGCCGGTGAGGGTCAGCGGCACATAGATCTGGGTGAGCGTCAGGTTCGCCAGCCACACCGTCAGGCTGGGGTGGTCCGCGTCGGGCAGCAGGCTCAGGATCACCACGACCGCCACCAGATAGGCCGGCATGATGCGGACCACCCGCGACCGCAAGTAGTGGCCGGTCAGCGGCAGTGCCCCCAGCTCGCGTGCGGCCGCGGCATGGCCGCGCCACAGTAGGAATCCGGACAAGGCGAAGAACACCGCGACGGCCAGATCGAACCGGCCGAACAGCCGGCCGAACACCCCGCCGGTGTGGCCGGTCTGAAACGCGACGTGCGTGACGACGACGCCGATGGCCGCGCATGCGCGCATTCCCTCCACGGCGGGCAGAAAACTGCGGACCCCGCCGACCTGCTGCGCATCGCTCACGGTCACAGTTTGCCCGTGATGCGGCGCACGACAATCGGGTACACCCGAATACGTAGTGATGCGGCGATGGGTTCGCAGGCGAAGGCCCCAGATTCTGCTGTTAGGGTCAAACGGGTTTGCCTCGCTGCTTGGTCAGGTCGGAGCGGGTCGCGACCGACGAGTCCAATGGACCACAAGGAGGACACAGCAACGTGAACCGAGCAGTCATGTTGCGATTCGCCGCATGCGGAATCATCGGACTCGGAGCCGCTCTACTGATCGCCGCGCTGCTGTTGTCGACGTACACCAGCAGCAGGATCACCAAGATCCCGCTGAACGTCGACGCCACGTTGGTCAGTGACGGCAGCGGCACGGCCCTCGACGCGGCGTCGTTGTCGGGTGACCACGTCATCACCAACCAGAACGTGCGGCTGGTGTCCCAGCAGCAGATCACCGTCGAGAACCCCGCGACTGCCGATGTGGTGACCCTTCAAGCCGGCACCTCCGTTCGGCGCACCGACAAGCAGAAAGACAGCGGGCTGCTGCTGGCGATCGTCGACATCGTCACGCTCAACCGCAAGACTGCGATGGCGGTTTCCGACGACACTCACACCGGCGGGTTTGTCCAGCGACCGCGGGCCTTCAACGACGAGAACCCGCCCACCACCGCGCCGCTGCGCCACACCGGGTTGTCGTACCGGTTCCCGTTCAACACCCAGAAGAAGACCTATCAATATTTCGACCCGATCGCGCAGAAGCCTTTTGATGCCACCTTTGACGCCGAAGACGACGTCAACGGATTGACCACGTACCGGTTCAAGCAGAACGTCGGCTACAACGCCGACGGCGCGCTGACCGACCCCATCGAGTACCCGTCACTGTTGGCCAACCGAGAGGACGGCCAAATCAAGGCCTCCGCGACGATGTGGGGCGTGGGTGGCGAGCCGGACGAACAGATCACGATGACCCGCTACTACGCCGCGCAGCGGACTTTCTGGGTGGACCCGGTGACGGGCACCATCGTCAAACAAACCGAGCACGCGAACCACTACTTCGCCCGCAACAAGATGAAGCCCGAAGTACGGCTGGCCGACTACTCGGTCACGTCCACCGAAGACACCGTCGAATCCCAGGTCAACGCCGCCCGCGACGAGCGTGACCGGCTGGCGCTGTGGTCGCGGGTGCTGCCGATCACGTTCACCGCGGTTGGGTTGATCGCGCTGGTCGGCGGCGGATTGCTCGCCTCATTCAGCCTGCGGACCGAGAGCGCGTTGATCGACCCCGGCCTGGATCGTGGCGACCACGACTACTACGGCCGCGGGTTCGACGAACCGGTGCCCGGTGCTGAAGCCGAGACCGAGAAGTTGCCCACCCAGCGGCCCGATCTGCATCCGGATCCGGGGCCGCCCGCTTCGAGTCCGCCCCAGTTGAGTTCGGGTGAGCCGCCTGGGTCGAGACCGTCTGATCCGCCCGACCCAGGTGCCCCAACCGTCCAGGCCTAGCTCGGCGACAATGCGGGCCAGAATGGCCCGCTGCTCTCAACCGGGCTACGCACTGCTCCTCGCGCTGCTTGTGGCGGGGCCGGTGCTGCGGCCTGGGTATCTACTGCTGCGCGACGCGGTCTCCACCCCGCGGTCGTATCTATCCGACACCGCCTTGGGGTTGACCGCGGCGCCGCGGGCCACACCGCAAGATTTCGCGGTGGCGCTGGCCTCGCATGTCATCGACGGCGGCGTCGTCGTGAAGGCACTGCTCGTCCTGGGTCTGTGGCTGGCGGGCTGGGGTGCGGCACGATTGGTCGCCGTGGCACTGCCCGCGGGCGGCGCCGGTGGTCAGTTCGTTGCGATCACGCTGGCGATCTGGAACCCCTATGTCGCCGAGCGGCTGCTGCAGGGGCATTGGAGCCTGCTGCTCGGCTACGGCTGCCTGCCATGGGTAGCGGCGGTGATGCTGACCCTGCGATCGACTCCCGGCAGCGCGTGGTGCGGGTTTTTCGCGTTGGCCTTTTGGATCGCGTTGGCTGGGCTGACCCCGACCGGGCTGCTGCTCGCCGCGACGGTGGCACTGGTCTGCGTTGCGGTTCCGGTTGATGGCTCCGGTGGGTCCAGGCCGCGCTGGCTGTGCTCGGCGGTCGCTTTGGGCGCCGCGGTTGTCGCGGCGCTGCCCTGGCTCGTGGCGTCGGCGCTGGGCCCGTCGTTGCCGGCTCATACGCCGGCGAACGCACTCGGGGTGACCGCCTTCGCGCCTCGCGCCGAACCGGGGCTGGGCACGCTTGGAAGCGTGGCCAGCCTCGGCGGCATCTGGAACGGCGAAGCCGTACCCAATTCGCGGACAACGCTTTTGGCTGTCTCGTCGGCCGTGGTGCTGGTGGGTGTGGTGGCGGTCGGATTGCCGGCAGTCGCGCGCCGCCCGGCGGCGGTGCCGCTGCTGGTACTGGCGGCGGTTGCGGTGGTGGTGCCGGCCGCTTTGGCAACGGGCCCGGGCCTGCACGTCCTGCGGATGGTGGTTGACGCCATGCCCGGCTTCGGGGTGCTGCGCGACGGGCAGAAGTGGGTGGCGCTGGCGATGCCGGGATACGCACTCGCAGGCGCGGGGGCGGTGGTGACGTTGCGACGACTGTCGCCGCCGGGAGTGACGGCGATGGTCTGCTGCACTGCGCTGATTCTGGCGCTGCCCGATCTGGCCTGGGGCGTCTGGGGCAAGGTTCAGCCGGTGCGCTACCCGCCCGGGTGGAGCGCGGTGGCGGCCGCGGTCAATGCGCGGCCGGGGGCGGTGGCGGTGTTGCCCGCCGGCAGTATGCGGATGTTCTTCTGGTCGGGCCCGGCACCGGTACTCGATCCGCTACCCCGCTGGGTGCACGCCGACGTGCTGACCACCGGTGATCTGACCATTTCCAGGGTGACGATCCCCGGGGAGGGGACGCACGCCCGTCAGGTGCAGGAGCTGCTCCTGAATGGGCGGGATCCCGCTGCGTTGGCCTCCGCGGGAGTGGCATGGCTGGTGGTCGAATCAGACACCGCCGGCGACATGGGTGACGCCGCCCGCACCCTCGACGCGCTGAGACCGACGTATCAGGACGGCCACATCGCTCTCTACTGGATCGGCGGCCACACTGCGGGTGTGCCTGCGGCACGCGTCCGCGCGACCCTCATCGCGCATTGGGCGTGGCTGGCGCTGCTCGTCCTGGGCGGGGCCGGGGCAGTGCTCGCCAGTTGGCGGCGCCGAGACCGTTAGCGAGCAGACGCAAAATCGCCCATTTCGGCACGGAATTGGGCGATTTTGTGTCTGCTCGCGCTCTACACCACGCCGCTGACGAAGTCGCCGGCTTGCGCCGCTTCCAGCACGCTGCGTATCGCGTCGGCGCTTTGCCGCCAGGAGAACTCGATGCTGCGTATCTGCGCCTTGGTGCCGAGCTGGTCACGCAGCACCGGATCGGACAGCAGTTGTTCGAGTCGATCCACCAGCTGGACGCGGTCGTCCACCAACACCCCGGTCACTCCGTCGACGATCGAGTCGGACAATCCGCCCGACGACCGGTAGCCGATGGTCGGCACCCGGTGCTGGGCCGCCTCGACAACCGCCAGCCCCCAGCCCTCCTTGCGCGACGGCAGCACGTGGACCCATGCGCTTTGCAGCACATGGTGTTTCGTCACGTCGCCGACATGGCCGTGGAAGGTCACCGCGTCGCCGATGCCGAGCCGCTGTACGTGGTCGACCAGTCGCTGCCGCCACCAGCCGTCGCCGACGATGTCGAGGTGTAGACCCCGGATGCGTGACCGCAGCTCTGCGACGGCTTCGAGTGCATCCTCGATCTGCTTATGTGGCACCAATCGCGAGAGCACGACCACCCGTGGTGTGGCTGCACGAGGTCCTGACAACGTTCGCGGCGGCGCCTCGTCGAGACCGTTGCGTACCACCGCGATCCGCTCGTTTCCCACCCCGAGAGCGACCAAATCGCGCGCCGACGGCAGCGAGACCGTCAGGTACTGGTTCTGCCGGTGCAGCCGCGGCGACAGCGTCGATTCGACATACCAGCCGACCTTGGAGATCACCGGGCCGGCCACCGGCCATTGCTCGCGGTGACAGTGGTGCACCAGCATCACCACCCGCCGGCCGTACACCAGGCGGGCAAGGAAGGGCCAGCCGTTCTGGGTATCGACGACCAGGTCGGGTCGTACCCGTCGCAGCGGTCCGAGCCGGAATCGGGCGGCCACCATCGCGACCAACGCCCACACGTACACCGAGTACCGCCCGCCGGCCCTGCTGATGCGCACACCGTCGACAACTTCACGTCGCGGCGCCCCCGGATAGCGCGCGGTGCGCAAGGTGACCTCGACACCGGAGGCGGCCAGCTGCGCGCCGATGCGCTGCAGATAGGTCTCGCTGCCGCCGCCCTGTGGGTGCCCGGTATCGCGCCAGCACAGCAGCAGCACCGAGCGCAGGTCAGACATCGCTCGTCAGCCTAACCCGGCGACGCCCGTAGGGTGTGGCAAGTGGCGGCGACCGACGTTTTCGCGCGCCGGGCAACGCTTGCCCGCTCAGTGCGGCTCTTGGCAGAGTTCCGCTACGAGCAACCGGACCCGGCGCGCTTCTACGGCGCACTGGCAACCGACACCGTGGCGATGGTCGGTGATCTCTGGCGAGCCACCCGCGGCGAGCATCCGATGGGCCGCACCCTGCTCGACATCGGCGGCGGCCCTGGCTATTTCGCGAGGGCCTTTGCCGACGCCGGTGTTCGGTACATCGGTGTCGAACCGGACCCGAACGAGATGCACGCGACCGGGTCGGCTTTCGCCAGTGCCCGGCACTCCGGGGGCACGTTCGTCCGGGCCTCAGGCATGGCGCTGCCTTTCGCCGACGACTCGGTGGACATCTGCTTGTCGTCCAATGTCGCCGAACACGTGCCGCGGCCCTGGCAGCTCGGCGACGAGATGCTGCGTGTGACCAGGCCGGGCGGGCTGGCGGTGCTGTCCTACACCGTCTGGCTGGGCCCGTTCGGTGGGCATGAGATGGGCCTGAGCCACTATCTCGGCGGCTACCGCGCCGCCGCGCGGTATGCGCGCAAACACGGTCATCCAGCAAAGAACAACTATGGGTCGTCGTTGTTCGCGGTGTCCGCGGCCGACGGTCTGAACTGGGCCGCGAGCACCGGCGCGGCGATAGCCGCATTTCCCCGGTACCACCCGCGATGGGCGTGGTGGCTGACCTCGGTGCCGGTGCTGCGGGAGTTTCTGGTCAGCAATCTCGTACTAGTGCTCCAGCCGCGATAATGGAACATGTTCTAATTCTTCTTCGGCTTGGGTAGGGTGGCGCCCATGAGTGACAGTCAGACGACCGAATACGACAAACTTTTCATCGGCGGCAAGTGGACGGAGCCGTCGACATCCGAGGTCATCGAGGTGCACTGCCCGGCCACCGGCGAATATGTCGGCAAGGTGCCGGCCGCGGCCGCGGCCGACGTGGACGCCGCGGTTGCCGCGGCCCGCGCCGCATTCGACAACGGCCCCTGGCCCTCGACGCCGCCGAAGGAGCGCGCTGCCGTCATCGCCAGCGCGCTGAAGTTGCTGGAGGAACGCAAACCGCTATTCGCCAAGCTGCTCGCCGACGAGACCGGCCAGCCGCCGACCACCATCGAAACAATGCACTGGATGGGTTCGATGGGCGCGCTGAACTTCTTCGCCGGCCCGGCCGCAGACCAGGTCAAGTGGCGGGAGATACGCAACGGCTCCTACGGGCAGACCATCGTCCATCGTGAGCCGGTCGGTGTGGTGGGCGCGATCATCGCCTGGAACGTGCCGTTGTTCTTGGCGGTCAACAAGCTGGGTCCGGCGTTGCTGGCCGGCTGCACGGTGGTGCTCAAGCCCGCCGCCGAAACCCCGCTGACCGCAAACGCATTGGCGGAGGTGTTCGCCGAGGCGGGCCTGCCCGAAGGTGTGCTGTCGGTGGTACCCGGCGGGATCGAGACCGGGCAGGCGCTGACGTCCAACCGGGACGTCGATCTGTTCACCTTCACCGGTAGCTCGACCGTCGGCAAGGAGATCGGCCGACGCGCCGCGGATCTGCTCAAGCCGTGCACCTTGGAGCTCGGCGGGAAATCGGCGGCCATCGTGCTCGAGGATGTCGACCTGGCCGCCGCGATCCCGATGATGGTGTTCTCCGGGATCATGAATACCGGTCAGGCCTGTGTGGGCCAGACCCGTATCTTGGCGCCGCGCTCGCGCTACGACGAAATCGTGGAGGCGGTAAGCAATTTCGTGCAGGCCCTACCGGTCGGGCCGCCGTCAGACGCGGCCGCCCAGATCGGCTCGCTGATTTCGGAGAAGCAACGCGCACGGGTGGAGGGCTACATCGCCAAGGGTATCGAGGAGGGCGCCCGGCTGGTGTGTGGCGGCGGCCGTCCCGAAGGGCTGGACAACGGCTTCTTCGTGCAGCCCACTGTCTTTGCTGACGTCGACAACAAGATGACGATCGCCCAGGAGGAGATCTTTGGGCCGGTGCTGAGCATCATCCCCTACGACACCGAGGACGACGCGATCAAGATCGCCAACGACTCGGTGTATGGGCTGGCAGGCAGCGTATGGACCGCCAATGTGCCGCACGGCATCGAGATCTCGGAGAAGATTCGCACCGGCACTTACGCAATCAACTGGTACGCCTTTGATCCCTGCTGTCCGTTCGGCGGCTACAAGAACTCCGGCATCGGCCGGGAAAATGGGCCGGAAGGCGTCGAGCATTTCACCCAGCAGAAGAGCGTGCTGATGCCGATGGGCTACACCGTCGAGTAGTCCTGGTCCCCAACGTGACGGTGCAGTCACGTCGGAGCGCGAGCGTGACTGCACCGTCACGCTCGAACGGGCTAGCGGCCCTTGAATTGGGCCTGCCGTCGTTCGATGAAGGATTGCACGCCCTCGGCGGCGTCCTCACTGGCGAACAGCGCGGTAATGGCGGGGACCAGGCCCTCGATCGCGGCGGCTTCACCCTCGTCGCGCGCTGCATGCGCTGAGGCGAGCGTGGCGCGCACGCCCAGCGGAGCCGCGCGGTCGGCAATGGTGTGCGCGATGTCGCGGGCCCGGGCCAACGCTGCGCCCGCATCGTCGGCCACCTCTTGCACCAGGCCGATGCGGTGCGCCTCGGCGGCGTCGAACTCGTCGCCGGTGAGCAGCCAGCGCATGGCGTTGCCCCAGCCGGCCTCCCGCGGAAGGCGGATCGTCGCGCCGCCGAAGGGGTAGATGCCGCGCTGGACTTCAAGTTGGGTGAAGCGGGTGCCGGCCGCGGCGAGCCGGACGTCCGCTGCCAGCAGCAGTTCGATCCCCAGCGTCATGCACCAACCGTGTGCGACCGCGACCAGCGGTGTGCTCCACGGGCCGTCCAGCCGCCACGGGTCGCGACCATCGTCAGGAACCTGCCGTTCCCCGGCCGCGATCGCCGGAGCAACGTCGACCAGATCCAGGCCTGCCGTGAAATGGTCGCCGTGCGCGAACAGCACCCCGGCTCGTACCGACTCATCGGATTCCAGCAGCCCGTAGGCGCGGGCCAGGTCGGCCAGCATCGCCCGGTCGAAGGAATTGCGTTTGTGGGCCCGGTTCAGGCCGATCAGCAGGACATGTCCGTCCCGCTCGAGGGTCACGGTTTCCAGGACGGGCAACTCGGGAGTCGAAGTCTCGCTGGTCATCGACAAAGTCAAGCATCAGGCGTGTCGATTATGCAAGATCCCATAATACTTCGTGACAGGTCGGATGGTGCCGCAGGTCAATCCCCGCAATCCACCCAGTACACTCGGGATTCATATAGAAAGGCTTGCTTAATGAACGTCTGTCTTATATGCTGCTTTGCATAGTCATGGGCCGGCGGCCCCGGCGCGTGAGAGCAGCACCCATGCCGGGAGAAGCCATGTGGATCCTCGAACTCAACATCGCTGGCCATCAATTCACGCGGGAAATGCCCGACCTGCGGCGACCCTCCTGGCTTGATCGGCGCAACGCACACTGGCCCGCTGTGCGGCCGTCGCAGGCCGCATGACGCCGGCCAACCAAGGTACGACCGTGCCGAATCCTGTGGACCCCGCGCGCGGCCCCGCCTCCACGAAGCGCTGCGACACCAGGGAAAAGATGCTGGTCAGTGCCGCCGAGGTGATGCGCGAGCGCGGTGCGGCCGGCGTCACGATCGACGAGGTGCTGGCCCGCAGCGGCGCCCCGCGCGGCTCGGTGTACTACCACTTTCCCGACGGACGCAATCAGATTCTGGCCGAGGCGCTGCGATACGCCGGTGACTCGATCACAGCGACGATCGACCACGCTATCGACCGTGGCGCCAAGGCGTTGCTGCGCGAGTATGTCGAGTTCTGGGAGCACCTGCTGACCGACGGCGGCTTCAACGCGGGTTGCCCCGTGGTGGCGGCCGCGATCGGCTGCGGCGACCACGAACTTGAGCTGTCGTCCGAGGCGGGAGTCATCCTGGGCCGCTGGTGTACCGCAACGACGCGCGCGTTCGTCGCCGACGGCTTCAGCGAGGCGGATGCGGCGTCGCTGGCGGTGATGTCGATCTCCGCGCTGGAGGGCGCCATCGTGTTGTGTCGCTCGACGCGCAGCGTCACCCCGCTGCGCCAGGTTGGCGAACAGCTCGAATTCTTGATCAAGGCAAGGGAATTCGTTCGCCGCAATGTTCCGGCAGGTGTGACCGCCGGCGCACCCCGGCAATAGCGGTCAGTCGCTGGCCGGTAGCGGCTTGACCTCTTTGAGCTGCAGCGCGGTCTGGCCGACACTCAGGCTTCCGGTTCCGGGCTTGGTCACCAGCACCTCGGCTCCGGTCTCGTCGACGTAGCGCTTGCCCATGATGGTGCCGTCGGCGAAGGCCGGGTCGAGTTCGCCCTTGCGTTCGCCGCCGATCTCCACCATCGGGACGCCGCCGCAGCGCAAGTCGTCGAGGCTGTCGGCGCTTCTGACCACGATGACCTGGGTGTCACACACCTGGCTGGCCAGCCGGGTTCCGTTCTTGATCATGCACTCATCCTTTTAGCGTCCTGCTAGCTCATCGATGATTTCCCGGCGAAGCACCTTGCCGGTAGGGGTAGTGGGTAGCTCGTGGCGAAACACTACCCGGTCGGGGGTACGCGATCCGCGCAAGCTTTCGCGGACGTATTCGCGCAGTTGCTCGGGATCGGGCTCGACACCGTCGGCCGGAACCACCACCGCGACGATCGCCTGGCCCCACTGTTGATCCTCGACCCCGACCACGGCGACATCGCGCACATCGGGGTGCTCGACCAGCACCTCCTCCAGCTCGGCCGGCGCAATGTTCTCGCCGCCGCGGATGATGGTGTCGTCGCTGCGTCCGCCGATGAACAGATAGCCGTCGGCATCGAGCACGGCGATGTCCTTCGTTGGGAACCAACCGTTTTCGTCGAGCACCGAGCCGATCCCGGTGTAGCGGCCGGACACCTGCTCGCCGCGCACGAACAGCTCCCCGCTTTGACCCGGCCCCAGCACGGTGCCGTCGTCGCCGCGGATCTGCAGCTCGATCCCGGGAACAGGCTGGCCCACCGATCCCAATCGCTTGGCGACGGCGACATCGGCCGTGGCCAGCGCGGCCTGGGCGGCACGGTGGTCGTCGGGGGTCAGCACCGCGATCGTCGAGCTCGTCTCAGTCAGGCCGTAGGCGTTGACGAAGCCCACATGCGGCAACAGCTCCAGCGCCCGGCGGACCAGCGGCAGGCCCACCCTCGAGCCGCCGTACGCCAAGTTACGCAGCGAGGGCAATTCATGGCGGCCGTTCTCGAGCACGGTGACGATACGGTCCAGCATGGTCGGCACCACCGTCGCGGTGGTGACGTGTTCGGCGTTGATCAGCGACACCCACTGCTGCGCGTCGAAATTGGGCAGATAGACCATCTTCCGGCCGGCGTACAGGTTGGACAGCGCGGCGCCGACCCCGGCAATGTGGTACGGCGGCACGCAGATCAGCGCGGCGTCGGCCGGGTCGGCCGACTCGAATTCGACCGTGCCGGTGACATAGCTGGTCAGGTTGTTGTGGGAGAGTTCGACTGCCTTGGGTGCGGACGTGGTGCCCGAGGTGAACAGCACGATGGCCACCGAGTCGGGGTCGGGGAATTCGGTGACGGGTTCTGCGTCGGGCGCGGCGGTCAAGAAGTCGTCGGAAAGCATTACCCGCTGCGCCGCATCGCCGACCATGTCCCGATAGCGGTCGTCGACGATCACCAGCGGTTCGGGCAACCGCCGGATCAAGGTCTGGATGCCCTCGGCGGACAGCCGGTAGTTGATCGGAGTGAAGGGCAGACCGGCGCGAGCCGCGGCGAATATCAGCACCGGCAACATCGCGCCGCCGGTCCCGACGTAAGCGACGTGCTGGGCGTTCGATCCCGCGATGACGCCCGCGCCGCCATCGGCGAGGTCGCTGAGCTGCTGCGTCGTGAACCGCAAGGAGCCATATGACCCCTCAGAAACAATCGCCGTGCGATCGGGGTTGCTCGAGGCCGCCATCTCGAGCAGCAACGAAACGCTCATCCTCGATCTTCCTGGATTTCTGCCTTTACAAATCTAGGCCGTAGTGTAACCCATGTCGTGGCGGGACCTTTACCGGCGCCGCTTATCGCCAGGGCGAGATCCGGGGGATCCAGCGGGGAACGTTGCGCCGGTATTCGACGTATTCGGCGCCATAGCGCTGCACGAGATGAGGCTCTTCCCAGAACCGGATCACGGTAGCGAGTGCGGCGAAAAAGATGGCGAACCATCCGAGCAGTGATCCGGACGCGGTGACCGCCGCCTCCCCCAGCAGCACGCAGAGCACCCCGGTGATCATCGGGTTGCGGACGTGCCGGTACGGGCCGCGAACGACCAGGTGGACCGGCTCGCCGAGCACCGGGCCCACACCGAGAGTGCCCTTGCCGATCCGGTCGAACAGGACGTTCGTCCAGACCATCAGGCTCAGTCCACCGACGATCAGCAGGCCACCGACGGTCACCAGCGCGACCATCGCGGGGGAACTCAGGTCAGGTCGCCGCACACCGCCCGGACTCAAGATAAGCGCGGGTATGACGACCGTCATCACGACCGGAGCAACCATGATCGAGAGCAGGTGACGCCACCAAAGCCGGCGTTCGTGCGTGTTGGTAGTCATTCTTCAACCTCCGTTCAAGAATGAATGTACGCCGCGAGCAGACAATGATCAACGGGTGTTGAAGTATGCTGCCCGCATGTCAGAGAGGCGGCGTAGCGGCCGGTGGCGCACCGGTCAGCAGAGCCGGCAGCGGATCCTCGACGCGGCGCGCGAGCGCTTTATGCACGACGGGTACGAGCGGGCCACCGTCCGCGCGATCGCCGCCGACGCCGGGGTGGACGTGGCGATGGTCTACTACTTCTTCGGCAACAAGGAAGAGCTTTTCACCGCGTCGGCGCTGATCGGACCCGAGCACCCGCTGCACCACCTGGCCACGCTGTTCGGGGAGGGCGTCGAAGACATCGGTTCGAGGCTGGTGCGCCGCTTCCTCGAGCACTGGGACGAAGGCGCCGAATATGAGCCACTGCTGACGTTATGGCGCTCAGCGGCGATCCATCCCCAGGCCCGAAAAGTGTTGCACGACAGCCTCGCCGGCCCGATGGCCGAGCGGGTCGCCGCGGAGTTCGGGGTGACGGACGCCGAGCTCCGCGTCGAGCTGGTGGCCAGTCACCTGGCCGGGCTGGCGTTCGCGCGTTACCAGCTGAAGATCGAGCCGCTGGCGTCGACCAGCATCGAGGATCTGGTCGCCTGGCTGGGCCCGACCGTGCAGCGGTACCTGACGGGTTAGTGCCCGCGAAAAGACGCAAAAGCTCCTCATTTCGGCACAAATGGGGGCTTTTGCGTCTGCTCGGCCTAAGTCCCGGTCCAGCGGGGCGGACGCTTTTCGGCGAACGCGATCGCTCCCTCCTTGGCGTCGTTGGACATGAAGATCGGGCCCAGGATCTTGATCTGCTCGGCGAACCTGGTCTCCGGGCTCCAGCCGGCGGACTCGACGATGATCCGCTTGGTGGCAGCCACCGCCAGCGGCCCATTGGCGGTGATCTTTTCCGCCAACGCGATCGCCGCGTCCAGCGCCTTCCCCGGCTCGGCCAGAACGTTGACCAGCCCCAGCTCGTGGGCACGCTCGGCGGACAGATTGTCGCCGGTCAGCGCCAGCTCCATGGCGATGGCGGACGGGATGCGCTCCGGCAGCCGCAGCAGTCCGCCACCGCCGGCCACCAGGCCGCGCTTGACCTCGGGAATTCCGAATGCGGAGTCCTTGGCCGCCACGATGAGGTCGGTGGCCAGCGCCAGCTCGGTCCCGCCGGCCAGCGCGTAGCCCTCAACCGCCGCAATCAGCGGCTTGGCGGGTGGACGTTCGGTGAAGCCCATGCCGCGGCCTTCGACCACGACGTTCTCGCCGCGGGCGAACGCCTTGAGATCCATGCCCGCGCAGAACGAGCCGCCCGCGCCGGTGAGGATTCCCACCGAAAGGCCGCTGTCGCCGTCGAGGCGGTCCATCGCGTCGGCCAGGGCACGGCTGACCGCTGCGTTGACCGCGTTCTTGGCCTTGGGGCGGTTGATGGTGATGATCAGGATCCGGTCCCGCTGCTCGACCAGGACCTCGGGCTCGGTGTTGGCTTCGTCGCTCACAGTGCAGATGGTAACGGTCGGCCCGCGTGACGAACCGGCCGGTCAGTGTAATTGCCGAGCAGACGCTCGCCGTAGCTGCTCAGGCCCCGCATCAAGCCGGAGCCATAGCCGCCTCGACGACGGACAGCTCTTCGGAAAGCCCAGCGGCCCTGCGTATTTCGAGGAAGTCGGCGACCATCGCCTCGGTCACCTCATGCGGGTCCTTGACGGTTAAACCGTCGGACAGCACCGAGATGTTGAGCTGGTCGACATAGCTCCACACGGTGATATTCAGGCCGCTGCCGGCGGTCAACGGGCCCACCGAATAGATCTCGGTGACCAGCGCGCCGCCCACCTTTCCGCGCTCGCGGGGACCGGGAACGTTCGAGATGTTCAGGTTGAGCACCTTGTTCTGCCCGTCGCGGCCCGACATCCACCGGAACATCGCTTCCGTCGTCACCGGCGGCCAATAGGCGGCCCAGCGGCTGATCAGCTCCGGTCCCAACAGCTGATGGCTTTCCTTGGCGGACACCGCGTTTTGGTGAGCGGACCGCACCCGTTCCAGCGGGTCGTGGCAGTCGGTCGGCAGTGCCACCATCATTCCGCTGAAGCGGTTTCCGGAGATGCGTTCCGGCGAGAAGTCGTAGGCCACCGGAACCGAGGCCAGCAGCGGTTCGGCCGTGCCGTCATACCGCAACAGCAACGTGCGCAGCGCCCCGCTCGACATGGCCAGCACCATGTCGTTGATGGTGGCGCCGAGCTTCTTTCCGGTCTCCTTCACATCGGTGAATGCCAGTGTGGCGGTGGCGAATCTGCGTTCGGGGGTGAGCATGTGGTTCATGAAAGTCGGCGGCGGGGTGAACGGCCGGGTCAGCTCCGGAGAGAACTTGCGCGAGCTGCGTCGCACCCGGCCCACGCCCTCCGCGGTATACCGGATCGTCGCCGGAATTCGCCCGATGTGGCGCAGGTGGTCCACGAACGCCGAAGTCATCAACTCCCGCTTACCGGGCGCGGGATCCGAGGTGTACGAGCCGCCCTGAGGTGTGGGCATCAGATCCATACCGTGGGCCATCAGGTTGGCCGAGGCGACGCCGTCGGCAAGCGCGTGGTGGATCTTGACCACCACCGCGATCCGGTGGTTGGCCAGGCCCTCGACGAAGTACATCTCCCAGAGCGGGTGAGCACGGTCCAGCGGCGTGCTGGCGATCTGGCCGATCGCCTCGTCGAGTTCACGACGGCCGCCCGGCGTGGCCAGCCGCCAGGGACGAATGTGGTACTCGAAATCGACTTCGCAGTTCTCCCGCCACATCGGGTGGTGGAACTTCAACGGGACGTCGATCAGCTGATAGCCCAACGGGACAAGCTTGTCCATCCGGCTGGCGATCACTTCACGGAACGCGTCGATACCGAAGCCGCGATGGTCCTCGTCCAGTTCGATCACCGCGACTTTGATGGTGTGCATGTGCACGTTGGGGGTCTCGCTGTACAGCAGTACCGCGTCCCAGCCGCTAAGCCGCTTCACCGCAGGTCCCTACTCATACGGTGACCTTAAATCCGCTGGCGCGCTCAGATAACCCGTTTGGCGAACTGAGTCCGGTTGCGATACACCTGATTGAGGAACAGGGCCGTTGTGTGTGCCATGGCACCCGCACGGGGACCGTCGAGCAGGTCGAAGCCGTGACCGGCACCCGGCAGTTCGACGTAGCTGACCAATGAGGTAGACACCGAACGCAACCGGTCGACGAAGCTGCGGGCCTGCTCCACGGGAATCACAGCGTCCTTGCTGCCGTGAATCACCAAGAACGGCGGTGCATTCCGGTGCACGCGGGCGATCGGCGACGCATCACGGAACACTTCCGGATGACGGGCGATCGACCGCTTCACCACGACCCGCTCCAGGAAGTCGACGAACCGGACGCGCTCCGGGGTGGAGCAGTCTTCCCAGTCGTAGCGACCGTAGATACCGACCACCGCGTCCACCGAGCTGTCGGAGCCTTCCGGCAGCGTGGCCTGGAAATCGGGATCATTGCCGGTGAGCCCGGCCAGCGCGGACAGATGCCCACCGGCCGAACAACCCGCCACCGCAATGAAATTGCGATCACCGCCGAATTTATCGACGTTGGCGCGGGCCCACGCGATGGCGGTCTTGACGTCGGCGATGTGGCGCGGCCAGCGGTGGTGCGGCGAGACGCGGTAGTCGATCGCCAGGCACACCCAACCCTGCTCTGCCAGTCGCGATATCAGCGCGGAACCCTGCAGGGTCCGGCTGCCGTGCACCCAGGCGCCGCCCGGTACGAAGATCAGCACCGGCGCGGGCTCGGTCGGTAGATCCTTGCGGCGCCAGACGTCCAGCATTTGGGCGGGGCTGTCCCCGTAGTGCACCGCGCGGCGATAGAGGTGCCGACGCTGCCGCAGCGCACCCCAGATTGGAGGCGTGCGCTCGGCCACCGGCCACTCGGCGTCCAGATCCGCCGACGACACCACCCCCCGCAACGCGGTGACGGAGACCTCGTGCGTGTTTTCGCGGTCGCGGTGGCGGTCCTCGTCCACGCGTGGGGTCCGCCAACTGCGCGCCGCCGCAGCGGCGAAATCGGGTGCGTGCCGCGCCCCCCACACGCCCACCGCAGTGAGCGTGCCCAGCGGTTCAAGGCGCTTTCCGACGACCGGTAGCGAAGCCCCCGCGACGCTTAAGGCCAGCAAATAGTCACTGGGCCGGGCCCGCAGCAACCATTTCATACAGGGTGTCATGCGGGGTCCCCTCGCCGTCATGTTTCGGAGCGTACCCCCACCCGGTTCGCGGAAACTACGTTTGCGGGCACCATAATCTGCGCCGGCGAAAATTTGTTGTCTCATATGATTTGCTATCTGGCGCTTTATGCTGCTTAAAGCTGTTTATCTATTCGCTATTCGTCGGCTGATCCGCGTTGTGGTCGCTGCCGGCGACCCTCCGGCGCGCCACGGCAAGCCGCGCCGCATAGGCGATGGCGCTGGTGGCGAACAGGGCCGCGGTGAGCAGCAGCCACCTGCCGAGAAACGGCTGCTGGGTCTGTCCGGTCGCCGCCTGGTAGGTCGGGGCGCCCTGCTCGATGATCCCGGGCAGAAAAATCAGCAACGTCAGTCCGGCGGCCAGGGCCGGAATCCGAATGTGGTTGCGGGCGGACACTTTCGGGTGTCGATGGGCGGAGCGCGGCTGGTGACGCAGGCGCGTGGTCATCACCCGGTCGGCCAGCGCGTAGAGCGGGAAGAGCAGCAGGTCGTGGCCGACCACGGCGGCCGCGAACCAGACGGCAATCGACTGCCACCAGCTGCCTGGGTTCCACAGCGCGGCAGGCCGGAAGGTGGCCAACACATAGCCCAACAGCGCGAAACCCGCCGTCATGATCAGCAGATGCAACGGACGGGATCCGTATTGACGAGCGAAATACGCACGTAGCTTTAGCATTTCACGCTTCGAACATGATCGACGCGACCCATTTGGTGTTGTGCACACCGGGTAGCGCGGGGACGATGACGCGAGCCGGATAGCCATGGTCGATCGGCAGGTCGGCGCCGTTGACCCGCAGCGCCAGCAGTGCATCGGGGTCACCGATCTGGTTGGCCTGCAACATCGCTTGGCCGAAGGCGCCGCCCTGTTGCAGCGACGTCACCCGGGCCGAGCGTGGTGCGTGTACGCCGGCCAGACGGGCCAGCTCGGCCAGCGGCACACCGCTCCAGCTCTGGACGCTCGACCACCCTTCCACGCAGGCGATCGGCAGCCTCGCGGTGCGTTGCGGAAGGTCGCTGAGCATGGCGCGATCCAGCACCACCTCCGACGGCCCGCCGCGCAGCGTCAACCTCCAGTTCGCGCCGACGCTCTCCGTCCTGATTCCCGCGGCGGCGGCGGTCTTGTTGACCGGGAAATCGCGGCCGCGACCCCGCGGCAGCAGCAGGGCGGTACTGCGGGCGACCCCGCCGAGCGTCTGCCCGGCAGTCAGTACCGCGATCAGCAGCACCCCGGAGCCGACCAGTGCCAATGCGCCACGCCTACTCATCGTCGGTTCGGCCGGGTCGGCGGCCACCAGACCGGCGGGGTCCGGCGACTGCGGATGAGTGTTGTTCACGTTGGTACGCAACACTTCTCGAAACGGCAGCGACCGCAGCCCGGTGATCATGTGCGGAATCTTGAGCGCGATGTGCATCAGGAAGCCGGCGATGAAAACCCACGCCCCGAAGTAATGGCCGTCGTAGAAGCTGAATCCGAAGATGTAGTCGTACTGGATGTTGAGCACACCGGTGACGATCTCCAACAGCACGCCACCGACCAGCATCAACAACGACAACCGCTCCAGCAGCTGGGCGACCGAGCGGGCCGGCGGCCACACGAACAGCCGCGGGATCACCGACCACAGCTTGGCCAGGACCACCGGGATGATCACCAGACCCAGTCCCACATGCAGACCCTGAGTCAGCCGGTACAGCCACGACGGACGGATGGGCCAGCTGAACGCGGGCAGGCGCAGCCAGCCGACGTCGGCGGGAATGGCCTGGCCGAGCTGGGGCGAGTACGCCGCATAGGACAGCAGGCCAGTGACGGTGATGATCGGCAACGTCACCAACAACACCAGCCCGAACACCGAGGTCAGCCACGGGCCACGGAGCGGACTGCGCCACCGCGCCAACCGCCGCAGACCCGGCGGCGGATGATGCTCCAGCGCGCGCCACAGCCCAGCGGGAAAGCCGTATTCGCTTACCGGGCCGCCAGGTTGGCGATCACGCGGCCGCCGATCAACCTGATGCTTGCCAGTGTGAGACCCACTTGAGCGGCGAGCGCGTCCGCGCTGTCCGCACCAACCGAAGCCCACCTGAACCATGGTCCCACGCCACTTGCCGATTCCAGCCGTACCCAGCGAGCACGGATGCCGATGGCCTCGACGTCGAACTCGGCCACGCAGCAACCGCCGGCTGCCAACAACTCGGCGGCGCGGCCCAGGATCCGCCGCGGGTCCCCGCCCAGGCCGACATTGCCGTCGACCAGCAATACCGTCTGCCAACTGCCGATACCGGGCAGCGCGTCGAAGACGTCACCCAGCAGAGCTGGTGCGCCTCCGCGACCCGCCAAGCGGATTGCCGTCCGGGACCGATCGATGCCGAGCGCGGGTATCCCTCGCCGGATCAGGCGTGCCACCAAACGCCCAGGGCCGCAGCCCAGTTCGATGGTCGGCC
Organism: Mycobacterium sp. NGS41; assembly: GCF_059812725.1. Taxonomy (NCBI): domain Bacteria; kingdom Bacillati; phylum Actinomycetota; class Actinomycetes; order Mycobacteriales; family Mycobacteriaceae; genus Mycobacterium; species Mycobacterium sp. NGS41. Next base: position 34,800 of record NZ_JCALDF010000005.1, read on the forward strand.
CGAGGCACATCTGCGTGACCGCCTCGTCGAAGGCTTCATCGAACGCGTCGCGCCCCTGGACGTCCCGGCTGCCCAACCAGCGATGCGCCGGCAGCAGGCGGACCTCGCCGTCGTCATGACGGATCCAACATCGCTCGCCGTCCAGCGCCCGGTCGTACAGCTGGCCCAACACTCCGTCGCCCCCCTTCCCATCCACTGCCGTTCTTTTACCCCGCGCTCCCACTCCACAATCACTCCCATGCGGTGCACACACGTCATCGGCGCGCACGCATACTGGACCGGTGGCGACCACCCCAAACATGCAGGTTCATCCTGACCTGCGTCGAATCGCACGCATCGCCCCGCGACAACTGCTCGGCCCGCGGACGTTGCCGTTAGTTCGGACCTTGAGTCAACTGATTCGGGGGCGCGGGGAATCCGGTGATGTCGAGGTCCTCACATTGGAGTCCGGCGCCGGTGTGCGGTTGTTCCGCCCGGTCGGTGCCACCGAGCCTGGACCCGCCCTGCTCTGGATTCACGGCGGTGGATTCGTGATGGGCACCGCGCGACAGGACGACCGGGTCTGCCGCGGCTTCAGCTCGCAGCTGGGCCTCACCGTCGCGTCGGTCGAATACCATCTGGCGCCTGAACATCCGTATCCCGCGCCGCTGGAGGACTGCTACGCGGTGTTGGCCTGGTTGGCAGCGCTGCCTGCGGTTGACCCGGGGCGAGTGGCGATCGGCGGCGCCAGTGCCGGCGGCGGCCTGGCGGCGGCGCTGGCGCTGCTGGCCCACGACCGCGGCGAAGTGACGCCGGCATTCCAGTTGCTCGTCTACCCGATGCTGGACGACCGCAGTTGTGCCACGGGCGACAAGCCGAACTACCGGCTGTGGAACACGCGCTCCAACCAGTTCGGCTGGACGGCGTATCTCGGCACCGCCGACCCCGCGGCCGCCGTACCGGCCAGGCGCGACGACCTCAGCGGTTTGCCACCCGCGTGGATCGGCGTGGGGAGCAACGACCTCTTCCACGACGAGGATCTCGCCTACGCCGAACGTTTGCAGCGGGCCGGCGTGCCATGTCAGGTTGAGGTGGTGCCGGGTGTCTTTCACGGCTTCGACCTGGTGGCTCCGAAAGCCCAAGTGTCACAGCAATTCTTCGCGAGTCAATGCGATGCCCTGCGGTCCGGGCTGGCGCTTACGCATTGATCGCCGGTCACATGGCGAAGTAAACGAGCTGACCGCCAATCACCGTGGCGGCCACCATGCCGGCGTCCAGCTCGGCCAGTACCGTCGCCGGTGGCTCGTTCAGCACACAGAGGTCGCCGGGCTGTCCGACTTCGATGGTCCGCGCCTGGCCCGGCTGATCGGAACGGCCCAGGAACATCTCCAAAGCTGTTCGCGCCGAAACACATTCGTCGGCATTGAGGACGGCGCCACTGAGCGTGGTGCGATATACCGCGGCGCGCATCGCAGTCCACGGGTCACCGTGGCCGAACGGCATGTCGGTAGACAGCGCCACTGACACCTCGGCGTTCAGCAGCGATGCGACCCGCCACAGTTGACTGTGCTCGGCCTCGGGGACGTCGGCGAGGTACTGATCGCCGCGCTCGGCGACGAAGTTCGGCTGGGTGACCACGGTTAGTTGCAGGTCAGCGAGGTCGGCCAGGTTGTCGTCGGGTACCACCGACGCGTGCTCGATGCGATCGAGCGGGTGGCTACCGGCCGCGCGCAGGGCGGCGATGGTCACCACCAGTTGGGCTGCTGTCACGCAGTGCACGGCGACGGGCCGGCCGGCGCCGTGGTGCTCGGCGATCCAGGTCGTCAAGGAGTCCAGGTCCAGACGGTCGTCCTGCAGGATTTTCTTGCCCGGTGACAAGAAATGCAGTCGTGGCCGAAACTCGCCGCGACGATGCGCCACCATCAGCGAGACCATGTCGTCGGCGCCGAGGTCGGGGGTGGCGTCGGTGACGCCGGTGACGCCGGTCGCGGTGATCCGCCGGCTGAGTTCGGCCAGGTTGGTTTCGCGCCGCTGCACCGCGTCCGACCAGCCGGGGTCGGCACTGCGCAGCCGACCATCGGAATGCTCGGCCATGCCGACTCGGCCCAACGCGGCAGAGTTGAGCATCCACAGCGCACCGCTGCGGTGCTGAATGCGCACCGGAATGTCGGATACCACCTCGTCAAGAGCGACGCGGTCCAACTCTCCGGCAACCGATTCGTGGTAGCCGACCGCACGGATCCATCCGTCGGGCCCGGGTGTGGCGTTCGACAGCAGTTGGGCCAGTTGATCTTTGGTGCTGACTCCTGGTGGCCCGACGAAAAACGAATTCAACGCCGAAGCCGCGGATCGCACGTGCACATGATGGTCGTGCAGTCCGGGCAGCACGGTTCCGCCGCCCGCGTAGAGCACACCCTCCCGGGGCCTGGCCACCAGTCCGTCGGCTACCTCCTCGATCAAAGCGCCGGCGCGGATATCGACCATCCTGCCGTCCAGCAGCGTCGCTCCTTGAATCAACATGATAGGCAGCGCTTTTCGGAAACCAGGCGGCGTACCGCATCGCCGTCGGCGCCGAGCTCCGGCGCTGACCTGCTCACTTCCGGAGACGGCGGGGGTGGGGCCGGGTAGGTCGAGACCGGCGCCGTCGCCGGTGATTTCGCGTAACTCGCGGCAACCGCCGCCATAGCCACTTGGACCAGCTCGCCGCCGCCCCGACGCAGCGATTCGGTCACCGCCAGGGTCGCCTCCAGCCCGGTCAGCGGGTCGGCGATGGCGTCGCCGCAGAACACGGGCCCGTCCACGCTAGTACCGACGAGGCCGCCGGCCACCGCGGCGTCGTCGCCGAACGCCGGTCGCCCCGGGTCGTCGTCATATCCGATGATCCGCAACCAGATTCGTCCCGCCCGCGGCGCAATGTGGTCCGGTCCGAGCCGGCGCCGAGCCAGCGCCGCAGGGCGCGAACCTTCGATCACGATGTCGGCGACCGCGAGCAACTGCCGCAGCTCGTCGGTTTGGCCGTCGAAATCCAAACAATAGGACAGCTTTTCGCCGTTCATCCAGTCGAAGAAGGCACGATCCCCGGCTCGGGTTCCGTCCGGGCGGCGCGGACTTTCGACTTTGACGACGGTGGCTCCGGCGCGGGCCAGCAGTTTCCCACACAACGGGCCGGCCCACATCGACGACAGGTCGGCCACCAGCAGACCCGCCAGTTCCCGCCCAGACGCCTGAGAGCCGATGCGCCGGATTCGCGGCGATGCGGCCGCGGTCTCGCCCAGTTCGGCCGCCGGGATGTCGAGCAGGTTCGCCCGCTCGACGGTTTCTGCGACGAGACGTGTTGCGGCCCAAGCCTCGAGCGCAGGCCAGGGGGCGTCGTCAGGTAGATCGTCGACTTGCAGCAATGCGGGCACGGCGACGATGTCGTCGGGACGGGAGAGCGTGATCGCGCACCAGCCGTCCCGTCCTTGCAGCAGCCGGGTGGTACCGCCGGCCGACACCCGCCCGCTGCGGGTCAGTCCGAGCAACCCGGCCCGCCCGGCGAGCAGGCTGGCCGCATCGGTTGCGATCCGTTCGGCGCGACTGAGCACGCTGGCCCGGGAGAAGTCGGGCGGCCCGTCGGGCAGACCGGTCAGAAAGGCAAGCCCGCTGTTACCCCAGTTCTGAGCGGATCGGGCCTGCGTGCAGCTCACGACCCCATTGTGCCCGCGGTTCAGAGCCTGGCAAACCTGCGGAACTTGCCACTGACGGGGTGCCGGTCCAGTCGGTCAACCGTGCGAACCGTGACTCGGGGGCTTTCCAGACCCGCGTCAGCCAGCGACCGGGCCAGCCGCGACACCAACTCGTCGACAGCGAAATCTGCTGCTGCAATGGCAGATACGTCAACTCCGGCCGCCGTCTGCGTGACTTGGTAGTCGATAATCGCTGGGGTTGCGACGAGTTCCGATCGAATCACAATGGGGTGGACTGCCGTTCCGTCCCGATAGTGGAAGATTTCGTCGTTGCGGCCCTGCACGCGTGCGCGCAGGTGGCCGTGATCGGGCGCGTTGGCGGCGCGAACGAATGTGTCGGTGAACTCGTAGCGAATCAGCGGTTGGGTCAGGTTGTACAGGTTTGTAACCAACACCTTGGCCGCTGTTGCGCCAACCGGTACCGGCCGATTGTCGGCGTCGACGAGTTCGACGATGCACATGTCGGTGTTGAAGGCGAAGACGTCGTCGTCCGCGCCGGTCTTGCCGACCAGCCCCTCGGTGGACCCGAACCCGTCGAAGATCGGGGCGACGAACGCCTGCTTGATGCTGGTTCGCATTTCTGGGAGCAGCGTCTCGCTTGTCGAGGAGATCTGCGCGGGCCTGATCCGCAGCCGGCCGGCGCGCGCCTCCACGGCCAGCCGGGCAAGCATCGAGGCGTAGCCGCTCAGAACGGTGGGCCGTATCGTGTTGAGTTCTTCGACGATCGCGGACAGCGGCTTGGTCGCGGGAACGAGGTGAAAGCGGCCGAACGGGCTGTCGCCGACAGTCAACGCCGTCACCAGTCCGGTGGCATGAACCGCCGAAGGCGCGCCCACCATCACCCCGACGACATCACCCGACGGCGGTGCCACCGTTCCGGGTGCTGGAGGACGAGCGACGGCAGTGGCGAATGCGGCGAGCGTGCTTCCGTCCAGGACAAAGATTCCCCGCGTTCCCGCGCAGCCGCCGGAGGCGAGCGCGACGTACCGGCCCAGCAGCGGAACGGGTTCGGTGCCGGTATGTGCCAAGGCCGATTCGATATCGGTGCGGCGCAACCGTCGGTCGGTGAACACGTCGTCGAGCTCGGCCATCATGTCGGCTTTGGTCATGACCGGTAAGGCCGACATGTCATCGGGGTCGGCCGCACCCACGTCGATGCCGCGCAATCGGCGTGCGTGGAACGGTGAATGCTCGGTAGCGTGCGCCAATAGCCTGGCCAGGTCCTCGCGCTGGGCAGCCCGTAACGCGTCCGCACTCCAGGCCAGCCGCGCGAAATGGTCCGCGGCGCCGGCCACTACGTCGGTCTGCACCCTTTGGCGCAACTCATCCCAGGCCGACACTGTTGTCGTCATCACCGTCGCTCCGATGTAGCCGTAGGCGTGAATCCCAAGGCAGGCAACAGCAATTCGGCAATGAGATGCTCAGGTATAGCGGATGGATTCGCGCTCCTTTCCAGAGCGACGCCCGTCGTAGCCGCGAAAATGAATTCGGCCAGTGACTGGGCGGGAATCGCCGGAGTCAACTCTGCGCTTGCGTAAACCTGCATCAGCACCGCCGCGAAATTGTCGACCGCTCGCGAATGCATCGCTGCATAGCGACGGTTGAGGTCCAAATTACGCACGGCCTGTGCTCGAAACTCGGCGAGCACGAACTGCCAGCCGGGCGCGGATTCGGCATCCTCGGTGCCGGCACGGATCAGCGCCTCGAACGCGTCGAGGCCGGCGAGCCCTTCCACCGCCTGCCGGTGGTGCGCCGCGCGTTGCTCGATGCGTTGCTCGAGCAGCGCGAAGAATAGCTCCGGTTTGCTCCCGAACTGGGAGTAGACGACGCCCTTGGAGAACCCGGCTTCGTCGGCGATGGCCTCCAGCGTGGCCCCCGCGTAGCCGCGGGCAATGAAGACCCGCTGGGCCGCCGCCAAGACGAGTTCTCTGTTTCGTTCGACTTGCTCGACACGGCGCAACCGCTTGGCCATGCGCTGATTAAATACCGTCGGTATTTTAATGTCAACGGTATCTGGAACCCGGATCTAGAACTGCAGCGCGCTGAACCGCCAGTCCAGCACCGGCCGGTCGGGCTCGCCCGCGGAAGCACCGGCCGCGTAGACCACCGACCGCAGTCCCAGCACCCCGCCGTTATCCGTCGCCTCGGCGGACTCGACGTGCAGCTCGCTGTAGAGCGTGTCGCCCTCGTGCACGGGTCCGGTGTGGTCGCAGGACTGCCAGCCCAGGACCGTCACCAGATTGGGCAGCAGCCGCGTGGCCTGCGCGAGAGCCAGCCCGATGGTATGCCCGCCGTAGACCAACCGCTGCCCGCTGACACGCGAATCATGATGTGTGGCAGCAATGTTCAGGGTGAGACGGGCCAGCTCAGCCGCGCTGCTCACCACGTCGGCAGTACTGTGCAGCACTGCACCGGCAAGGCCGGCGTCGAAATGCGGTCCGGGCACCCGGTTTCGGAATACCTCGCCGTCCCATTGCGCGGTCGGATCAGCGGCCGGCGCCACCGTGTCGGCGCCGATGCCGGACAGATCGTCGTCCGCAGCTCCCGACGGATCAAACTGCGGGCTGGCGGGCAGCATCGCGCAACGGTAGAAGTCCAGCACCAACTGGTCGGCCTGGTCGATCGTGATCATCCGCAGCGCCGCCAGACCCGTCGGCGCCCGGCCCGGCTTGGGCGAGTTCGCCCGCAGCCCAACCACTTCGGTGCGGGTGTAGATGGTGTCGCCGATCATCGGGAATCGATGAAACGTGAGGCCGCGGTAGAACAGGTTGGCTTTGACACGCTGGGTGACCAGCGTCGACTGCCCGATCGCCACGTCGCACACCAGTCCCGGATGCACCAGCGGGCCGGGCGTGCCGGTCACCGCGGCGCACAGACCGGCGTCCAGCGCCAGTCGCATCCGGTCTCCCACGATGGCCTGATGGGCGGCCGCCAGACCCGACGACAGCGTCGCCGCCGGCGCCCAGTCGAAAACCTGCCCAATCGACAGGTCGTCGAAGTAGGGCCCGCCTTCGCGCACACCCGTGTACCCGTTCACCGCCACAACGCCACATGCTGGCAGGCTGTCGAAGCGAGGGTCAATGCGGGAGGGCGGTCTCAGGTGGACGACGAAGAAGACATGCTGGTCGCTACGGTGCGGGCGTTCATCGATCGCGATGTGAAACCGACCGTTCGCGAGGTCGAGCACGCCAACACCTACCCCGAGGCGTGGATCGAGCAGATGAAGCGGATCGGCATCTACGGCCTGGCCATTCCCGAAGAGTACGGCGGTTCGCCGGTGTCGATGCCGTGTTATGTCCGGGTCACCGAGCAGCTGGCCCGCGGCTGGATGAGTCTGGCCGGCGCGATGGGCGGACACACCGTGGTGGCCAAGCTGCTGACGCTGTTCGGCACCGAGGAGCAGCGTCGGACGTACCTGCCGCCGATGGCGACCGGCGAGCTGCGGGCCACCATGGCGTTGACCGAGCCGGGCGGCGGTTCGGACTTGCAGAACATGACGACGACGGCGCTACCGGATGGCCGCAATGATTCTGCCGACTTGGTGATCAACGGTGCCAAGACGTGGATCAGCAACGCACGCCAGTCCGGGCTGATCGCCCTGTTGTGCAAGACCGATCCGAATGCCACACCGCGTCATAGGGGTATTTCGATCGCGTTGGTGGGGCATGGGCCCGGACTGACGGTGTCGCGGGACTTGCCGAAGCTGGGCTATAAGGGCGTCGAATCTTGCGAGCTGTCATTCGAGGACTACCGGATTCCCGAGTCGGCGATTTTGGGCGGCCAGCTGGGCCATGGCTTTTCGCAGATGATGAAGGGCCTCGAAACCGGCCGCATCCAGGTGGCGGCGCGGTCCCTGGGCGTTGCGTCGGCGGCATTGGAGGACGCCCTGGCTTACGCCCAGCAACGGGAAAGCTTCGGCCAGCCGATTTGGAAGCATCAGGCCATCGGCAACTACCTGGCTGACATGGCGACCAAACTTACCGCCGCGCGTCAGCTGACCCGATATGCCGCCGAGCGCTACGACAGCGGCGAGCGCTGCAATATGGAGGCCGGGATGGCCAAATTGTTCGCCTCCGAGATCGCGATGGAGATCGCTCTGAATGCGGTGCGAATCCATGGCGGCTACGGCTATTCGACCGAATACGATGTCGAACGCTACTTCCGCGACGCTCCCCTGATGATCGTCGGCGAAGGCACCAACGAGATCCAGCGCAACGTGATTGCCGGGCAATTGGTGGCCCGGGGCGGGATTTGACGTCGCAGGGCGCCAACTCGGTGTGGCAGTATCCAAGTCGACTTTGCCCATCCGGTGGAGGCGTCTGTGTTTGTCGGGCGCAGCACCCGACACTTCGCAGGGAACGCAGTGACAGAACCAGGGATGTGGCAGAACGCGCCGGGTGAAACCGGCTGGCCCGCTTACGGGCCGCAATATCCGGCCATCCCGCCGCAGCCATACGGCCAGCCGCCCCCCTACGCTCCCGGACCCTCCGGCCCGGGTGGGCCGTATCCGCCACAATTCCAACCGGTCCAACCGGTCCAACCGGTCCAACCGAGGCCGCCGAGAATGCCGCGTCCGAGTCCGTTCGCGGGCGTGCCGCGTGCCGACCTCGCCTGGGATGCGGTCAGCGTCATCGCCTTGCCGGTCATCCTGGTGCTGCCGTGGACGGCGGCCGAAAGGGGCTACAGCCGACCGGAAGTCATCGTCGGCTGCCTGCTCGGTCTCTGCGCGATCGCCCTGCCGTACCTGAGCCGGCCAGGCCTGTTCGGGCCCGCGTGGACGCCGGCCAAACTGCGGGTTGCCAAGCTGGCCGCGGCTGCGCCGTTCGGGCTATGCGCCGCAACCTATTTCGTCATCGACGCGATCGTCGGCGCCATCGACGGGGGATTGACCAAATTCGCACCTGCCCCCGGCGCGTGGATCGCGGCGGCGGTTTCGGTGCTGGTGGCGCTGCCCCGCCGCTCGGACCTGATCGATGGCGGCTCGCAAGGCAATACGCGCCTTTGGGGAACCGTTCTGACCGTCACGTCTGTGGCACTTCCGTTGTGCGCTGTACTCGCGCTGGTCGGCGTGCTGCTGGGTACCTTTCGGTCGCTGACATCGGTGCTCGAATTGCGCGCCTTGATCGCGCTTCCGGTGGTGCAGGCGGTGTTGTTCGCGGTCTGGGTGAGCGCGGTGTGGATCGTGGTCCGGCGGGCTGCCCGCGGTGACGCGGCCGGGCGTCTGGCGCTCGTCGCCGCCGGTGTCGGAGCGTTGATTTGGGCCATCTGCGGGGCTTTTGTGGCTGGCGGGGCGCAATTGGGTCTCGGCGCGCCTGAGTCGCTGCATCTGCCCTTTGGCGGGTGCACCCTCACGATGATCGCCGCGCTGGTGGGGTCGTCGCCCGCGCTGCGTCGGCCCGGCGATCAGTCCGACGCACAGACGTGGCTGACGGCGGCGCGCGGCGTTCTGGGTCTGGTGGTTGTCGCGGACATATTGCTAGTGGCACAGATCATCGCGGACGTGGCGCTGACCGGCGCGCTGACCGCTGCGGTGTTCACCACCGTGATCTGTGCGGGCGTGGGCGCTATCGCGGCAGACTGGGCGCGACAACAGGTCGCTCTCAACCCGTTACGTTGTCGCGTTCCCGTCCTGGTCGCGTCGGCTGTCCAAGGGATTACCGGGCTGGTGTCGATCCTGGTGCTGGGCTTGAGCCCGAACTCGTGGGAGGTGGTGACGGGCCCGCTGGTAATCGCGGCGCTTGCGCTGCCTGCGGCGGCCGCCGCGTTTGTGACACTGCCAAAGCCGATCCGAGCGTTCTTCCCGACGCCGACGCCGATGCCGGCTCCGGCGTACGCTCCGCCAGGCGCTGCAGATCCCGCTGTGCTGGCGGCGGACCCCACCACGCCGGCCCATGTCCTGTACGGCCTGGCCCAGCAGCACGGCGCCCTTTGGCCGTACCTCGCACGCAATCCCGCCGCGCCGCCCGATCTGCTTGCGTGGCTGGCTCAGTCCGCCGATCCCGAAGTCCACGCCGCGCTGCGCGCCCGTCAACAGTGAGGCCGCCGAGAAGATGAATCCCGAAGGACCGCACGTGAACTGGCAAGCCGCACCGCCTCAGTACGCCGTCCCACCCCAATTCCAGGCACCGCAACACCCCGGCCGGGGGCCAACCCGGTCCGCCCTATTACGTTGGGCGGCAACAGGAGTCGTCGTCTGTCTGCTGCTGGTGGGGGCCGTCGTACTACACCGGACCGTGCTGTCGCGTCTTTTCGGCGGGGCGGCTACACCGCAAGAGGCAGTTACCCAGGCGATCGCGGCCATCGAAGGCGGTGACCTGTCACGGCTGGGTTTGTTGCTGCCGCCAGACGAGGTCGCCGGACTCACCGACGTCGTGAAACAGGCGAGGCGCATCTCGTCCGCGCTCGGTGAGAAAAGCGATTTCGGCGGTCACACGAAGGACACCGGCGTGCAGGTGAGCGTCAAGAACCTCACTCTGAAGACACATGACGAACAGAGCCAGCTGACCAAGGTCAGCATCGAAAACGTCGATATCACAGCGTCATTCGATCCGGCAAAGGCTTCCGATCCGGTCAAGAAGTTGTTCGAAACGAAGGATTCGGCTGCGAAACAAACCACGATCACGGTTCGCGGCGCCAATATCACGAAGGACGGTCACCGGCAGACAGTCCGTCTCGACGGCCGCGAGCAGCCGCCCTTTGTCATGACGGTCCAACGGGACGGCAGCTGGTATGTCAGCCCGCTGTTTACCGTCTTCCAATACATCTCCGAACAAGAAGGCCGCGGAACGTCGCCGGCTGTCAGCTCGCCCGGCTTCGACTCCCCGGTCAAGGCGGCCGAAGGCTACGTAGCCGGGCTGGCGAAGGCGCTCAACACTCGCAACATCACCGAGTTCGGCCGGGTTACGGGAGGTGTCGAGGGCCGCCTTTTGCAGACCTATCGCAGCCTGTTCGACTCGACCCTGGAGAAACTGAACCGCAGCCGCACCTCTATCGACATCAGCAACAGCCGGTTTCGCCTGCTCTCCGTGGATGGAAACACCGCCCGGGTCCGGCCAGAGAGTCTGCACCTGAGCTCGAGATCGGACTACCAAACGTCTGTGGCCGATTGGGACGGACGCTGCCTGCAGACCGACGAGGGGAATAGCCACGAGCGACATTGCCTGGGCGACAAGTCGACCTTCGGCCCGTTCAGCCCGCTCTTCGAGCGGCTGAACTATCTGGTCGCCATCCGCGCCGACGGCGGCTGGAAGGTCAGTGCCACCCGCACGGTCTACAGCATGGTGGCCGATGTACTCAGCTGGATCGGCGATGCCGAGCTGCCGATCATCAAGGCGGTGACCAAGGCTGATCCCACCGAGCTGACCAAAACCGCGAAGGTCGCCGCCACGGTACAGATCGGCAACACCGCCACGATCAAGGTCGAGCCGATCGGACCGTACGTGGACGGCGGGTACGCGGTTGTCGACATCCCTAACCCCGGCGGCAGTGGCTTCGCCGTGAATTGCCATACGACAAACAGGGAGTGTGAGGTCGCCACGCTCGTCACACCGTCCGGCAAGAACCAGCGACCCACTGCCGGTGGACGCAACGGCGAATCGGGTGACTACAAGGCGATCGTCATCGCCGAGACAGGTGACGTGGAAATCTCTGTCCGGTCGCGCTGACCCGGTAACCCAAGCCGTGCTGTATATTTGCCTGACCTCGACGCCAGTAAGGCGGCCGTGAATCTGTCGAGCCTGAGGGAAGGCAGTCGCCATGAGTTATCCGCCAGACCCGTACGGCGGCTCCCCGGGTTGGCAAGGCCAGCAACCGGGTTGGCCGGGGCAACAACCGGGTTCGCAAGGCCCGCAACCGGGTTGGCCGGGGCAGCAACCCGGTTGGGGGGCCGGACCACAGCCGGACAACCACCTCGTCTGGGCGATTCTGACGACACTTTTCTGCTGCTTGCCCCTCGGGGTGGTATCGATCGTCTACTCTTCCAAAGTCTCCGGGCTGTGGATGCAGGGGCAGTACGCCGAAGCGCAGGCCGCCGCCAACAATGCCAAAAAGTGGGCGATCATCAGCGCGGCCGTCATGGGCGTACTTTATGCCGGCCTCTTCGTGGTCTGGCTCGTCCTGGTGATTATTGGTGTCGCCGCCTCAAGTCATATCCCCTCCACGCCTACCACCACCTACTACCACCACCATTACTGAGCCGCGCATCCACCAGGCCCCAAGCTAACGCGGTCTGCGCGTCGATAGTGTGACCGCACAACACCAGATACGCGGTGCGCCAACGGCCTATCCGGCGGGTAACACTGACGGTGCCGCCGGCTCCGGGAATCAGACCCAGCCCCAATTCCGGCAGCCCGAACACGGAATCATCCCGTGCCTCAATCCATCCGCAGAACGCGGCCATCTCCAGCCCGCTGCCCAGCACCCGGCCGTGCACCTCGGCGCGGCAAGCCCGGCCGAGCCGCGCGGTGAGCGCGTCCAGCGCCAGCGCGGGGCTGTGCCGGGTGCGGGCCAGGTGTGCGGACGCCGGGTCGGCGAAACTACCGAATTCCGCAAGGTCGCCGCCGCTGCAAAACGAGGGGCCGTTGCCGCTCAACACGATTCCGGTCACCGACGGGTCCAGCTGTGCGACCGTCAGTGCTTCTAGCAGCGCGGCACGGGCATCGGTGGAAAACGCGTTGTGACGCTGCGGCCGATTAAACCTGATTCGCAAGGTATTACCGTCGCGCTCGGCCTGAACCGGATTGGCGATGTCTGGCATCCGCGCCGGACCGCGCTCGTCGAGCCAGCGCGCGAACTCCGGCCCGGCCTGCAGCGTCGAGTAAGCCAGCGACTCGGTCATCACCCCGGTCAGCGTCGCGCCGTCGGGGTCGACCGCCCGCAGCACGTCGTCGCACACGCTGCTGGCATGCGGCCAACGCTGACAGCGCTGCCTCAGTTCGGCCACCGCGTCAGTCACCGAGGCGACGGTGATCACGCGCCGGTCGGTACTTTGGTCCTCGGTGAGCGTGAAAGTGGCGTGCTGCAGCCAATATTCGGAGCCTTCCGATACCGGCCCGACTGCCACCACCACGCCGGGCACGCGCGGCACCAGGGCATCGTCCACCTGCGGCGGCTCCGTCAGGTCAACGATGCGCAGCGTCACGCCGAATACTTCTCGACCAGCTCGTTCTTGTAGAGCTTGCCGGTGTCGGTGCGCGGCAGTTGCGGCTCGAACGCGATTGACCGCGGGCATTTGTAGTGCGCCAAACGATCTCGCAGCCAGCTCAGCAGCTCGTCGGCGAACTGGTCGGTGGCGTCGGCCGGATCGACGGTCTGCACAGCCGCCACAACGCGTTGGCCCATCTCGTCGTCGGGAACGCCGAAAACCGCGGCGTCCAGCACCTTTGGGTGGGTGACCAGAACGTTCTCCGTCTCCTGTGGGTAGATGTTCACCCCACCCGAGATGATCATGTGGTGGCGCCGGTCGGTCAGATAGAGGTAGCCCTCTTCGTCGAGGTAGCCGACGTCGCCGACGGTCACCCAGCCGTGGTTGTCGCGGGACTTCGCGGTCTTCTCCGCATCGTTGAGGTACTCGAAGGCGTTGCCGCCCTCGAAGTAGATTTCACCGGGTTGGCCGGGCTGCAGTTCGTTGCCGTTCTCGTCGAGGATGTGCACCACGCACATCATCGGCTTGCCGACCGACCCCGGGTGGGCCAGCCAGTCCTCGGCGCTGATCAGAGTCGAGCCGTGGGCCTCCGAGGAGGCGTAGTACTCGTCGACGATCGGCCCCCACCAATCGATCATCTGCTGCTTGATCTCCACCGGACAGGGCGCGGCCGCATGCATCACCCGCTGCAGGCTGGATATGTCGTACGAATTACGCACTGATTCGGGAAGTTTCAGCATTCGGGTGAACATGGCGGGTACGAACTGGCCGTGGGTTACCCGGTGCCGGGAAATAGCGTCCAGGCAGCCCTCGGGGTCGAACTTTTCCAGCACGACGGTCGTGATGCCGCCGGCCTGCGCGCTCATTGACCAAACCGACGGCGCCGTGTGATACAGCGGCGCCGGACTCAGATAGATCGACTCTGGCGTCATCCAGAAACCGACGAGGGCTGACATCATGCCGGGCGCCTCGGCGGGCGGAACATGGGGCAGTTCGCGTTTGATGCCCTTCGGACGGCCGGTGGTACCCGACGAGTACTGCAGCAGGTCGCCCTCGATCTCGTCGTCGATCGGCGTATCGGGTTGGTCGGCAACACATTCCGGGTAGCGCTTCCAATTCGGCAGGTCGGCCTCTCCCTCGTCCAAGGCGATGAGCAGCAGGTCCGGCAATCCGCGCGGCAAGTGCTCGGCCAGCTGCTCGCAGGTCTCGCGCAATGCCGCCGAGCCGATGATCGCCTTGGCGCTGCTGTTGTCGACGATGTAGGCGGCCTCGGCCGCGGTCAGGTGGGTGTTGATGGGCACGTAATAGAGGCCACTGCGGCGGGCCGCCCACATGACGGCGTGGATGTGCTCGTTGTTCTCCATCAGGATCGCGACGCTGTTACCCTCGGTCAGACCGGCGCGTCGGAAGTAGTGCGCCAAGCGGTTGGCCCGGGCTTCCAACTCGTCGAACGTGAGGACCGTCCCCGAAGGGTGCAGGATCACCGCGGGTTTGCCGGAACCGACATGCTGACGAATCTGCATGCGCCGACTGTACGATGCGAGCTCGCGGCGCCTGCCAGGCGGGCGCGGAACGGGACAGTGTGGGCTACTTTTCCGGCAGCAGCAGAGCGCTGTCGCCGAACTCGTGCCACAGATAACCGTCTTCGACGGCTTCGCGGTACGCCATGGCGACCAGCTTCGGGCCCGCGACGGCCTCGAGCAGCAACAGGTGCGAAGCGCCGGCATCATGCCATCCGGTGATCAGGCCGTCGACCACGCGGCTCGGGCGGTCGGGGCCGAGCACCAGATCCGTCCAGCCAACCGCCTCGTGTACGGCGCCATTGGGGTCGGCGGCTGACTCCAGGGCCCGGGTCACCGTGGTTCCGACGGCGATCACCCGCCCGCCGCTCGCGTGCGTGAGGTTCACCAGCCGCGCGGTGGCCGGCGGCACAGTGAACAGCTCGGGGGCTGGTGGCTCGCCCGCCTCCGCGGAGGCGACCCCCGCGTGCAACGTGATCGGCGCGATGGCAACACCGGCGGCCACCAGGGTTGTCACTAATTCGGTACTGAACGGCCGTGCCGCGCTGGCCATTTCAGCACTACCCGCGGTGCGGGCGAATACCGTCTGGTAGTGGCGCAACGGCCATTGTCGCGGCACGTAGGAATACCGAATCGGCCGGCCGTAGCGGGCGAGATAGGACGCGACGCCGCCCGTGGGACCTTCGAGGACCACCCGCGCCGTCCACAACCGACCGCCGTCGACCCCGGGCTCCGGGTAGGACGACCGGATGACGATCGCGGCGCCGCCGGGGAGCTCAATGCGTTCGTCCGGGCGGATGTCGGTCAAGTGCCCGGTCGCGGTCCCGGTCGGCCGGAGTTCGACCACCCACAGCTTCTCGGCGCGCTCGGTGGAGAAATGGATGGCGATCGGCCGACCGGCACGACTGCCGTCGACCGCGGCGGGCAGGGTGGCGGAGTTGTTGACGACCAGGAGGTCGCCCGGGTGCAGGTGGTCGCCGAGGTCGGCGAATCGGGCGTGGGTGACCCCGCCCGGCCGGGCGATCAGCAGCTTGACCGCGTCCCGTGCGACGCCGCGGGCTTCCGGCGGTTCGCTGGCGTCGGAGCCCGCCGGCCGGTGAAAGCGGGTATGCGGGCTCGCCAGAGTCATGGCACGTGTCATCGGCGGGCTCCGGCCATCAGGTCTGCCGCCCGGTAGCGGCCGGACGTCGGCCGGGTGTCGAGCAGTCGCAGCAGCGCCGGTACGACAGACTGCGGCTCGGCCCGATCGGAGATGTCCTCGCCGGGGAAGGCGGCTTGGTGCATCTCGGTGCGCATGTCGCCGGGGTCGAACGCGTAAACCGGCACGGCGGATGCCTCGGCCGCCAGGATGGCCGATAGCTGATCGAGTGCGGCCTTTGACGAGCCGTAGCCGCCCCAGCCTGGATACGGTTCGACGGCAGCGTCGGACGTGAGGTTGACGATCACCCCGGCGTTGTCGGTGAGCGCCGGCAACGCCGCCTGGATCAGCGCAAGCGGGGCAAACAAGTTCGTCTGATAGACGGCCCCCAACTCGCTGGCCGGGTAGTCGGCCAGGACCGGTTGGGGGCTGGGGCCAAGCCGGCTTGCGTTGTTCACCAGCAGCCGAAGCGCGCCGGCGTTGGTGGCGGCGGCGACCAGTCCGGCACGGTGTGACGCATCGCTGACGTCGCCCGGAAGGGCGATCAGGCGTGCTGAATTCAGCTCTCGGGCAGTCGTTTTCAGCTTATCGGCGCGGCGCGCATCGCCGACGACCGTCCAGCCGAGGTCGAGCAGAGCGGCAGTCACCGCTCGTCCGAAACCGCGCGATGCGCCGGTGACGATGGCTACAGAATGGTGCATGGATAGGGTCATACTGCCATACTGGTAGTTAAAGTCAACTTTAAGTCAAGTCCCGAGAGGCCCGATCATGGACAAACGAGATTTGTTCACCGTCAGCGAGATAGCGAAACGCAGTGGCTTCGCAGCGTCGGCGATTCGGTTCTACGAGAGCCAGGGCCTGATCACGGCAACCCGGACGGGCGGCGGTCAGCGCCGCTTCGAACGCCAGATGTTGCGACGCCTGGCTTTCATCCGGGCTGCCCGCAACGTCGGCTTGAGCCTGGACGAGGTGGCGGCGGCGCTGGCAAAGCTGCCAGATGGACGCAACCCGACGCGCGCCGACTGGAGTCGGCTGTCCAAAGACTGGCGCGTTCGCCTCGATGACCAGATCGCCGGGCTGATGGCGCTTCGCGACAACCTGGACTCGTGCATCGGCTGCGGATGCCTGTCGTTGCAGCGGTGTGCCATCTCTAATCCGGCCGACTCGGCAGCGGTGGCCGGACCAGGGGCGGTCTATCTGCCGCGCTCACTGCGGCGAGCGTGAGCTCCCGCCGAGCTGGGGGCACCTCCCGCTTGCGGGGGAACTCAAAAGCCCCCGACACGCCGTGCGTGCGGGGGCTTTTGCGTCTGCTCGCGCTACTCGGCCTCGGCTAAACGCTGCTTGAGGGCGTCGAACTCGTCCTTGACCCCGGTTGGCAGCTTCTCGCCGACGAACTCGAACCACTCCTCGATCAACGGCAGTTCCTTGCGCCACTCAGCGGGGTTGACCACCAGCGCCTTGGCGACGTCGTCAGCGTCGACGTCGAGTCCATCCAGATCCAAATCCTCGACGGCGGGCACAACACCGATCGGGGTGTTCTCTCCGCCGGCTTTGTGCTCGATGCGATCGACGATCCACTTCAGTACCCGGCTGTTCTCACCGAAGCCAGGCCACAGGAATTTGCCGTCGTCACCGCGACGGAACCAGTTGACGAAGAACACCTTCGGCATCTTGGACTCGTCGGAGTTCTTCCCCAGGTCCAGCCAGTGCTGGAAGTAGTCGCCGACGTGGTAGCCCAGGAACGGCAGCATGGCCATCGGGTCACGTCGCACGGTACCGACCTTGCCCTCGGCCGCGGCGGTCTGCTCGCTACCCATGGTGGCGCCCATGAAGACACCGTGCTGCCAGTCACGGGCCTCTGTCACCAGCGGCACCGTCGTCTTGCGGCGGGCGCCGAACAGGATGCCCGAGATCGGCACGCCCTGCGGATCGTCCCACTCCGGCGCCAGGATGGGGCACTGCGACATCGGCGTGCAGTACCGCGAATTCGGATGCGCCGCTTTGGTTTCCGTCTCGCGGATGACCCAGTCGTTGCCCTTCCAGTCGATCAGGTGATCCGGCTCGCCTTCCAGGCCTTCCCACCACACGTCGTTGTCGTCGGTGAGCGCGACGTTGGTGAAGACGGTGTTGCCCCCGGCGATGGTGCGCATCGCGTTGGGGTTGGACTTCCAGTTGGTGCCCGGTGCCACCCCGAAGAAACCGAACTCCGGGTTGACCGCGTAGAGCCGGCCGTCCTTGCCGAACCGCATCCAGGCGATGTCGTCGCCGAGGGTCTCGGCGCGCCAGCCCGGGATGGTCGGCTGCAGCATCGCAAGGTTGGTCTTGCCGCAGGCCGACGGGAACGCCGCTGCAAAGTAGTACGCCTTGTTCTCCGGGGAGATCAGCTTGAGGATCAGCATGTGCTCGGCGAGCCAGCCCTCGTCGTGCGCCATCGCCGAGGCGATGCGCAGCGAGTAGCACTTCTTGCCCAGCAGCGCGTTGCCGCCGTAGCCGGAGCCGTAGCTCCAGATCTCGCGGGCCTCCGGGAAGTGGGTGATGTACTTGGTCTCATTGCAGGGCCACGGCACGTCTTCTTGCCCCGGCTCGAGCGGGGCGCCGACGGAGTGCAGCGCCTTGACGAAGAACCCGTCGTCGCCCATCTTGTCCAGCGCGGCCTTGCCCATCCGGGTCATGGTGCGCATGGAGACGACGACGTATTCCGAGTCGGTGATCTCGACGCCGAGCTTGGGGTCGTCGGCACCGAGCGGGCCCATGCAGAACGGCACCACCCACATCGTGCGTCCGCGCATGCAGCCGCGGTACAGCTCGGTCATGGTGGCCCGCATCTCGGCGGGCTCCATCCAGTTGTTGGTCGGGCCGGCGTCGATCTCCCGCTCGGAGCAGATGAACGTCCGGGACTCCACCCGGGCCACGTCGGACGGGTCGGACAACGCGAGGTAGGAGTTGGGGTGCTTCTTCTCGTTCAGCTTCGTGAATGTGCCCGCGTCGACCAAGTGGGTGGCAAGCCGCTGGAACTCCTCTTCGGAGCCGTCGGCAAAGACCACCCGGTCGGGCTGGGTTAGCTCGGCGACCTCCTCTATCCAGGACAGCAGGCCCTGATGTTTAGTAGGCGCGGTATCCAGCCCGGGAATGGTCGCTGAGGTCATCGAACTCTCCTGAATTCATCTGCGTACTTCGGGACACTTCTCGTTGCGTATGGCACTTCTCGTTGCGTATGCACTGGCTCACACAACTGGTTCACACGGTGAAGCTTTACGTACAGGTTATCGCGAGCAACTTGTCGAGACAGGCACGGGCAGGTATAAGCCTGCTCACAACAACGATTCAGAAGCCTCATGATCGTCCGCAAATCGTGCCATTTACCCCACTAAGACGGGTCCTTGGGTTTGGATATACCCGCTTCGCCGAGTTCTGCACGTACCGCGTCGAGCGCGGACTGCACGGTCGGCATTTCGCGGTCACGCACCGCGGCGGCCCGCGCCGCGGCGATCGCGTACTCGCGCAATTCGGTGTCGATGGCGCTGACCTGATCGGCCACCCGCGCATTCTCGGCCTCGTCCCGTGCGCTCAGCGCGGTGTTCAGCAACGTCTCGGCCATCAGCACACGCGTGGCGACCAACTCCTCCACCACCGACCGCAGCGACTCGGTCGCCTCACCCGCCCAGCGGTCCACCACGGCCCGGTCGCGCAGCAGGCCGCGGATGTTCACCACCAAGACCGTGGCCACCACACCGATCACCAGACACGCCACGAACCCGGCTATGGCCAGCCACGGGGCGAGCCTGGGCGCCAGGCTGGCCAGCAGGCGATTGAGCGTCAGCGCCACCCCGAGGCCGAAGCCGACGCCCAACAGCACCATCAGCCACGTTTCCTGACG
Source organism: Mycobacterium sp. NGS41 (assembly GCF_059812725.1). Lineage (NCBI taxonomy): Bacteria > Bacillati > Actinomycetota > Actinomycetes > Mycobacteriales > Mycobacteriaceae > Mycobacterium > Mycobacterium sp. NGS41. The sequence goes on from NZ_JCALDF010000005.1 coordinate 54,181, forward strand.
TCGCGACTTCAACGGTGCGGCCGGAACCTCGACGCTGGGGAGCTTCTCCGGCGCCGGCAGGTCCAGCGGCGCACGCATCACCTGCGCCACGTCGCCCAGGTGCGCGTCGGTACCCTCACTGACCTCGGCGACCACGTCGTTCACCCTGCCGCGCACATATTCCTCGAAGCCGGGCATGTTGCGCCGCGACAGACCCGCGGCGTCCTCTTGCAGCTCACCGCGCACCGACGAGCAGCGGTTGCGGGCGAAGTGGGACAACTGCACGCGGGCCTGCTGGATCTGGCCGCGCAGCATGATCGTGTGTTCGGTTTTTGACTGTCGCCGCTCGCGCAGGGCCCAGCTGCGCTGCTCGCGCAGTGCGTCAACCCGGGCCCGACGGCCGGCGCCGTCGGCATCCCGATCGAAGCGCTTCGTCACCGTCTGAAGCCGGGATTCCCACGACCGCAACCTGTTTCGGCGGGCGATGTCCGATTCGGCGAGCTGTCTCCCGACCGCGCCGACCAGCTCGTCGACCCGCTTCTCGCCGACCTCGGGCAACGCAGCCACGCCGACCCAGGGCACCCGCGCATAGCGCGGCGCGTGCGCGGCAAGCTTGTCGCGATCGGCGTTCAGCACGTCGCACCAGGTGCGGTGGACATCGATCTTGGACACCACCCCGATCACCACATCGGTGTACTCGGCGGCGGCGTCGAGCAGCGCACAGTCGGATTCGGTCAGCTCGGCCGCAGCGGAAACCACGAACACCACCGCGATCGGGGCGTCGCCGGGACCCAGATCCGTCGACTCGACGAACTTGTGCTGCGGCAGCCGTTCGCGTAGCGCCGCGACGACACTACTTATCCCTGCCATCCACGGGCCCGTCACCAGCACCACGTCGCGGCGGTTGATGGCAGGCGCGTCCAGCCGGGGGCCGATTGCGGCCACCAGCGCGTCCACCTGGCTGGCCGGGTCGTCAGCCGCGTCGGTCACCATGACTCTCCATGCTCGCTGGCCTGCGACCATAACCGAAGCGACCCCCTGACAATGTCCGCGGCGCAGGACCGGTGCACCTCACTAACCGGGCCGTCAACGCCGAGCCGCTGCCAACGCACTGCCCGCGACAAATGCGCGGCAGGATCGGCGCCGCCCCCAACGTCCCCGACTTCCGGCTCGACGGCCATCCCCGCAGTGTCCGCCAGGTCAGCGGCGTCGGCCATCCGTGCCAGCACTGTGTCGTCGTGCGCCAGGAAGTCGCTGATGCCGAGTCGTTTTTCGGCAACAGCCAGCGCCTCCAATGCCGCGACGGCGTCGAGCACCCGTCGGTAACGCGTCTCGGCACCGAGGGCATTGACCCTGCCCACGACGGCATCGACACAGCTAACTCGGCGTAGCAGGACCCGCAGTTGGGTGGCTGAGCAGCCGTTACGGACCGCGGCCACCCCAAGCGCCGTGCCGAACAGGTCGAGGGTGTCCAACAGTCGCAACCGGTCTTCGGCCGGCACCGGAGAGTCCGCATCCAGAAACCCGGCGAAGCAGCCGTCGAAAAGGTCTTTCAATAACGCCTCAGGACCCGTGGCGAGCCCGCGCAGCGCGACCCATGCGTCGTGCAGATCATCGAGCGCGGCCACGGCGAGCAAGCCGCTCAGCGGCTCCACGGGTATCCCGGTCAGCCCGGGGATTTCGGCAAATTGCGCGCAGCGGGCCCGCGCCGCGGCGATCGGCCCGTCCCCGCCGAAACCGGCCAAATCGGCTTTGTTCAGCACCGTCAACACCGGGTGTTGGGCGGAGATCGCGCCGATCGCTTCGACGTCCTCGGGCTTGACCACCTCGGTGGTGACGTAAACCACGACGTCTGGCACGCCGGGATGCGATTCGGCCGCGCGGATGCCCGACACGTTGCCGGCGCGGTCCAGGGCACGTGCGACCGTGCTGCAGCCAACTCCCCCACGTCCGCGGACCATCACCCGCAACGGCGCGGCAGCAACCTCGGCGATCGTCGTCACCCGCACGTCAGCGGCAGCGGCAGCAAATCGCGCCAGCTCATCGACGAAAATCTGGTGCCCCCTGTCCCCTCGTATCCCGCCGGGTCGATCCGACCCGACCCGGCTCGTTTTCGCAAGCGAATCGTGGCACTTGCGGCGTGTAGATGCGAGTTAACCGTCTATCTGATACCAGCTGTAGGCAACTGTTGGGTATCAATCTGGACCACGTGCGGCTACATCGCCGGTTCATGGGCCACGATGGACAAATGCATTCGCAACCCGGCGTGGGGATCTCCGAGCAAGGAGTCGCCGGGCGCTATGCCCTACCCGCGGGAGCCCTACCCGGCGGACCGGTCACCGCGTTCCGCGCACGTCGTTCCGCCCTGTCCAGCGCCCAGCGCGAGACCTGGGAGCGGCTATGGCCGCAGCTGGGCATGTCGCTGGGGGCGGACTATCCAGACATCGGGCCGTTGGACACCCGCGCCTGGTTCGGCCGCGAGGCGCCGCTAGTGCTCGAGATCGGCTGCGGGAGCGGCACATCGACGCTGGCCATGGCGCAAGACGAGCCTGACATCGACGTGATCGCCGTGGAGGTCTACCGGCGGGGGCTGGCGCAATTGCTGAGCGCGTTAGACCGCGAGCAGGTGACCAACGTCCGGTTGATCCGCGGCGAGGCGGTGTACGTGCTGCAGCATCTGATCGCGGCGTCTTCGCTCAGCGGTGTGCGGGTGTTCTTTCCCGATCCGTGGCCGAAGGCGCGCCACCACAAGCGCCGGCTGCTGCAACCGGCGACGGTCGGTCTGATCACCGAACGGCTGCGCCCCGGTGGTGTCCTGCACGTCGCGACGGACCATGCCGGGTACGCCGAGTGGATCGCCGAAGTCGGTGACGCCGAACCGCGGCTGCGCCGCGTGGACCGTGGCGAGTCCGGCCCCGCGCTGCCGATCTCCGTCGTCCGCCCCACCACCAAGTACGAGACGAAAGCCCAGGATGTGGGAAGTGCCGTCACCGAGTTGATCTGGAAGAAACCCGAGAACTAGATGACCATGAGCGTGACCGAAGAAGCAGCCGCACCGGCGCCGCAAGAGTCAGCACCGGAGCTCGCACCGTCGACATCCTCTGAGACCACGCTGACCGGCTATGCCGCACCGGTTGGACGCGTGCTGCTGGTGTGGGACGCGCCCAACTTGGACATGGGGCTGGGCTCCATTCTGGGTCGTCGTCCGACCGGCGTGGAGCGCCCGCGTTTCGACGCACTGGGGCGCTGGCTGCTGGCCCGTACCGCCGAGATCGCTGCGGCCCGGCCCGGCGAAGTCGTCGAACCCGAGGCCACCGTCTTCACCAACATCGCGCCGGGCAGCGCCGACGTCGTTCGGCCCTGGGTGGACGCGTTACGTAACGTGGGATTCGCGGTCTTTGCCAAACCGAAGATCGACGAAGACAGCGACGTCGACCGCGATATGTTGCAACACATTGCCCAGCGTCACCAGGAGGGTCTTGCGGCGCTGGTGGTGGCGTCCGCCGACGGTCAGGCGTTTCGTCAGCCGCTGGAAGAAATCGCCCGCGGCGGGGTATCCGTACAGGTGCTCGGATTTCGCGAACATGCTAGTTGGGCGTTAGCGTCGGATACCTTGGAGTTCGTTGACCTGGAAGATATCGCAGGTGTTTTCCGGGAACCGTTGCCGCGAATCGGCCTGGATTCGCTGCCTGACCAGGGCGCTTGGCTGCAGCCGTTCCGGCCGCTGTCGTCGCTGCTGACCTCGCGTGTGTGAGAAGCATGAAAAACAACGTGTGGTGGAAAACCGAAAAAGCCTGACGGCAAGGCGCGGGTCGCTAAGGATCCAGTAAGGAGTTCACGTGTTCGCCTGGTGGGGTCGAACTGTGTACCGCTACCGGTTCATAGTAATCGGGGTCATGGTCGTTCTGTGCCTCGGCGGCGGCATCTTCGGGATGAGCCTGGGTAAGCACGTCACGCAGAGCGGCTTCTACGACGAGGGTAGTCAGTCCGTTAAAGCCTCGGTGCTGGGGGACCAGACGTATGGCCGCGACCGCACCAGCCACATCGTCGCCACCTTCACCGCTCCGGACGGCAAGACCGTCGATGACCCGCAATGGCACCAGAAGGTCGTCGACGAGCTGAACAAGTTCAAGAACGACCACCCCGACCAGGTCCTCGGCTGGGCCGGCTGGTTGGCTTTGTCCAACCCCGCCGACGCGCCGCCGCTCATTAAGGGAATGGCGACAGAGGACAAGAAGCACACCTTCGTCAGCATCCCGCTGAAGGGCAATGACGACGACACCATCCTCAATAATTACAAGGCTATCGAGCCGGCCTTACAGAAGCTCGACGGCGGCACGGTTCAACTCGCCGGTCTCGAACCGATAGCCAACGCACTGACCGGCACCATCGCCGCCGACCAACGCCGGATGGAGGTTCTGGCGCTACCGCTGGTAGCGGTGGTGCTGTTCCTGGTGTTCGGCGGCGCGGTCGCCGCCGGCTTGCCGGTCATCGTGGGCGGATTGAGTATCGCGGGTGCCACGGGCATCCTGCGGTTCGTCACCATCTTCGGGCCCGTGTCGTTCTTCGCCCAGCCCGTCGTCTCGTTGATCGGTCTCGGTATCGCGATCGACTACGGGCTTTTCATTGTGAGCCGGTTCCGGGAAGAGATCGCCGAAGGCTACGACACTGAGTCCGCCGTCCGACGCACCGTAATGACGGCCGGTCGCACCATACTGTTCTCGGCGGTGCTGATCATCGCCTCCAGCGCCTGCCTGCTTGTGCTGCCGCAGGGGTTCGTGCATTCGCTGACCTACGCGATCTTTGCCGCGGTCGGGCTGGCGGCCGTGCTGTCGATTACGTTCCTGCCCGCGTGTCTAGCGATCCTGGGTCGCCACGTCGACGCGCTCGGCGTACGCACCGCTTTCCGGGTGCCCTTCCTGCGCAACTGGAAGGTGTCCCGCGCCTACCTCAACTGGCTCGCCGAGCGGCTGCAGAAGACCAAGACGCGCGAAGAGGTCGAGGCCGGGTTCTGGGGCAAGCTGGTCAACTGGGTGATGAGACGGCCGCTGGCATTCGCCATACCGATCGCCGTCGGCATGATCCTGCTGGTCATCCCGCTGGGCAACCTCTCGTTCGGCGGGATGAGCGAGAAGTACCTGCCGCCGGACAATGCGGTGCGCCAGTCACAGGAGCACTTCGACAAACTTTTTCCGCAATACCGCACCGCTCAGTTGACCGTGGTGATCCAGAACGACAACCACAGCGCGGTCACTGACTCTCAAGTCGCCGACATCCGCAGCAAGCTCGCAGGCATCAGTGGGTTCACGAATCAACAGTGGGACGAGCGGCCTTGCCCGGCGATTGCCGGCAACCCGTGTGTCGCGGGACAAAACGGGACGATTCAACCCAAAGACAAATCGGTCCGGGTGATTCAGAACGGCCTGGTCAACCCCAATGACGCGGAAAAGAAGATCACCGAACTGCGGGCGATCACGCCACCCAAAGGTGTGTCCGTCTTCGTCGGCGGTACACCCGCCCTCGAACAAGATTCGATCCACAGCCTGGCTGACAAGGCCCCGTTGATGGCGGTGCTTCTGCTCAGCGCGACTCTGCTGCTGATGTTCCTGGCGTTCGGCTCGGTGGTGTTGCCGATCAAGGCGGTGCTTATGAGCGCTCTCACGCTGGGCTCCACGATGGGCATCCTGACCTGGATCTTCGTCGACGGGCACTTCTCGTCGTGGCTGAATTTCACTCCGACGCCGCTGATGGTCGTGCTCATCGCACTGATCGTGTGCGTAGGCTTCGGCCTGGCCACCGACTACGAGGTGTTCCTGGTGTCCCGAATGGTCGAGGCCCGCGAGCGCGGCATGTCCACCGCCGAGGCCATCCGGATCGGTACCGCGACCACCGGTCGCCTCATCACGGCTGCCGCCCTGGTTCTTGCCGTGGTCGCCGGGTCGTTCGTGTTCTCTGAACTGGTGCTGATGAAGTACCTGGCCTTCGGCCTGATGGCGGCGCTGCTGCTGGATGCCACCGTGGTCCGGATGTTCCTGGTGCCCTCGGTGATGAAGTTGCTTGGCGACGACTCCTGGTGGGCTCCGCGCTGGGCCAGGCGTCTGCAGAACCGCATCGGGCTGGGCGAAATCGACCTGCCCGACGAGCAGAAGAGGCCTACCCTCGACGGGCGCGTCGTGCGCCCTCCGGTCACGGCGTCCACCGTGGCCGCCCGCGCGCAGCCCACGCAGCACGACCCGACCCATCCCGGTGCGCCGGAGCCGCGACGGCTGACGCGCTCCGGCTCGGGCACCCAGCCGGAGACCAGGCCGGCTCAGGAGTTACCGGCGTCCACTGCCAAGGAGGTGCCGTCCGGCACGGCGACGGCACGGATGCCGACGATGTCTCCCGGCAGCACCACGCAGCCGGGCCCGCCACGGCCGCCCGCACCGACGCCGTCCACGGATCAAACTGAGCGTCTACACGTGCCGTCGAGTCATTCCGGCGACAACAACGGCGATCCGGCCGAGCCCACCGCCGCTCTACCGGTCATGCGGTCCGAGGGTAACGACTCCGAAGCGGCCACGGAGAAGCTGAATGCCCGCGGCGAGGACGACAAGGCGCGGCCACGTCGCCGGGTCGGCGGGGGCCTGTCAGCGCAGGATCTGCTGCGCCGCGAGGGACGGCTTTAGGTCCTCGGCGAACGTCACTCTGACTCTTCCGCGCCGTCGTCGGCGTCATCTTCGGGGCTGTCCGGTTTGGCCTGCATGATCGCCCCGACCTCTTCTTCGTCCTCCGTCTTATCCGCCGCGGCTTCGGGATCCTTGGCCATCAACACCTGCATCGCGTTGTTGAGGAACGCGACCGTCGGGACAGCAAGCAAGGCACCGACGATGCCCGCCAGGACACCGCCGGTGGAAATGGCCAGGACCACCGCCAACGGGTGGATTGCGACTGCGCGTCCCATCACCAGCGGTTGCAGCACATGCGCCTCGAGTTGGTTTACCAGGATGAGCAAACCCAGGGTCAGCAACGCGTAGACGACCCCCTTGGCCAGCAGCGCGACCACCACGGCCAGCAAGCCGGAGACCAAGGCTCCGATCAGCGGGATGAAGGCGCCGAGAAAAACCAACGAAGCCAACGGCAGCGCAAGCGGCACACCCATGATCGCCAACCCGGCGCCGACGCCGGCCGCATCGGTCAGCGCGACAAAGAACGTCGCCCGCACATATCCCGTCAATGCCCCGTACCCGGCCCGGCCCGCCTCGAGCACCCGCTCGCGGACGTCGGCCGGGATGACCTTGACGACGTACTGCCAGATGTTGCGCCCGCCGTACAGGAAGAAGATCAGCGTGAACAGCACCAAAAAGGCGGCGGTGACGAGCTCGGTGATGGTGGCCGCAGTGGACAGTGCGCCGCTGGTCAGCTTGGCCTGGTTGTTGTGCAGCGCCTGGATCGCGGCGTTGCCCGCATTGTCGATCTGCTCGCCCTTCAAGTGAAGCGGGCCTTCGATCAGCCATTTGCGGGTCGAGTCGATGCTGCGGCTGATCTGCTCGGTCAGATCCGGCAGACCGACGATGAACTGCGTGACGACGAACGTCAGAATGCCGCCCAGAATCGCAAATCCGGCCAGCAAAACCAGCGCCACCGCGAGGCCGCGCGGCAGCCCTTTGCGGTCCATCCAGTCGACCGCCGGCACCAGCAACGCGCTGATCATCAACGCCAGCAACACCGGCACGACGATGACTTCCAGCTTTCCCACAACCTGCAACAGGACGACCACCGCGGCCACGATGACCAGCAGACGCCAGGCCCAGGCTGCGGTCTTGCGGACGAGAGAGTGGACTGATTCGTCGTCGAGATGTGCCGACATCGGGCAAGCGTATCTTTTGCTGAGGCCGCGCTTGGCCGTGTCGAGCGCTTTTCGGCGTTAAGGCTGGCACGATCCGGTCACGACCCCGACACGGTCGGAAGTGCGCACCGATCACGCCGCCACCTGCGCGGTTACCCTAATTGACGTGTCGCACGACGCCCCGGCCCGCAGCCTGCGGCCCCAGCGCGAAGACGCACCGCGCAGCAAGTACTGGTGGGTGCGGTGGGTAGTGCTCGGCATCGTCGCGATCGTGCTCGCCGTCGAGGTGGCCCTGGGGTGGGACCAGTTGGCCAAAGCCTGGATGAGCTTGTACGAAGCGAACTGGTTGTGGCTGATCGCCGCGGTGCTCGCCGCGGCCGCGTCGATGCACAGCTTTGCGCAGATCCAGCGCACCCTGCTCAGGTCCGCGGGGGTGCACGTCAAGCAATGGCGGTCGGAAGCCGCCTTCTATGCCGCCAACTCGCTAAGCACCACGCTGCCGGGCGGGCCGGTGCTGTCGGCGACGTTTCTGTTCCGCCAGCAACGCATCTGGGGCGCGTCGACCGTGGTGGCGTCCTGGCAGCTGGTGATGTCCGGCGTGCTGCAGGCGGTGGGACTGGCACTGCTCGGGCTGGGCGGCGCCTTCTTCCTGGGCGCGAAAAACAACCCCTTCTCGTTGCTGTTCACGCTGGGCGGTTTCGTCGCACTGCTGTTGCTGGCCCAGGCGGTGGCGTCGCGGCCGGAGCTGATCGAGGGTATCGGCAGCCGGGTCTTGGCCTGGGCCAACTCAATTCGCGGCAAGCCGGCCGACACCGGCTTGGCGAAGTGGCGCGAGACGCTCATGCAGCTGGAATCGGTCAGCCTGGGCCGGCGCGACTTGGCGGTGGCGTTCAGCTGGTCACTGTTCAACTGGGTCGCCGACGTAGCCTGCCTGGCCTTCGCCGCCTACGCCGCCGGCGACCACGCGTCGGTCGCGGGGTTGACGGTTGCCTATGCGGCCGCCCGCGCGGTCGGCACGATACCGCTGATGCCGGGCGGGCTGTTGGTCGTGGAAGCGGTGCTGGTGCCCGGCCTGGTGTCGAGTGGCATGTCGTTGCCGAGCGCCATCTCGGCGATGCTGATCTACCGGCTGATCAGTTGGTTGCTGATCGCCGCCGTTGGGTGGGTGTTGTTCTTCTTCATGTTCCGCACCGAGAACGTCGGCGACCCCGATGACGATCCGATCACCGGTCCGCTGCCCGTCGTGCAGCACCAGGGTGAACCGTTCGCCGACCCGACCGAGGCCGCCTTGCAGGGCCCGGTGCCGCCGCCCGATGGGCCGGATAGCGGCGGCTAATCCTCAGTCCGTCGAACCTGCGCTCACGGCGCCCAGCCTGAACCCAGGGTCATGGTTGCGCGAATTCGCAAGCCCTGACCGCAGACTCGGCACAGCGGGGCTAGCCCACTCTTTTCGGCTGCGACGGGCCGGCCGGCGGACCCTGCACACCCGGCGCACCGGCCGGTGAAGCGCCCGGCGCTCCGCCCGTCAGGTTCGGAAGGCCGCCCCCGCCCTGCGCCTGCTGCACCAGACCCATGACCTGCGGAAGGCTGATCGGCAGCTTGCACTGGGTCGACAGTCCAGTCAGCGGTTGTGCGATCGTCTGCAGGTCACCGGCGGCCTTCGGGTTGGCCGCGAAATACGACTTCAGCGTGTTGAACGATTGCGGACCCGCCTGCTGCTGCAGCACCGTGGTCATCGCAGTGTTGGTGTCCGGATGCGCATCCAGGTAGTCACCCAGCGACTTGGCGACAGAACCCACGGTCTTGGCAACTTCACTGGCCGCGCACGGGTCGGCCGCTCCGGTGGCCGCCGGCCCAGAAAGAACCGCCCCCGCGGCGGCTATACCGGGCACCACGGTGGCGATTAGTCCTGCGTACAGCTTGCGTCGCCTGGTAGCCGTCGCTGCCTTCATGGATAACTCCTAACGGTCTGCGAATGGCCGCCGAATCAGCGCCTGACAAGCGGTTACGGCTTGAGTCCCCCGACGCCCGCGCGGCCTCCGACATCCTGCCATCCCGGGCTGTGAAGCCGCGAGTTCGCGGTTGTGAGCCGCAACACCGAAGCCCTCTGCAGCGTCGAATGTGAGCCCACGGCGTTGGGTGTGAGCCCACGGCGTTGGGTGTGAACACAGGTCGAGATCAAGGCGATTTGGCCGCCCTGAATACACGGCCAAAGCCCTCACTACACACAGGACGACGACACCGATTCAGCGCACACTAGCGACCGGGGGACCGAACCCTGGGCGTCTCGGAGTTGTCGCGAGCCGGGCAACCCGCTGCCCAGGACTCAATGGACAAATGGGTCGCTTGCGGCGGCGGCCATCAATTCCGCGCACTTTTAGCGATGACCGACAATTCCGGGCCGCTATCGATTTCACAACAGTTGCGCAACTTCTTCACAGATTCCGCGTCGTCGCAGCTCAGATAGCGAGAACCCGGTTTATTCCACAGGACGCTGCGGTAGGCTCGCCTGCACGCGATAAGCGAGAATTACGGGGAGACCGAAATCCAGCAGTTCATGATGCGCCTAAGCCGCAGCCTGCGCAGATTCCGCTGGTTGGTATTCGCAGGCTGGTTACTTGCATTGGTGCCGTCGGTTTATCTGGCGCTGACTCAGTCCGGGCATCTCACCGGCGGTGGTTTCGAGGTGGCCGGGTCGCAGTCGCTGATGGTCCACGATCAACTTCAAGATCGTTACCACGAGCAGGGTGCGTCCTCGCTGGCGCTGGTCGCGGCCCCCCGGGCCGATGCCAGCTACCAGGACATCAACGACGCGGTCGCGTTGCTGAGACAGATTGCCGGGGAGTTTCCCGGCGTAACCGAGGTGCCCAACCCCACTCAACGGCCGCCGCAGCCCGACCGGCCGTATGTGGTGTCACTGCGACTGGACTCCCGCAACACCAGCGACGTTGCCAAGAAGCTGCGCACCCGGGTGGGCATCAACGGCGACCAGTCCGGACAGACACCCAACGGCCACGTAAGGCTCTATGTCATCGGGCAGGGCGCGCTCAGCGCAGCTGCGGCGGCCAACACCAAGCACGACATCGCTGAAGCGGAACGCTGGAACCTGCCGATCATTCTGATCGTCCTGCTTGCGGTCTTCGGCTCGCTGGCTGCCGCGGCAATCCCGCTGGCCCTCGGTGTCTGCACCGTCGTGGTCACCATGGGCCTGGTCTACCTGTTGTCGATGTACACCACCATGTCGGTGTTCGTGACGTCGACGGTGTCCATGTTCGGCATCGCGCTCGCCGTGGACTATTCGCTGTTCATCCTGATGCGCTTCCGCGAGGAGCTGCGGGTAGGACGTCGGCCGAATGAAGCTGTCGACGCCGCAATGGCGACGTCCGGGCTTGCGGTGGTGTTGTCCGGCATGACCGTCGTTGCCTCGCTCACCGCGATTTACCTGATCAACACCCCTGCGCTGAAGTCGATGGCAACCGGAGCGATTCTGGCCGTCGCGGTCGCGATGTTGACCTCGGCCACCTTGACACCGGCGGTGCTGGCGACGTTCGGGCGGGCAGCGGCCAAGCGGGCGGCGCTCCTGCACTGGTCACGCCGGCCGGAGAGCAGCCAGTCCCGATTCTGGACCCGTTGGGTGGGATGGGTGATGCGCCGGCCATGGATATCGGCGCTGGCGGCGTCGCTGGTCCTGTTGGTGATCGCGGCACCGGCGTCGTCGATGGTGCTGGGCAACAGCCTGCTGCGTCAGTTCGACTCTTCGCACGAGATTCGTTCCGGGGTGGCCGCGGCGTCCCAAGCGCTCGGACCTGGCGCGTTGGGCCCGGTTCAGGTGCTGGTCAGCTTCCCCGACGGGGGTGCGTCCTCGCCCGAACACCGCGCGACGATCGGCGCCGTCCGGGAGCGGATGACGCAGGCGCCCAACGTGATCTCGGTGGCACCGCCGGTCTTCGCCGACGACAGCGGCACCGCCTTGCTCAGCGCGGTGCTGTCGGTCGATCCCGAGGACCTCGGTGCCCGACAAACCGTCAACTGGATGCGATCAGAGCTGCCCGAGGTTCCCGGTACCAATGCGGCGCACGTGAACGTCGGCGGCCAGACCGCACTGATCAAAGATTTCGACGACCGGGTGTCAAAGACCGAGCCCCTGGTGCTGCTCTTCGTCGCACTGATCGCGTTCGTGATGCTGCTGCTCTCCATCCACTCGGTGTTCTTGGCGCTCAAGGGCGTGCTGATGACGTTGCTGTCTGTGGCCGCCGCCTACGGCAGCCTGGTGATGGTGTTCCAGTGGGGCTGGCTCGAGGACCTGGGCTTCACCCGGATGAACACGATCGACAGCACCGTGCCGCCGCTGGTGCTGGCGATGACCTTCGGGTTGTCGATGGACTACGAGATCTTCCTGCTGGCCCGGATCCGGGAGCGCTTCCTGCTGTCCGGAAACACGCGTGACGCGGTCGCATACGGGGTGAGCACCAGCGCCCGCACCATCACCAGCGCCGCCCTGATCATGATCGCGGTGTTCATCGGCTTCGCATTCGCCGGCATGCCGCTGGTCGCCGAGATCGGCGTCGCGTGCGCCGTGGCGATCGCGGTAGACGCCACCGTGGTGCGGCTGGTGCTGGTCCCCGCGCTGATGGCGATGTTCGCCCAGTGGAACTGGTGGATGCCCCGCTGGATGTTGCGCGTTTTGCCGTCGGTTGACTTCGACCGGCCGCTGCCCGACGTCGATCTCGCCGACGTCATCGTGATCCCGGACGACATCTCGGCACTGGTAGCGCCCCACGCGGACCTGCGCATGGTGCTCAAATCGGCGGCCAAGCTCAAGATGCTGGCGCCCGATGCCATCTGCGTTGCCGATCCCCTCGCGTTCACCGGTTGCAAACGAAACGGCAAGGAGTCCGTCGAGGGGCTGCAACAAGGCCCGCCGCCGGGGCCAGACCCGTCGGACCTCGACCGGGACACCGGGGACGCCGTAGCGGTGGGGGTAGGTGCGGTCGATGCGAGGGTTAGCGGCCAATCGACGGCCAGGAAGCTCGTCGGCGGCCTGGCCTCCCGCAACGGCATCACCTGGGCGATTCCCTGGGGCGCGCGACCGGTACATCCGGTCACCCTGTGGCGTGGCCGGCTCTCGGTCGCCATCGACGCTCTCGAGACCGACAGCACGGAGCGTGGGGCCACGCAACGGCCCAGGTACGAACGGCGCAGCCCGGTGGAGACCACTCACGTCCAGCTGCCCACCGGCGATCGGCTGCTGGTTCCGACCGGCGCCGAGGCGCTGCGTCTCAAGGGCTACCTGATCATGTGCCGTAACAGTCGCCGCGACTACGCCGAATTTGCCAACATGGTGGAAACGATGGAACCCGAGACCGCCGCCGTGGTGCTTGCCGGGATGGACAGGTATTACTGTTGTCAACCACCCGGCTCGTTCTCGAGGCGGCAATGGATGGCCAGCCAGCTGGCTCGTCGGCTCGCGGATCCCCGTCCGTCCGACCTCGATGACGATGAGTTGTCCGAACCAGACGCCGTGGCGGACTGGGAAGAGGTCCGGCAACGCTGCCTATCGGTGGCCGTCGCGATGCTGGAGGAGGCGAGGTGACGTTGGCAGCCGACCGACGCCCCGGGCCTTCAACAGGGCGCCCTCCGCGGCCCACCACGAACCAGACCCCTCGTGACGCCGACCTGGACCAGCCGGTCGAGTTCTGGCCCACCGTCGCCATCCGCTCGGCGATGCAGGGCGGCGATATCGGCACCTGGAAGCGAATCGCCGCCGCACTGAAACGTGACCCCTACGGCCGGACGGCCCGCCAGGTCGAGGAAATCCTCGACGGCACCAGGCCGTATGGCATCTCCAAGGCATTGGCGGAGGTGCTCGAACGCGCGCGTATGCACCTGGACGCCAACGAACGCGCCGAGGTGGCCCGCCACGTGCGCCTACTGATGGATCGCTCCGGGCTGGCAGAACCGGAATTCGCTTCCCGCCTCGGGGTGCAGCCTGAGGATCTGGCCGCCTACCTCGACGGCAGCATCAGCCCGTCGGCCTCGCTGATGGTGCGGATGCGCCGGCTGTCCGACCGGTTCGTGAAGGTGAAGTCCGGCCCGACGGCCGAGACGAACTAGTCCGGGCTGATCGGCGTCACGTCGAATACCAGCCAGTCGCTGCCTCGCTTGGTCATTGTCACGCGTACTGGGCGCGCCAGCCGACTGGACGGCTGACCGGGCACGTTCTGCGTTACCCGCAGGATGACTGCCACACTGGCCGCTGTCGGGCCGATCGCCTCAACTCCGGCCGCCAGCGTGGTGGCCTGAGCTGTCACGCTTTGCCTGGTCAGATCGACCGCGAACTTTTTGTACTGCTCTTTGAACGGGCGCGCCCGCTCCGGCAGCATCATCGCCGCCGCGCGGTCCGCGGAGGCATCCGGGGCGCTCGGGGTGAACGACGCCTCCGCCTCAGCCATCCCGGTGGCAATCTGGACGACCGTTCGCGAATCCTCCTTGAACTGGCGGTCCGACGTCGTCCAGTGCGCGTAACCGGTCGTCACCGCCGCGCACAGCGCCGCGGTACACAAGAAGACGACGCCCAATCGCAGCCGCGGGGTGTCGTCGTCGGTACCCACGCTGACCGAGTCGCGGCGCAGCAGCCAGAAGTTGACAGCCATGCCCTGGACGACCAGCAGCAACAACACCGAGCACACCGAGACCCACCACCGCGGCCAGGCCAGCACCACGCCGATCGCCAGCAACGCGACGATCACGCCCAGCGGCGCCAGAATGTCGAACGCCAGCAGCCGCCATCGGTTTCTCATCGGATCGACTCCAACCGCGAAATCATCAGCTTGCCGTCGACATTGGAGACGTCGAGCCGCAAGCTCCAATGCACCGTCAACGGCTTGACGCCGACGTTCTCGCTGACCGACGTCGCGACCACCATCACCGAGTCGGTTCGGGTGGCGAACGCCGGCAGCTTGGTGGTGATCACCGGCCGCGCCCTACCGGGCTGGGTATCGAGGTCATGGTGCACCGTCTCGATCGCCACCGATTCGATCCGGCCGATGCTGTGCGACTGTAACTTCTGCACCACCTGGCGGTAGGGCTGTACGACGGCGTCGAAGTCGGTGTTGAGCTCGCCGACCGTCCCGTCGTGCAGCTTCTGCAGGCTGGGGTCGAGGTTGCCGGTGTTCATGTTGATCAGCACACCCGTCCAGTCGCCGGCGGTCTGCATGACGCGGTTCAGATAACTGCGCTCATGGGTGTCCGCGCGGTGTTCGCGCCAGATGAGCACGCCGAGCACGACTGCGGCGACCGACAGCACGGCGAGAAAGATCGACCCGATGCCGTAACCAGATAAGGTCGGCTCTTCGTACTCGTCGTCCTCGACGTCTGGGTCGTCGTCCTCGACGGAATCCTCGTCGCCGGGCTTCTCGGTCTCTTCGCCGTCAGGCATGGCCAAGATCGTTGCATCTAAAAAGAGGTGGAAGGATGGCGGGGTGACTGTAGACGCCATTCGCTCGGGCATCGACCTGAGCTACGTGGATCCCGGTGCCCGACCTCAGGACGACCTATTCGGCCATGTCAACGGCCGCTGGCTGGCCGAATACGAAATGCCGCCCGACCGGGGAAGCGACGGCGCGTTTCGCGCCTTGCACGACCGTGCCGAGGAGCAGGTGCGCGACCTGATCATCGAAGCCAGCGAGTCCACCCGGGGGCCGGAGCCCTCGGAAGGTGATGCGCAGCGCATCGGCGATCTCTACGCCAGCTTCCTCGACGAGGAAACCGTCGAACGCCGGGGCGTGCAACCCCTGCTTGAGGAGTTGGCCACGATCGACGACGCCGCCGACCGCGACACGCTGGCCGTTGTTCTCGGCACGTTGGAACGCACCGGTATGGGTGGCGGTGTCGGTGTGTATGTGGATACCGATTCCAAAGACTCGACGCGGTACCTGCTGCACTTCGCGCAGTCCGGCATCGGACTTCCCGACGAGTCCTACTTCCGCGACCCGCAGCACGCTGAGGTGCTGGCGGCCTACCCGGGTCACATCGCGCGGATGTTCAGCCTGGTGTATCCGGGCTCAGGCCCTGAAGGCCCTGAAGGCCCCGAGGACCACGCCGATACCGCGGCCCGCATCGTGGCGCTGGAGACCAAACTGGCCGCTGCCCACTGGGACGTGGTCAAGCGCCGCGACGCCGAGCTCGGCTACAACCTGCGTACCTTTGCCGAGCTGCAGAGCGAAGCGGTGGGTTTCGACTGGGCCGGCTGGGTGACCGCGCTGGGCAGCACACCGGACGTCGTGACGGAACTCGTTGTGCGCCAACCTGATTACCTCACCGCGTTCGCCGCCCTGTGGGCCAGCGAAGACCTCGAGGACTGGAAGTGCTGGGCGCGTTGGCAATTGATCAGCTCGCGCGCCAGTTTGTTGACCGACGAACTCGTCACCGCCAACTTCGACTTCTATGGCCGCCTGCTGACCGGTGCCGAGCAGATCCGCGACCGCTGGAAGCGGGCGGTTTCGCTGGTGCAGGGCATGCTCGGCGATGCCGTCGGAAAGCTCTACGTGCAGCGCCATTTCCCGCCGGACGCTAAGGCCCGCATCGACGCCCTGGTGAACAACTTGCAAGAGGCGTACCGCATCAGCATCAGCGACCTGGACTGGATGACGCCGGAGACACGTGAGCGGGCGCTGACCAAGCTGGACAAGTTCACCGCCAAGGTGGGCTATCCGAAGAAGTGGCGGGACTACTCCAAGCTGGTGATTAGCCGCGACGACCTATACGGCAACTACCGGCGCGGGTGCGCCGTCAACAGCGACCGCGAGTTCGTCAAGCTGGGCGGCCCCGTCGACCGGGACGAGTGGTTCATGACGCCGCAGACCGTCAACGCCTACTACAACCCGGGCATGAACGAAATCGTCTTCCCCGCAGCCATTTTGCAACCACCGTTCTTCGACGCCGAGGCCGACGACGCCGCCAACTACGGCGGGATCGGCGCGGTGATCGGACACGAGATCGGGCACGGATTCGACGACCAGGGCGCCAAATACGACGGCGACGGCAACCTGGTCGACTGGTGGACCGACGACGACCGGACGGAGTTCGGGGCGCGCACGAAGGCGCTGATCGAGCAGTACGACGTGTACACGCCGCGGGCGCTGAACGGCGACCATCACGTCAACGGTGCGTTCACCGTCGGGGAGAACATCGGTGACCTGGGTGGGCTGTCGATTGCGCTGCTGGCCTACCAGCTGTCGCTGAACGGCGAGCCTGCTCCGGTCATCGACGGGCTCACCGGCATGCAGCGGGTGTTCTTCGGCTGGGCACAGGTGTGGCGGGCCAAATCGCGTGACGCCGAGGCCGTCGTGCGGTTGGCAACCGATCCGCACTCGCCGCCGGAGTTCCGGTGCAATGGCGTGATCCGCAACGTCGACGCGTTCTACGAGGCGTTCGACGTAGGCGAGGACGACGCGCTGTTCCTGGATCCCCAGCGCCGCGTCCACATCTGGAACTAGGGCACCTTTCTTCGGCGAGCACCTTTCTTCGGCGAGCAGACGCAAAAGCACCCTATTTCGGCCTCAAGCAGGGTCTTTTGCGTCTGCTCGGCGGGTTAAGTCATCCAATCGTTCGAGCCGTCGTTCCTGGTGTAGGTGCCGACGGAGTTCTTCACGATGATGGGATCACCTGCGCCGAAGTTGGTGAAGAACCACTTGGCGTTGGCGGGACTGAGGTTGATGCAGCCGTGGCTGACGTCGCGCCTGCCCTGGTCGTCGACCGACCACGGTGCGCTGTGCACGAAGTTGCCGCTGTTGTCGAACCGGACGGCGTCCGTCACCGTCACCCGGTAGCCATTCGCGGAGGTGGACGGCACCCCGTACGTCGATGAATCCATCACCACCGACGCCATCTTCTCCTGCACGTAGTAGGTGCCGTTTGCGGTTTGGTGGCCGCCGGCTGCCATTCCCATCGACATCGGGAAGGTCTGCACCACCGCTCCGTTGCGGGTGATGGTCATCTGGTGCGTGGCGTCGTCGGCGGTGGCCAGCAGCGTATCGCCGGTCTGGAAGCTCGACACGGTGCCGCCCGCGTCGACGGTAACGGCGGTGTGGGCGGGCCAGAAGCTCAACGGACGCCAGCGCAGCTGGGTCGGGGTCTGCCAGTAGAACTTGCCCTCGACCGGCGGGGTCGACGAAATGTGGATGGCGCTTTCTGTGGCGCCCGCGTCGTCAACCCGCGCCGGGAAATCGATGATGATCGGCTGGGCCACACCGACCGTCGCGCCATTGGCGGGGTTGATCTTCGGCGGCCCGAATGGCGCCGTGCCGGTGAAGGGTGCCGGCGGCCCGGCGACTACGGGTGGCGCACCAACCCCTGGATCACCGGGTTCGGGATCTGGATCTGCCAGCGCGGGACTCGCACTCAGCACCAGCGCAAAGGCGAGTACCGAAGCCAGTCCCACTGTCTTCAGTGCGCGGAAGATACTTCTCCAGGTCCAGCCCGACATATGCATCCCTCCAGTCGCGTTCTCGAAATAGTTTGGCACGGCGGGCACCCACTACGGCGAGCAGACGCAAAAGCCCCCATTTCCGGCACGAAATGGGGGCTTCTGCGTCTGCTCGGCGGAACTAAATCTGCCAGTCGTTGGAGCCGTCGTTCTTGGGCGTACCGACGGAGTTCTTCACCACGATGGGATCACCGCTACCGAAGTTGTCGAAGAACCATTTCGCGTTGCTGGGGCTCAGGTTGATGCAGCCGTGGCTGACATCGCGCTTTCCCTGATCGCCCACCGACCACGGCGCGCTGTGCACGAAGTTGCCGCTGTTGTCGAAGCGGACCGCGTCGGCGACCGTCACCTTGTAGCCATTGGCCGAGTTGACCGGGACCCCGTACGTCGATGAGTCCATCACCACCGAGGCCATCTTCTCCAGCACGTAATACGTGCCGTTGGCAGTCTGGTGCCCGCCGGCGGCCATACCCATCGACATCGGGAAGGTCTGCACCACCGTGCCATTGCGGGTGATCGTCATCTGGTGCGTCGCGTCGTCGGCCGTCGCAATCAGCGAGTCACCGGTCCGGAAGCTCGACACGGTTCCGGCCGCATCGACGGTCACATTGGTGTGCGCCGGCCAGAACGCAAGCGGGCGCCAGCGCACCTGAGTCGGCGTCAGCCAGTAGAACTTGCCCGGCACTGGCGGTTCTGACGAGACGTGGATGGCGCTTTCGGCCATCGCCCGGTCGGCGATCGGCACCGCGAAGTTGATGATGATCGGCTTGCCGACACCGACCATCGACCCGTTCACCGGGTTGAAGGTAGGCGGCCGGAAGGGGGCCGTACCGGTGAACGGCGTCGGATCTTGTCCGGCGACCGGACCCCCAGCCGGCACAGCGGCCGCCGGCTGTGGCGCCGGCTCGCCGGGCGGCGGCGCAACCCCTTCGGCAGGTACCGCCGGCGCTGGCGCCAACCACGGCATGGCTGGTGGCGCGCCCCCGTCAGCGGGTGCGGCGACCGGCCCCGGGCCGGGCGGATCGGGTTCCGGGTCTGCCAGTGCCGTGCCCGGATTGAGCACCAACACCAGCACGCTCAGAGCGGCGAGGAGGCCTCCCCTCGTCCAGCGCGACATACACATCCCTCCCGTCAGGTTTGGCCCAGTGTCGCACAGCAGCAAGGCCAATCACCTCTTGCGCGGCCGCCAGAAAGCCGGTGATTGACTCGATAAACGCCGCTGAACTGCGGCGTTTAAGAGTGATGTGAAGTTGGCACGGCGTGGTCGAACAACTGCCGGTTGGCG
Organism: Mycobacterium sp. NGS41; assembly: GCF_059812725.1. Classification (NCBI taxonomy): domain Bacteria; kingdom Bacillati; phylum Actinomycetota; class Actinomycetes; order Mycobacteriales; family Mycobacteriaceae; genus Mycobacterium; species Mycobacterium sp. NGS41. The sequence continues at coordinate 73,759 of NZ_JCALDF010000005.1, forward strand.
GCTATGCCGATCAACGCGATACCCATCAGAGCCGCAGACGCGGTCAGCACCACCGCCACGTTGCGCTCGTACAACAGCCCCCCGGCCCCGGCCAGTGAGCCGGCCATCATGCCCACCTGAAACGCGGTGACGTACAGCCCGGATGCCCCGTCGGGGTCCTTGGCGCCGTTGCGCATCGCCGCCGACTGCATCATCGCCGAGACCGCGATGGCCATCGCACCCCACAGCACGATCGCGCCGGTCCCGATCACCACCGTGAGCAGGCCGGACCGACCGCTGAAGGCCAGCGGAGCCAGCACGAGGAACGGGATCGTCAGCCCGGTCATGCACAACAGCAGGGCCGCCTTGGGCCGGTGGTCCAGCGGCCGCGCCACCAGGGGTACCGCCACCAGGCCTGCGATCCCGTAGGCGGCCAGCAACCAGGCCTGGTTCGGCCCGCGCACCCCGACGACGTCGCGGATGATCACCACGATGAACGTGTAGGAGACGAAGTGGCCGCTGACCGCGATCATGGTGAGCAGGCTGACCGTGATCAACCGCCCGTTGCGGTGGTGTCGCGAGCGCGGGCCCACATGCGCCAGCTGACCCGCGGTAAGCACCATCTGGGGCAGCATCAACAGTGCGGCGACGGTGATGATGGCGGCGGCAACGGTGATGCACACCACCGCCACCCGCCAATCCCACATCTGGCTGATGGCAGCCGTGAGGGGGATACCGACCACCGGCACCAGGCTGGTCCCGACGAAGGTCGATGTGGTGGCGCGCCCGGAATGGCTTGGCGGCACCAGCCGGGTCGCGATCGGCGCGATGACCGACAACAGCAGGCCGTGGGTGATCGCACCCAGCACGCGCGCCCCGGCCAGCACCGCGAAGGTGGGCGCCAGCGCGGAGAGCAGCTGCGAAACGGTCAAGCAGGCCAGGCTGAGCACGAGCGCCCGGCGCCGCGGCCAGTGGGCAGTCCAGCGCACCAGCGGGACGGTCGTCAGGAACGCCACCAGCGCATACAAGGAAATCAAGGTGCCGACCACTCCGGAGCTGACGCCGAGATCCCTCGCGATCGCCGGCATCGCGCCCACCGGCAGCAGTTCTGCGGTGACATAGATGAACGCCGCGGCGGCCAGCACCGACAGTTGTACGGCGATCCGTGGCGTCCACGTTCGTGCGGGGGCGGCGTCGGGTCCGGCTTCTATCATGGCTTAGGCGTCTTAGGGTGCGGTATCGGCCGGACAGCGCTGTTGTGCCCGGCTCGATCACGCTGACCCTAACCGTACGCATTGCGACTTCGGGTTTGACCACCTGTGCGTTTCAACACGCCTGGGCGTTTAGGAACGAACGAGGCGCGCGATGGCAGCCGAGGCCTCGGCGATCTTGTCTCGGGCCTTTTCCGGCGCCTCCGGCCCCTCCTCGGCCACCGCCCGGGTCACGCAGTGACTCAGGTGTTCGTCGAGCAGATTGAGGGCGACCGAACGCAACGCGCTGTTGACGGCGCTGATCTGGGTGAGGACATCGATGCAGTACTTGTCGTCCTCGATCATTCGCGCGATGCCACGCACCTGGCCCTCGATGCGCCGCAGCCGCTTGGCGTAGTCGTCCTTCTGCTGCGAATATCCGTGTGCAGGGAGTGCAGGGGTCACCTGTCCCACCATACCGGAGATACCCTAGCGGGGTATACCCCACGGATTTGCGCTGGTGACAACCCCGCATACTTGGACGATGACCCCTGACATCAAGCCCCGCAGTCGCGACGTCACCGACGGCCTGGAGAAGGCCGCCGCCCGTGGCATGCTGCGGGCGGTAGGCATGGGGGACGAAGACTTTGCCAAGGCCCAGATCGGGGTCGCGTCGTCCTGGAACGAAATCACGCCGTGCAATCTCTCCCTCGACCGGCTGGCCAAGGCGGTCAAAGAAGGGGTGTTCGCGGCGGGCGGTTATCCGCTCGAGTTCGGGACGATCTCGGTTTCCGACGGAATCTCGATGGGCCACGAGGGGATGCACTTCTCGCTGGTGTCCCGCGAGGTGATCGCCGACAGCGTCGAAACCGTGATGCAGGCCGAGCGGCTCGACGGGTCGGTGCTGCTGGCCGGCTGCGACAAATCCCTGCCCGGCATGCTGATGGCCGCCGCGCGGCTCGACCTGGCCGCGGTGTTCCTTTACGCGGGCTCGATTCTGCCGGGAGTAGCCAAGCTCTCCGACGGCAGCGAGCGAGAGGTCACCATCATCGACGCGTTCGAAGCCGTCGGCGCGTGCTCGCGGGGATTGATGAGCCGCGCGGACGTCGACGCCATCGAGCGGGCGATCTGCCCCGGCGAGGGGGCGTGCGGTGGCATGTACACCGCCAACACCATGGCCAGCGCCGCCGAAGCGCTAGGCATGTCATTGCCGGGCAGCGCGGCACCGCCGGCGACCGACCGCCGCCGCGACGGGTTCGCCCGCCGCAGCGGCCAGGCCGTCATCGAATTGCTGCGTCGCGGCATCACCGCCCGCGACATCCTCACCAAGGAAGCATTCGAGAACGCGATCGCGGTGGTGATGGCGTTCGGCGGCTCGACCAACGCGGTGCTGCATCTGCTGGCCATCGCGCAAGAGGCCGGTGTCGCGCTGTCGCTCGACGACTTCAGCAGGATCGGGGCAAAGGTGCCGCACCTGGCCAACGTCAAGCCTTTCGGTCAGCACGTGATGGTCGACGTCGATCACATCGGCGGTGTGCCGGTGGTGATGAAAACGCTGTTGGACGCCGGCCTCTTACACGGCGAATGCCTGACGGTGACCGGCAAGACGGTGGCCGAGAACCTGGCCGACATCGCCCCGCCCGACCCGGACGGCAAGGTGCTCCGCGCGCTGAACAACCCGATCCACCCGACCGGGGGCATCACGATCCTGCACGGGTCGCTGGCGCCGGAGGGCGCGGTGGTCAAGACAGCGGGCTTCGAATCCGACGTGTTCGAAGGCACCGCAAGGGTTTTCGACGGCGAGCGGGCCGCGCTCGATGCCCTCGAGGACGGCACCATCACCACGGGCGACGCGGTGGTCATCCGTTACGAGGGCCCCAAGGGTGGTCCGGGGATGCGCGAGATGCTTGCCATCACCGGCGCTATCAAGGGCGCCGGACTGGGCAAGGACGTGCTGCTGCTCACCGACGGCCGGTTCTCCGGCGGAACGACCGGTCTGTGCGTCGGCCACATCGCACCCGAAGCCGTCGACGCCGGGCCCATCGCCTTCTTGCGCGACGGCGATCGGATCCGTCTCGACGTCGCCAACCAGACTCTCGACGTGCTCACCGATCCGGCTGAATTCGATTCTCGCCGAAAGGATTTCAATCCCCCGCCGCCGCGCTACACCACCGGCGTGTTGGCCAAGTACGTCAAGCTGGTCGGCTCGGCTGCGATCGGCGCGGTCTGCGGCTAGTGGACATCTACACCGTCGCGAGCGTGCACGTTTGTACGCGACACGCCGGGCGGAGTTGGCAATCTGTGCACCCTCGGGCCGAGGACTTCCGTGGACATCCTTGACCGGCTGCGTCTGGACGTCCCGGTAGGCCAGGCGGGCATGGGCGGCGGACTGGCCGGCACGGCGCTGGCCGCCGCGGTCGCCAAAGCCGGCGGCCTCGGAACGCTGGGTTTGACCACGCCGTGGCAACTGCGCAACTCCATCGATCGGGTGCGGGCGCAGGCGCCGGGTCGCGCAGTGGCGGTAAATCTGTTGATGCACTTCGTGGGTCGACGCCACGTCGCGGTATGTGTCGATCGTCGCGTCGACGTCGCCGTGCTGGCGTTCGGCGAGACGCCCGGCGTAGTCGAGCAGCTGCGTGACGCCGGCATCTTCGTCTTTGTGATGGTCGGCACTTCGGCGCAGGCGCGCCGCGCCGTCGCGTGGGGTGCCGATGGTTTGATCGCGCAGGGGCGAGAAGCCGGAGGTCACCTCGTGGGAACCGCGCCGGCCATGGAGTTCCTGCCGCAGGCTCTGGCCGCGGCCGGCGATCGCCCGGTGTTTCTCGCCGGCGGGATCGCCGACGGCACCGACACCCGCGCGGCCCTGGCGGCGGGAGCCAGCGGCGTCATCGCCGGCACACGATTCCTGCTGACGCACGAGGCCGACGCCAACCGCGAGTACCAGCGACGGATCATCAACGCGGACAAGACGATCGAAACCAACTTATTCGGTCTGACCTGGCCGCTGCGGCATCGCGTGGTGCCCAACGCCGCCACCGGGCGCTGGTGCCGCAGCGACGGGTGGGCCAAGACGATCCCGGCGAGGCTCAATGCGGCCAGCCGGCCACTGTCCGCGCCGCTCTACCGCGACCTGGGCGGGGTGCTGCGGCTGCAGTCGCCGCGCCGCCCACTGTTCTCACCCGTGGCTCCCGTTCGCCGGATGCCCGATTCCTGGGTCGACCGCGCCGCCTTGTACGCCGGCGAAACGGCGTTACGGATCACCCAGGTCACGTCGGCCGAACAGGCCGTCAACGACCTGAGCCCACGTTGACCTGACGAGCAGCTAGCGCACCGCCGCGATGGCGAAACCGTCCCAGCCCTTCACCCCGACCGTCTGCAGCACCGCGGTGTCCAGCCGCGGGTGCTCACCCATTACCTGCAAAGTCTGGCGGGTCGCCGTGACCCTGGGGTCGGCTGACTCCGCCAGGATCTGGCCGTCGCGAATGACGTTGTCCACCACAATGACCGAGCCTGGGCGGGCCAGCCGGATCGCCCAGTCGAGGTAGGCGAGATTGTTCTCTTTGTCGGCGTCGATGAACACCAGATCGAACGGGCCGCCGGTCACCGTCGGCAACGTGTCCAATGCGGCACCGACTACCACCTCCACCCGCTCGGCCACACCGGCCCGCTGCAGGTTGGCGCGTGCGACCTCGGCGTGCTTGGGGTCGTATTCCAGCGTCACCACCCGCCCCTGCGGGCCCGCGCCGCGGGCCAGCCAGATGGTGCTGAAGCCACCCAGCGTGCCGAGTTCGAGGATGCGGCGTGCCTGCATCGCCCCGGCCAGCAGGCACAGAAACCTGCCCTGCTGCACCGACACGGCGATAGGGGGCAATCCGGCGTCGTTGCTGGCCGTCAGGGCATCAGACAGCACCGGATCGTCGTCGACCACGGTGCGGTCCAAGAAGGCGTCCACATCTTGCGGCGTCGGGCTTTCGGCCATGCGCCCACGCTAACCGTGCGGCCAGACCGGGCAACACGGGAGGCCGACCACTTGCTAGATACCCCTACGGGGTATAGGGTTGGGACCACGGAGTACAGCCGTAGAGAAGGGATGACGAAATGACCAACTACGAGGCAGGAACCCTGCTGACGTGCGGCCACGAGGGCTGCGGGTGCCGCGTCCGGATTGAACACGAGTGCCACTGCTCAAACTCAGGCCAGGACTACCGCTGCACCTGCGGCGAAGCATTGGTCCCGGTCGAGTAGTTCCGGCGAGCCGGTCGTGCGTATCACTGCCCGAACGCACGGCCGGCTAGCTCGACCTCGGCCGCCAACTTCAGGGTCACCGCCGAAGCGCCCACCGCCACCGCGTAGCCGCCCGATGCGATGCGCCAACTCGAGCTGCTGCCGTCATAGCGGGCGAGCAGACGCGGATCGGCCTCGATGGTCACCCGGCGGCTTTCGCCAGGCTCGAGCGTCAGGCGCTCGAATCCGAGCAACCGCAACCGTTGTCCGTCGGGCGCGGCGGTCAGATACAGCTGTGGGACGTCGGCCCCGCCGCGATCGCCGGTGTTGTGGACGGTAAAGGCGGCCGTGACGGTCTTGCCGCCGGCCACCGTCAGGTCGCGGTATTCAAACCTGGTGTAGGACAAGCCGTAACCGAACGCGAACATCGGGGTCTGACCTTGTGCGGCGAACCAGCGGTAACCGACGTCGGCGCCCTCGAAGTAGTTGATGGTGGTCGGCGTCCCGTACGGACTGCCGAGCCCCGGCAGCTCGGGCCGTGGCGTCTGGCCGAGGTCGACGGGAAAGGTGATCGGCAGCCGGCCCGACGGATTCACCTGTCCGGCAAGGACTTCCGCGATTGCCTGACCACCGGCCTGACCCGGATACCACGCCTGCACAACGGCGTTCACCGAGTCGCGCCACGGCATGACCACCGGATTGCCCGTCTCCAGCACCACAACCGTGTTCGGGTTGACGGCCGAGACAGCGGCGATCACCGCGTCCTGGCCCCACGGCAGCGATAAATCGGCGCTGTCGAAGCCCTCCGTTTCGACGCGGACCGCGAACACGATCGCCACATCTGCGCGCTGCGCCGCCAGCACCGCCTCGGCTGGGCTGATACCGGGATCGAATTCGATCTGCGCGTTGGAGAATTGTTTTCTCAGCTCGTCAAGGGGACTCGACGGCAGCAGATACAAGTTGCGCAAACCGGCCTCAAGACCCGGCCCGCCGATCGGAATCACGGCTGCGTAGCCGCCCAGGGGAACGACGGCGCTGGATCCACCGCCCGTCGGCACGCCGGACTGCGCATAGCCACCGATGACGGCTATGCGTGCGGAGGTCTCAGGTGCCAGCGGCAGTACACCACGGTTGGTCAGCAAAACGATTCCCTGCCGTGCGATCTCCAACGCAATCTCGTTGTGTGCGAACATATCCGGTACGACAAGCTCAGTCGCTTCCCACCGGTCGATTCCGATCGCGAACATCGACCGCAGGATCCGCCGCACCATGTCCGAAAGGCGCTCTTTGGGCAGCCGGCCGTCGGCGTAGGCGGCGCGCAGGGGTTCGGTGAACGCCTCCGACTGCCAGAACACAGCGTCGATCTGCGCGCCGCACTCTTGGTCGAGGCCGCACAGCGCACACTCCCAGCTCGGTGTCGCGCCCCAGTCGGACATGACCCAGCCGCAGTATCCCCAGGACCCTTTCAGCACCTGGTTGATCAAGACCTCGTTTGCCGCGGCGTAGTCACCGTTGACCTTGTTGTACGCGGTCATGACGGCGCCAGGCTGCGACCGCTCAATGGCGATCTGGAACGCCAGCAGGTCCGACTCGCGGTGCGCGTCCGGATCAATGACGGCGTCCAGCGAATGCCGGTTGGTTTCGTTGCAGTTCAGCGAGTAGTGCTTGACCGTCGAGATGACGCCCTGCTGCTGTATCCCGTTGACCGAGCCCGCCGCGATGGTGGCGCTCAAAAGCGGGTCTTCGGAGAGGTATTCGAAGTTGCGGCCGTTCCGCGGGTCGCGCGCCAGGTTTATTGCCCCGGCCAGTTGCACGTTGAATCCGCGGCTGCGCGCCTCGCGGCCGATCACCTCGCCCGCGGCACGGGCGAGCTGCGGGTTGAAGCTGGCCGCCAGCGACAGGCCGGCCGGCAGCGCGGTGGCGGTGTCGCCGGGGCGGTAGCCGGGATTGGTGACGCCCAGACCGGCGTCACTCATCGACAGCGCCGGAACACCCAGACGGGGTATCCCGGGGACATAGGCAGCGCTCATCGGCACCCCGTCCGGGATGCGCTTGTCGCGCAGCGGCCACATGTCGCCGGCTCCCATCACGCCGACCAGCAGCGAGAATCGCTCGTCGTCGGTCATCTGGCTTTCGATCTCGGCGGCACGGAGGTCTGGACCTGTCCGGCTCAATTGTCCGGCTCCTCCTCCGGCCGCGCGGCGGCCGGCATCGTCGCCGTCACCGCACACCCTCTTTGGCGTAGACGACACGCAGCACATGCCCGAGTTCGGGTCCCATCACCAGCTCCGTCAGCGTGCAGATCGTCGCGACGAACTCGGCACCGTGCGGCGGCTGCGCTTGGCACAGGTGATGCGCCAGTTCATGCAGTACCACCAGCTCGCGCATCGCCCAGTCGGCGGTGTCACGGTCGGGAACCGCGATAACGCCTGCGCCGTCCACGTTTTCGTAGTGCGCCGCGGTGGCCGCCCGCCGCGCCCGCACTCGCAGCGGTGATGCCGCCGGCCAGCGCTCCTGCACCGCGGGTAGCGCCAGCACGTCGTCGACGTAGCGCTGCACGGATGCCACCGACCCGAACCGCGCTTCGGGCGGCAGCGTCAACTGGGTGCCGAAGAAGTCGATCGCGGGCGAGCCGTGCTCGGCAGCGCGGTCGAACAACGTCCGGATGAACTCCTCAGCCGCATAAACCTTGGAGCGCTGGGAATCTCGGGACGAGTCCGCTCGTGTCACCGGCCCAGCGCGGTCCGAGCCCCGGGCAGCTCGGAGCTGTTCTCCAGTCGCGCTCGTCTGCCCGCCCGGTCACCGGCGCGCCGCGCCGCCGACGAGTATCCGGCTGTGGCCCTGGTGGCCTGCCAGGTGCCACGCGCCTTGGACGCGCTGCGGTAGTACTCGTGCAGCTCGAGCTCCTTGTCCCGCAACGCGATAGCGGTACCGGGCGAACGGCCGCGGTCCTCGGTGACCTCTCGCCGGGCCTGCTCGCGCGCCTCGGCCAGGCGCTGCCCGACCCGGACCCCGAACGCCAGCTGAAAGTTCAGGCGAGCCGTGATCGTCGGCGTAGGCCGGTGCGCACCCGTGGCCAGATAGTTGTCCGACGCCCGCACCATCTGCACGACCAGGCTGGCATACAAGGCATGCGTGGCATCGATGTCCTCGACGAACCCGTAGGCGTAGACGAACGTCGAGTTCGACGCAATGTCGCAGCGCACGTCGTTCGCGGCGGCGATCAGCACGAAAAGCTGCACATACGTGCGCAGGCCGCGGGTCCCCGCGGTCCCGATGGTGATGGTGCGCTGAATGGGCGCTTGCGCGGGCGACCGGTTGGACTGATGGGATCGGGCCACCGCCAAGTCGATGGAGGCCGCCGTCGCCAATCGCTGCGCGGCACCCATGAACGCATCGGCCTCATGGGAGTTGTCGGTGCCTTCGGCCTGACGTAGCAGTGCGGCGATGCGCGCCAGCATTTTGTCGTCGGTCGTCATCGTGTAGTAGTCCGCCATGGCGCCAAACTACGCGAGCGGTACGACATCTCGTGTTGCGTATTCACAGCCGCTTGTTGATCCAGGTAACCACGTCGTCGAGCACCTGGTTGCGCTCCGGCTCATTGAAAACCTCGTGGAAGAGCCCGGGGTACACCTTCAACTCGACGTCGGTGGATCCCACACATTCCACCAGTCGGCGGCTTCCCTCTACCGGGATCAGCCGGTCGTCGGCGCCGTGCACCACCAGCAACGGCGCCGTCAACGCCGGAGCCCGCTGCGGCATGGTCTCGCCGACCTGCAATAGGGCACGCCCGAGACCGGCGGGAACCCGTCCGTGGTAAACCAGCGGATCGGTGTTGTAGGCCTCCACCACCTCCGGGTCGCGGGAAATCGCGGTGACGTCGAGCTGCTGCACCGGCAAACCGGGAGCCAGGATCCCGAGCCCCTTGGCCGCGAAAATCACCAACGGGCTCACCATCTCCTGGGCCGCCACCGCCGGCCCCGACAGCACCATCAGGTCGTAGTTGTCCGGGCGTTCGACGCCGTAGGCGAAGACGATCGCACCGCCCATGCTGTGCCCGAGCACGATGCGCTTGAGGCCGGGGTGTTCCCGGGTGGCGATACCGACCAGGGTGTCGAAGTCGGCGGTGTACTCCGAGACGTCGCGCACCATCACCCGCTTGCCGCCGGAGCGCCCGTGCCCACGGTGGTCCAGCGCATAGGTGACCAGGCCGGCTTCGCCGAACCGCTGCGCGACGTGGTCGTAGCGACGAGCGTGCTCGCCGAAACCGTGCGCCAGCACGAGCACCGCTTTCGGCGGAGTCTCCGGCATCCAGACGTCGTAGACGATGCGTACGCCGCCGACGCCGTCGAAATTGCGTTCTGTGCGGTTGATAGTCATTACGGGCAGCGTAGTGGCTCCCCGCGCGGGTATGTCAGAAACTCTGCGTAGGCTCATTCGGGTGAGCGTGCTCGCAGAAAACTTTGAGAAGGACTTCTCCAGCAACGCCGAGCCGTATCGCCGTGAACTGCTCGCGCACTGCTATCGGATGACCGGGTCGCTGCACGACGCAGAGGACCTGGTGCAAGAGACATTTCTGCGCGCCTGGAGAGCTTACGACCGTTTCGAAGGCAAGTCGTCGATACGGACGTGGCTGCATCGCATCGCCACCAATACCTGCCTGACGGCGCTGGAGGGCCGCCAGCGCCGGCCGTTGCCGACCGGGCTGGGCACGTCCAGCTCAGAGCCGACGGCGGAGCTGGTGGAACGCGCTGAGGTGCCGTGGCTGGAGCCGCTGCCGGACATAGCGGATGACCCGGCGGACCCTTCTGTGATTGTCGGGTCGCGTGAGTCGGTGCGGCTGGCGTTCGTCGCAGCGCTGCAACATCTTTCACCCCGCCAGCGCGCGGTGCTGCTGCTGCGCGACGTGCTGCAGTGGAAGTCCGCCGAGGTGGCCGACGCGATCGGCACCACCACGGTCGCCGTCAACAGCCTGTTGCAGCGGGCCCGCTCTCAACTGGAGACCGTCGGGCCCAGCACGGACGACCGGCTGGTGGCACCGGATTCCGCGGAGGCGCAGGATCGGCTGGGCCGCTACATCGCGGCGTTCGAGAGCTACGACATCGACCGGCTGGTGGAGCTGTTCACCAGCGAGGCGATCTGGGAAATGCCGCCGTTTGTCGGCTGGTACCGGGGCGTGCGGGACATCATCACGCTCATTCATCGGCAATGCCCCGCCGAGATTGCGGGCGACATGCGGATGCTCCCGTTGGTCGCCAACGGTCAGCCCGCCGCCGCGATGTACATGCGTCAGGGTGATCGGCACGTGCCTTTCCAGTTGCACGTGCTGGACATGACCCCCGCCGGGGTGTCGCACGTGGTGGCGTTCCTGGACGACAGGTTGTTCGCGAAGTTCGGCTTGCCCAGTTCGCTCTGATTGCCAGCGGGCCGGCTGTCGTTGGACATGCAGCTGTTCACCCGTCCGCCGGTGGATGATGTGGTGTATGGAGCGGACGATTATCTACCTCGACGAGCAACAGACGGAAGCACTCGACCGGCTGGCAGCACAAGAGGGCGTGTCGGCGCGGAAGTAATTCGCCAACTTTTGAATCGTTTTCTGGCGAGTTCCGACGACAGCCTCGCCTCGGACCTTCACGCGATCGAGAGTTCCTTTGGGGCTCTGCGCGACATTGATACGACGGCGCGCGGCCGGGGCGCCCGTGAAGAGCACCTGGCGCGGACCTGGGAACGCTCGTCGTAAATGCTGGGCCCCACCGGCGGCCGCAGCTATCTGACGGGTCTCCACAGTTGTTCAGTGGTCTCGGCGCCGCCGGGCAGCTCGATGAATTCGATCGGGGTCCCGTCGGGGTCGGCGATGAACAACATCCGCACACCGGCGATATCCACCGGCGGCGCGCAGGTTACGTCGCCGATCCCGACAAGCTGTTCGTAGACGGCATCGGCGTCGGCGACGGTGAACGACATATTGGTGTAGCCACGATGGGGACCTGCTGGAACCGCTGGCACGTCTCCCAGGTCGAGCAGTTCGATCATGGTTCCGCTGATGAGCCCGCCGACCATTCGTCCTGCGGCGCCGGTCGTTCCGGTCACTGTGTCCAAAGCCGCGCCGTCGAGTCGGACATCGAACACCACATCCATGCCCAACACCCTCGTATAGAAGGCCAGCGAGGTGTCCATATCGGAGACACCCACGCACAGATGGGAAAATCGCTGGATCGGTAGTGGATCGGTCATCGTCAGCAAAGTGTATTGCGCCAAACGCATATCAAAGTCACTGGAACAGCCGGCTGTCCGGCGTCGGCCCTGCTATCGGACGCACCAGGCCGGCGCCGGTGATCAGCGGCAGGTCCAGTGCGCACAGCAATCCGGGCGGAGCCTCGCACACCGCAGGTATGGCGTTGACCATCCGCGACGCACCCGCCATGCGTGCTCCCAGATCGTGGTCGTGGTCGTCGGCCATCTCGAATTCGCACCGCATGCTCGGCGAGCCCTCGATCTCGACGCGGTAGAGGCCCCGGCCACTGGCCAATCCGTAGCCGAGGTCCTTCGGCTCGATGGAGATATGCGGCTGCGGCCAGTGCGGAGCGATATCGTCGCGCATCCGCGTGACGTGGTCCAGCACGAAAGTGGCTGTGTCGCCGACGTATCCGGTCAGCGTCGAGCGCATAGCCGCAATAGTTCCGGCCTCGATGCGACCGGTAGGCGTGTCGAAGGACTCCGGGGCCGGCACGCGTTCGACGCTTTCGTCGATGTGGTCGATCTTATAGCCCAGTCCGGCGGCGAGCTGGTGCAGCACCGGGCCCCAGCCGAAGGTGAAAACCCCGGGTGTGGCTGCGAACGCCGTGAACTCCGGCGGCTTGCCGAAGCCGAGGATCTCATACACGGCCGACTTGTCGGGGTAGGTGGCGTAGTTGAACATCTCCGTCACCCGGACCGATTCGATCACCCTGGAGACGCCCGAAAGCACCAGCGGCAGCACGTCATTGGCAAATCCCGAGTCGATGCCGGTGGTGAAGAAGGACACGCCGCCGTCCAGCGCCGCCTGTCGCAGCGGATCGGTGAACGCCGCGTCGACAGCGTCGGGGAACACGAGCGGCACCACCGAACACGACACCACGTTCTTGCCGGCTCGCAGAATCGACACCATGTCCTCGACGGCTTCGAGCGGACGCAGGTTGGCCCCCGCGGCGTACACCACCATGTCGGCGTCACCGGCGAGCATCGGTGCCGGATTCTGCGTCGCCACCACACCCACCGGCGCAATTCCGCACAGCTCCCCCGCGTCGCGACCCGCCTTGGTGTCACTGTGAACAACAAGGTCGACGAGTTGCAGCTGAGGGTGATCGATGACGCCGCGCAAGGCGATCAGCCCCATGGACCCGGGACCCCACACTCCGACCTTGATCATTGAGTCTCCTCGCTGTCCTAATAATAGGATCGCTGTGGTTACATTTTGGCCAAATGCTAGGGAGCCGCCGGTGAGTCCGTCAACCGCTAAGTCACCGCCCACTGCTCGGGTGATGGACGTGCTTGCCGCACTCGCCGAGTCACACCAGGGACGGACGTCGGCCGAGCTCGCCAAGATCTGCGGGATCAGCACCTCCACCTGCGCCCTGGTGCTCGCGGAGCTGGAACGGGCAGCGTGGGTGACTCGGCGGGAGGACCGTCGTTACGCGCTGGGCAGCGGTTTGTTCGGCCTGGTGCACGGTCTGCGGATGCAGTTCCCGCTGCTGGACCGCGGGCGTGATGCGTTGCGCTTCCTGCACGAGACCCTCGGCGCGGGCTGTTCCATGTCGAAAATCGGCGACAAGCACCTGATCACGATCGACGCGTTCGGCCACGGCACCGACGGCGAACACGCCGTCGGTCAACGCTTCCCCATCGACCCGCCGTTCGGGTTGGTCGCGATGGCCTGGCGCGACGGCGATTTCGTCCAGTCGTGGCTGCGCCGGGTCACGCCGATTCTGACGCCCGCCGAGATCGCCCAGCATCAGGCTGTGCTCGCCGATATCAGAGTCCGCGGCTATGGCGCGTGGCGATTCGACGACTCTCACCAATCGCTGCATCACCGGCTGGCCAGTGTGCTGGCCTCGCTCGAGCCGACCGCACAGGTCACCCGTCGGCTAACCACGCTGATGACGATGGTGACCCTGCAATCCGTGACCGACGTCCTCGAAACAGAGCTTGCGGCAACCGAATTCATCGTGCTGCCGATCTTCGGGCGCGACGGCCAGCCGGAGTACCAAATCGAGATCCACCTGGGCCGCCCAGCGGGCCTCACGCTCGCCGACCTTGACGACGCGCTACAACAGGCACGGCAGCTGCTATCGATCGGGATACCCTGAGGCCATGCCTGCCAACTTCCAGATTCGGCGCGCGGCCGATAGGGCAGTCACCACGACGTCCTGGCTGAAGTCCAGGCATTCGTTCTCCTTCGGCGACCACTACGACCCGGACAACACCCATCACGGGCTGCTGCTGGTGAACAACGATGACATCGTCGAGCCCGCAAGCGGATTTGATACCCACCCCCACCGGGACATGGAGATCGTGACCTGGGTGTTGCAGGGTGAACTGACACACCAGGATTCGGCCGGCAATCGCGGCGTGGTCTACCCCGGCTTGGCGCAACGCATGTCAGCAGGCAGCGGGATCCTGCACTCGGAGAAGAACGATTCGACAACGGAGCCAGTGCATTTCGTCCAGATGTGGGTGATTCCCGACGAGATGGGCATCTCCCCCGGCTATCAGCAGCAGGAGATCGACGAGGACGTGCTGGCCGGCGGCTTGGCGACGATCGCGTCGGGCATACCGACGCACGATGCCGGCATCACCCTGCACAACCGTGGCGCCGCGCTGCACGCTGGCCGGCTACGGCAAGACGATGCCGTCACCCTGCCCGCGGCCCCCTACCTGCACCTGTTCGTCCCGCGCGGTCGGCTCACCGTGGAAGGGGCCGGCGACATCGCCGAGGGCGATGCGGTCCGGTTCACCGACGACGACGGCCGTCGGGTCACCGCGAACGAGCCGGCGGATCTGCTGGTCTGGGAGATGCACGCCCGGTTGGGCGGTTAACACCACATAGAGTGGGCTTTCGACAGACAGGAGCCCGCATGCCTCAACAACAGCCGCGGCACGCGGCGCCCAACCCGCTTAAAGCGATACGGACCGTGCGGTTCTGGGGGGCGCCGATCGTCATCACGTTGGCCCTCATGTCGGCCCTGTGCGCGCTGTACCTCGGCGGCATTTTGAATCCGACGACGAACCTGCGACATTTCCCCATTGCCGTAGTGAACGAGGACGCGGGTCCCACAGGCGCGAAGATCGTCGAGGGCCTGACCGCCGCGTTGGACAAGAACTTCGATCTGCGGGTGGTGCACCCCGACGAGGCCAAACAGCTGATGGACACCGCCAAGGTGTACGGCGAACTGTTCATTCCGGTGAACTTCTCGACCAACCTTCGCGAGTTCGGGGAAAGCTCGGTAATGCCCACCCACCCGGCCCGGCCGTCGGTCACGATCTCGACGAACCAGCGAGCCGGCACCCTGGGCTCGAGTATCGCCGGGCAGACGCTGGCCATGGCCATGGCCAAAGCCAACAGCCAAGTGGGCCAGTATCTTTCGGGAGAGGTCGCGGCGCAGACCGGAGGCGCCCCGCTGACCGGCGCGTCGGCGTTGGGACTCGCCAATCCGATCGAGATCAAGTCCGCGGTGTACAACCCGCTGCCGAACGGCACCGGCAACGGCCTGTCGGCGTTCTACTACGCGCTGTTGCTGCTGCTGGCGGGCTTTACCGGCAGCATCGTGGTCAGCACCCTGGTGGACTCGATGCTCGGCTATGTGCCAGCCGAATACGGGCCGGTTTATCGCTTCGCCGAGCAGATCAACATCTCGCGCTTCCGCACGCTGTTGGTCAAATGGGGATTGATGGTGGTGCTGGGGTTGATCACCTCGGCGGTCTATATGGCAATTGCCCACGGGCTCGGCATGCCCATTGACCGCGGCTGGCAGCTGTGGGTCTACGGCGTGTTCGCGATCAGTGCGGTGGGCATCACGTCGAGCTCGCTGATCGCGGTGCTGGGGTCGATGGGGTTGCTCTTCAGCATGCTGGTCTTCGTGATCCTCGGGCTGCCGTCGGCGGGCGCCACCGTCCCGCTGGAAGCCGTGCCGCCGTTCTTCCGATGGCTGGCCGAATTCGAGCCGATGCATCAGGTGTTCCTGGGGGTGCGGTCGCTGCTGTACCTCAACGGCCACGCCAATGCCGGGCTGTCCCAGGCGCTGCTGATGACGTCTATCGGCCTGGTGATCGGCCTGTTGCTGGGTGGCATCGTCACGCGGATATACGACCGGAGCGGCTTCCACCGCATTCCCGGGGCGGTCGGAATAGCGATCGCCGAAACACACCAGACGCAACACCAGGCGCGGAAAAGCAAGAGCGAAAGCTTGCCCGAGACTGAGCCGGAAGCCGTGCCCGGGAGCACGCTCGAAGCCGACGCCGAAAGCCCAAGCCCAAGCCCAAGCCCAAGCCCAAGCCCAAGCCCAAGCCCAAGCCCAAGCCCCGAAACGTAATTCCCGCACATGCTTCTTGCCAGGTGCCGGCGGGCTCCCGCGTGAATCCTGGGCTTTGACTGTGAGCTCAGGGCTTTGGCGGTGAAGCCTGGGCGGAAGAATCAGCCACATCGGCGCCCTGTGCTCACACTCAACGCCGTGGCTTCACGCTCAACGCCGTGGCTTCACGCTCAACGCCGTGGCTTCACGCTCAACGCCGTGGCTGCACGCTGAAAGCTGTCAACGCCCACCGAAATCATGCTGAAGCTGCAGCGCTACCGAAGCGTCACTGGGCTGTTACTAAAGTTGACAGTGTGACGCATGTGACTGATGCTGGGGTGTCGAGACCGTCTCGGGCCGAAAGGGCTACCGTGCCGACCCCATCCGCCAGCTTGCGCCGGCTGGCTGCTTGCTGCGCCGCTGTGGCTGTGTGCGCGACGCTGGCCGTCACCAACGGCCGCCCCGTGGCACGTGCCGCTGACGGGCGGGAGATGCTCGAGAGCGCCATCGCCACCACCAAGGGTTCGTATCTGGTCTACAACTTCGGGGCCGGTCACCCCATGCCGATGCTCAACGGCGGTGGTGGCTGGTACGAGGGCAACAACGGCGGCCATCTGATGGTCATCAAGAGCGCGTCGCAACGGCTGCAGCCGCATCTGTTGGTAGACACCCACCAGGGGGACCAGGCGCGCTGCGAGAACAACCCGGGAGCGCGGACCGGCGAGGGGTTGTGGCAGGCATCGGAGATCTACCCGCCGCTGCAGGCGTGGCAGCGGATGGGGCAACCGACCATCGCGATCAACGCAAACTTCTTCGACGTGCGTTCGCAGAAGGGCGGCACCTGGCGGTCGACCGGCTGCAGCTCACCGCTGGGCGCCTTCGTGGATAACACCCACGGCCAGGGCCGGGCCAACCAGGCGGTGACCGGAACCGTCGCCTACCCCGGCAAGCAGGGGCTTTCCGGCGGGGGTGAGAGCTGGACCTCGCTGACGACGATGATCCTGCCCGCGGGCGGCGCGCCATATGTGTTGCGGCCCAACGGCACCCAAGACTATGACGTAGCAACTCCGGTGATCCAGGACCTGCTCAACAAGAACGAGCGGTTCGTGGCGGTCGCCGGGATCGGGCTACTGTCCCCCGGCAAAACGGGGCAACTTCACGACGGGGGTCCCAGCGCGGCGCGGACGGCGCTCGCCTACGTGAAGCAACGCGACGAGATGTACATATTCGAGGGCGGCAACTACACGCCCGACAACATCCAGGACCTCTTCCGCGGTCTGGGCAGCGATACGGCGATCCTGCTCGACGGTGGTGGGTCATCGGCCATCGTGCTGCGCCGCGACACCGGGGGCATGTGGGCCGGCGCGGGGTCGCCGAGGGGCTCTTGCGACACCCGGCAGGTGCTCTGCGATTCGCATGAGCGGGGCTTGCCCAGCTGGCTCGCATTCAACTAAAGGAGAACGCGGGGTGAGCATCGATGCGCCCGAGGGGTTCCACACGCTAACGCCTCGCATGGTCGTCCGCGACAGTGCGGCAGCCGTGGAGTTCCTTCGCACTGTCTTCGACGCTGCCGCCGAGGTCCATGCCGATCGCCCAGCCGAAGTACACATAGGTGACTCCCTGGTCATGGTCACATCGGCCGGCGAGCGCGAGCTATTCCCGGCATTCCTCTACGTTTACGTCGACGACGCCGACCGCGCCTATCAGCGGGCTATCGCAGCGGGCGCCACGAGCATCGAACCACCCCTCGACACCCCTTACGGCGACAGGCGAGCCATGGTGCGCGACCCGTGCGGAAACGTATTCCAGATCGCCCATCGCGGGGTTGAGCGATCGTGAACTAGCGTTGACCGGCCGAGCCTGGCTGCGCTACAGGTGAGGCGTCAGGTCCAGTGAGGTAACGGTCGTCATCCGGGTCACCAGCCAGCGGCTGCCATCACGCTTCATGATCAGCCGGTAGGAGAGGTACTTCAGCGTGGGAATGTTCTTGGTCAGCGGGCTGGTGGAAGTGGTGTTGGTGTACACAATTGCGATGGCGTTCGGGCCATCGAGCGATTCGACGGCCGCGCCGGTGACTTGAGTGCGGTTGCTGATCTTGGCCTGCTTGTTGGGCGCCACGATCGCGTCGACGAATTTGCGGTACTGGGCGGCGAAGTCGCCGCTGAGGTAGTTCGCCGCCCGATCGGCGAGGGTGTCCATGTTTTCCGGCGTGTAGGACCACAACGTCGTGATGGCGTTGGCCGCGGTGCGTGCCACGTTGAGTTTGGTTGCGGCGACGGCACGTTGGGCCAGGTATGGCTCCAGGGTCGCGCCCGCGAACGCGGCGGAACCGACGAACAGCAGACTGGCCGCAACGACGATGGCGATGGCCACGCGCTTACCGATCAGTGGTTTGGTTCGGGTACGACGTTCTTTCTTCGGCTTGTCTTTTTTGTCTTTGGCTTTTTTGTCTTTGGCTTTTTTGGGCCTGCGGTTCTTGGACTTCCCGTACTTGGACTTTGCCGGCGTCTTGTTGCCCTTGCCGTCGGCTTCCTCTTCGCCGTCTGCCTGTTCTGCTGCGTCAGCCTCGCTCTCCTCGGTGACGGCCTCGGCGGATTCTGTAGTGGCATCGGCGCTTTCGTCGGGTTCTGCAGAGTCCCCAGAATCCCCGCCGTCGGATTCGGCGAGGAACGCTTCGGGATCCTCGGTCACGTCAGTTCCCAACGCCGCGTCGACGGTCAGATCACCTGCAGCAGGTTGCTGATCTTCCACTGATTTCCTTCCTGCTTAGCGGTCGCCGTCCAGCGATTGGTGTTATGGAATACCTGTTTTTCATCAACGGACTTGGAGGTGACGTCGGTTGCCACCAACACGCTGACGCTGCCATCGTCGTTCCACCGTTCCACGCCGGCACCCAAAACGGTGCCGGTGGACGGTTCGGCTCGGGCGATCTGCAGGAGGGTTTCGTTGGCCGTCTCCTGGTAGTGCTTGGCGAAATCGCCTGTCGCTTGGGCCAATACCCGATCGACGTAGTCGTTCGCGTGATAGGGATCGATGCTCGTGAAGCCTGTCATGAACCATGTCACGTAGCCGAGCGCCTCGCGTTCCCTCAGCTCGGCGCGCCGATGAGATTCGTGAGAGATCAGCATCAGCGTGGATACCGTGATCGCCGCGACGGTCAGCAGCGCGGCGACCGCGGCAACGAGCGGGAACTCCCGCAGCCGCCGCGGCTCCGACGTCGTAGTCTGCGCGACGAGCAGCGGTGTCTCGTCGGGCCGAAACTTGCGGCGGGGACTCATCGTCGCTCCCCCGGCGGTTTCGGTTTGGTCAGGACGGTGAGGTCGTCGACACGCCAGCGGCCCTCCGAGAACGCAGAACGGATCGGCGCGAGCTGGGCGAGGAAACCGCCGCTTTTGACGAAGCCAACCCGAACGCCCGCGGTGATGTAGCGCTGCTCCTTGCCGTCGCCTCGCCGACCATGCAGGAACACCAGCATCGTCGCCCGATCAGGGCCGGCCGATTGGATCGCGCTGGCGGCCGGCCAGTACTCGTTGATGACCGGCTGACCCTTTCGCACCACGTCCTGCTGGTCGGCGAGCTGCGGCCGATATTTGGGGGTCGCCAGCGACAGGGCACGCTCGAAGTCGTCGTGTAACGATTTCGGGTCGTAGGTCAGCATCTGCGCGACGATCTTGGGTCCCTGAACCGCGATCTCTGCGCGCGTACGGTCGGTCGCCTGCTGCTCGGTGTACACCACCCCATAGCTGGTGGCGGCGCCTGCCAGACACACCGCCGCGGCGGTCAGCACCGTCCTCGTGGTCCACCGGCGGATGTTCTGCAGCCGGTAGTCCCGGTCCTTGTACCGCACTTCGGTGCCGACGAGCATGTCGGCGAATGTCCGCCGGCTTGAATCCCACACTGGCCACAGCCATCCCACCAGCAATGATGCGGTGTCCAGCAGATGAGCCAAGTCCCGCAGCAGCAGCGTCCATGCGCCGGGGGGCCTGCCGTCGCGACGGAGCACCGCGATGCCGCAGAAACCACGTCCCAAACTCCAACCGGTGACCGCAGGCAGCAACAGCCGGTTGACCAACATCAGCAGAAAGACGATGCCGGCGACGGAAATACACAAAAACCACCACGCCCCCCGCAGCGGCACTGTGAAAAAGACCAGCAGCATCGTGGTCACCACAGCCATCGCCGGCAGGACGTCGATCGCGAGCGCGCCCGCGCGAATATGCCAGGGCGCCAAGGCCTTCTCTGATGCCTTCTGGATGACAGCCGTGGTCTGAGTCTCCTCGACCAGCAATGTCACTTCGTCACCTGGTTGAGCCTGGAGATCTTGTACTGGCCCTCGACCGGTGACATTGTCACTCGCAGGCGGTAGCCGGTCTCCTGGTTCTGCGCCGCACTGTTGGACACCTTGACGCGCAGCGCGACGAGGATCTCCACCGAACCGTCGTCGTTGTGGCGCTCGATCGCTGCCCGCTCATCGGTCACCTGAACGTGCACGTTCGCCGCCTGATAGGCCTGCACGAGCATGCTGGTGTAGAGCAGGGCCTGGGAGCGGTACTCGTCGGTGCCGCAATCGATGATCTTCTGTTCGGCCTGGGTCATCGCGTTGGTGTCCGGAGCCTGCGTCGCGGCGATGCATACCTTCGCGGCCTCGAGTGCCTTGGCGCTGTTGCGCGCAACGACCTGGCTCTGGTGGTGCGAACGCAGCGCGAGGTACCCCCCGAAGCCGATGCCGCCGGAGGCCAGCAGAAGCGCCGCAGTGATGACGGCCAGCCACCCGCGCCTCAGCCGCGACGGTCCCCGCCCGACAGCCGCCAACGGTTCGTCGGCCGTGGCCTGGTCAGCCTCGGATTCCGGGGAATCCTTAGTCTCGATCACGGTGGTGATCTGATCAGCCTCGGATTCTGGTGAATCGTCCGCGTCGGTGGGGTTCAGCCGGCTGGCGCCAGCATCTCCTTCCATCCGTCGTCTCCTGTTTTGGTCGAGTTTTCGACGGAGTACTTCACACCGTCGGGCCCTACCAGTTCGCCGCTCTGAGGACTGTATACCGCCGAGGGAGGCCCGCTCGGAGTGTAGACACACGGGTTGGGCTGTTGTCCGTTGCATTGCACGGTACCCGACCCGGGCCGTTGTAGCGGGTCACTGACCGCGGGTGGCGTCAGACCGCCGGGTGGTAGCCGGTCAGCCGGCGCCGGGTTCATGCCGTTATTAATCGACGGCGCCGGGATGACCATGCCCGGCCGTACCGACTGATCGCAGCGGGCCGAGGGGGCGGGGCAGGTCAGCAGCTGGTTCGGGTCGCCGTACCAGGGGTTGGTGCCCAGCGGGACGTAGGGCTTGGGGTCCCGGCACTCGCGCGGGGTGGCGGCCCGCTTTCCGGGGACGTCGACACACGGAATGTTGCGGGAGCCGCGCACACTGTTGGCCGGAGTGTCCATCGGAATCTTGCAGTAAGTACCGCTCGGCAAGGGCACGACGTTGGTGTCGGCTGGTGAGCGCCATTCCGAAGCAGGGGTGAAGCCGGTGAGACAGGGGGGCGGTTGGTTGATCGACAACGCGAGGTCGAGTGCCGCGAAGCTGGGGAACGGCGCGGCCACGGTCTGGGCGATCGACGCACCCTGCGGCAGGAACACCAGCACCTGCTCGAGACCGTTGTGGTAGCGCTTGAGCATCTCGATTACGACCTCGAGGTTCGCCAGCGTCTGTGGCAGCGATTCCCTGACGTCGCTGAATACCGCGCTGACCTGATCCGCGGTCGGTGCCGCCTGCCTCAGGATGCTCCTGAGGTTCTGGTCTCGTTGGGCGGACTGCGCGGCCAGGCTGTTCAGGTTGCGCGCCCAGCGCTCGATCGCGTCCCCGGACTTGACCTGGCTGTCGATAACCGGTCCGGAGTGCTGGATGATGTCGTTGATGTCGGTGATCTGGGTCTTGAAGTCACCGACAACCGCCTGAGTCGAGTCGACCAGCCGTTGCAGGGCGGGACCCAACCCACCGACCGACTGCGCCGTCTCGTCCAGCAGCGAGGCGATCTTGTCCTTGGGCAGGACGGCTAGACCGCGGTTGGCGGTGTCCAGCGCCGGCCCGATCTCACTGGGCACGCTGTTCTCGCATTCCGGGCCGGTGCCGCAGATGGGGTTTTTGCGGTGCATGGTGTCGCCATCAGCGAAAAACTTGCCCTGGCCACTGCCTTTCGACACCAGGTCCAGATACTGCTCACCGACCGCTGAAACCGAATGCACGTTGGCCACCGCGTCACGCGGGATCTGGTAGTTGCTGTCGATGCTCATCGTCGCTTCGGCGCCACTCTCGGTGGGCTCCACCGAGGTGACCTTGCCGATCGTGATGCCGCGATAGGTCACGTTGGCCGTTGGGTACAGGCCGCCCGACGCCGGCAGCTCGGCCTTCAGGTTGTAGCGGCCGATACCCATCAGGCTGGGCACCTGCAAGTAGTAGATGCCCAACACGAGCAGTACGACCACCGTCATGATCCCGAACAGGATCAGCTGGCGTCTGATGAAGGGAGTTAGCATTGCCCTCTCTCCGCCCTTTCCACCAGCGGTCCGCCCGGTGCGTCGTTCGGGTTCGGCGTGTAGCGGACGTCGGGAATCATCGTCTCGGGATCACGCCCGAACGACTGCTCGAGCGCACGCAGGGCTCCGGACAACCCGGTACCGGTCAGGAACGCGTTGTCGATGGAGCTGTACGTCACGTCGATCGTGGCGTTGATGTTCAGGTAGTCGCCGCGGAAAATCTTCGGAACGGTGTCGATGTCGAACGGCTGAGTGAGGACCAACTTCAGCGCGCCGATCAGATACGGCGAGGCTTTGCCGAGTTCTCGCAGCGGGCATTGCAGCGCTTCCAAGTCGGTATGTAGGGGCCCCCGCGCCTCGCCAAGGTACTGGGCGGTGACGTTGCTCAGCTGTCCGACCGAATCGACAGCGTTGATCAGCAGTTGCTTGGTGTCGGCGAAGTGCTTGATCAGCGGCGGGATGTCGGTCAGTACTCGCTCCAAGACGTCGTTTCGACCGCCCACGTAAGCCAGCAATCGGTTGGTGGAGTCGATCGCGTGCGTGATGTCATCGCGCTGCTCGTTCAGCTGACGGGTGAAGGTGTCCAGTTTGCCCAGGAACGCGCGGATTTGATCGCCCCGCCCGTGCAGGATGTTGTAGACCTCGTTCTGCAGCACTTCCAGGTTCGGTATGCCGCCACCGCGCAAGACCAGCGAGAAGCTCGCCAGCGTTTGCTCAGTTGTCGGATAGGCCGACGAATTCTTCAGCGGGATGGTGTCGCCGTCCTTGAGCATTTCCGACGACGGGTTCGGCGGTGCGACCAGTTCGATGTGCTGAGAACCCAGCAAGCTGGTCTGGCCGATCTTCGCAAGCGTGTTCTTCGGCAGCTTGGCTGATTTGCTGACGCCCAGCGTCAGGGTGGCGATCCAGTTCTTCAGCTGGATGTCCTTGATCGAGCCGACGAAGACGTCGGCGACCATCACCTTGCTGTTGCCGTTGATCGCCAGCGTGTCGGGTACCTGTACATAGAGCGTGTAGGCCCCCGAGCCGCTGCCCGGACCTCCTGGAATGGTGACGTTGGAGATGCCCCGCCAACCGCAGGAGCTCAGCATCAGGGCGGCTGCCAGCAGTACCAGCACCTGCCACACCCGGTGGCGAACCACCCTCGTCACGCTCGTCACGATGTTCACTGGCCCGCTCCTGCCTCAGCGGGCAGCGGTGCGCCCACCGGTGCCGGAGCCGGTGCCGGACCCGGGGCAGGTGTCGGAGCAACAGGACCCGGTCGCACGTCCGGCCCCGGCGGCGGCGGCTGGATCGGCACCGGTGCGTTCAAGCCGATGGGCGGCAGCACGGGGTACTCGTCGTAGGCGTTCGGCGGTCCCGGTGGGGTCTGCAGCGTCGACTGGACGGGCGCGATGTTGGGACCGCCCATGAGTTCGGCCAGCGATTCCGGAGTCATCAGACCGGCCGTGATGGGCCCGACCATCGTTCCCTGCATCCCCGGGGCGACGATCCAGCCCGGTTGCGTGTTGCGGTGAGACAACGGCGTATCCGGCACCCAGATCCCCGGAACGGTGGTGTCCTTGTAGCCATTCGGTGGCTGCAGCCGCGGCTCGGAGTAGGCAACCTGCTTGGGCAGCGTCTCGGCGGTGCTGAACAAGTTCAACCCGAACGGGAAGTAGTTGAACTTGATCGCATCGAGGATCGGCGCGAGGTATTCCGCACAGAGTTCGGCCGACTCCTGATATCCCAGCCGGCTGCCGGCCTGGATCGAGCTGCAGATGAACTGCATGGGGTTCGCGAAGGTGATCGACGGGATGGCAACAACCGATCCGTGCGAAGGGTGATAGATCTGGTTGATGTTGGCTGCGGCCGTGGGCAGCACGTGCAGGGCCGTCTCCAGCCCGTTCAGCGGGTCGGGCTGCAGCAGCGTGTTCGTCACGGTTTCCAGGTTGTTGACGTCGTGGGTCAGCACCTCACGGTTCTTGTCGAAGAACGGCCGCACCGTGGAAAGCAGACTGTCTATCTGCGATATCGCGTTGGAGAGGTCCTGATCGGAGTGCGTGAGCCGGCTGGTGAAGGACGCCAGGTGCTGGTTCAACGCGACGAACTGCTGGTCGTCGGCATGCAGTGCGTTGACGAACAGCGCCAGGCTGCGCACCACCGCGAAGAAGTCACCGCGACCCTCGTTCAACGCGGTCAGGGCCTGCGAAAGGTTGTTCAGCGTCGCGTTGAACTGCTTGCCCTTGCCTGACAGCCCGTCGGCAAAGGATTCGATGACCTCACCGAACGGGCCGGTCGGCTGCTCTTTTGTCGGACCCAGTTTGGAGATGATGTTGGTGATGCTGTTGCGCAGCTCGTCCCACTCCGTCGGCACCTTGGTGCGCCTGATCACCGCGTGGTCGGCAAGCACCGGACCGCCTTTGTAGGCCGGCTCGAGCTGAATGCTCCGCGATGCCACCAGGGTGGGGTTGAGGATCACCGCCTCGGCATCCGCCGGGACCTTGTACTTGTTGTCGTAGTGGAAGACCACCTTCATCTGGTGCTTGTCGCGGTCCGGCTCGATGCTGTCGATGGCGCCGACCTGCAGGCCCATGATCTGGACCTTGTCCCCCTTGTAGAGCGCGTTCGTCTCAGGGAAGTAGGCGGTGACGGTGTTGGTCGTCAGCTTCTGGAAAACGATCCAGCCGGCGTAGGCGGCGACGAGCCCGAGAATCACCACCAGTGACCCGATGATCACCGATGCCCGCGACATCTGCGGCAACTTGATGTTGCGGATATCGAAGATGGTGCTCAATTCTGGTTACCTCCCGTCAAGCCGCTACCACCCGATCCACCCGGGTTGATGAACGGCGCCGGTAGTGATGGCCCGGGGCCCGGCGGCGCGGCCGGACCGGGCGGCAGGCCCGGAGCGAACGTCGACGGTGGTGCGACCACCTGCGGGTCGGTGCGCGAGAGCGGAGGTGCGCCAGGTATCGGCACAGGTGTGCCGGGAACGTTCGGAGGGGCCTGACCCGGGCGTCCGCTGCCCGTTACGCCGGGAGTGGGCGGCAGGCCGTCAGGGTTCGGCGGCGATGCCTGAACATCGAGCGGAACCGGGAATCCGCCCGGTACCGGGCCGTACGGGCCTTGCACGGCTCCCGCGCACGGCAGCGGATTCCACGGTCGCGGCAACCCCTCGTCCCCGACGGTGACGTTGCCACCGGGGTTCGCCGGGGTGTACGAGCAGGGCGACCCGGGCGGGACGGCCGGTCCCGGGTGATCCGGAGTGCCCTCCAGGAACGGCGGTGCCGGCGGCGGCGCACCGTTGGGGAACCGCGTGCCGTTGGGGTCGGGCCAGCGGAACTCGGGGAGGCCGGCGCTACGCCAGAAGTTCTCGGGGTCGAGGCCGCGCTTCTTGAACGCGGCATCGATGAAGGGCTGCACGATCTGACCAGGGAATAGGTTGTGGATGATGACTTTGAAGAACGGTCCCGATCCGATGGATTCGTTCAAGGACGGCAGGAACTTGCCCACCTCGGTAAGCCCCGTGGCCAGGTCGTCTTTTCGTTGCACCAGGATGTCGCTGACCGTGCGCAACTGTTCCAGTACGTGGTTTATGTTCGGGTTGTCGTTGATCAGCCCGGACAGCTGTGTCGAGAACGACGAGATGTTGCCCAGCAACGCGTCGATGGCGCGTCCGCGCTCGTCGAACGCGGCCAGCAGCGTCTCCGCATTCACCAATAGCCGGTCCACTTGCTGGCTGCGGTCGCCGAGGACGCTGGCCACCTGGTTGGCCTGGGCAAGGAGGTGCTTGATCTGCTCGTCACGCTTGCCGAACGTGTCGGAAAATTTGGCTACCCCGTCGAGCGCAGCGCTCAGGTGCGGGTAGGTCTGATCAATGGTCTGCGACAACACATGCAGCGACTCCTTGACCGAGTCGATGTCCCATTTGGTGGCTGCGTTGGTGACATCGAAGAACGCGTCGTAGATCTGGTAGGGAGTAGTGCTTTGCCCGAGCGGCAGCATCCCGTTCGGCTGCAGCGTCTTGTTTCCCCGCGCCTCGACCTCGAGGACTTTCTTGCCCAGGATGGTGTCGGTGCGGATCGCCAGCCGGCTCTCGGTGCCGATGGTGTTGGTGCCCATCGAGAACTTCATCACGATGTGGTCACCGTCGATCTTGAGTTCCTCGACTTTGCCGACTTCCATGCCGGCGATGCGCACTTTGTCGCCTTTGTTGAGGCCGCCGGTGTCGGTGAACTGCCCGTAGTAGCTGGGCCTGGCGAAAATCATGGGAACGCTGGTGAAGCTTTGGCCCACGCCGATGACCAGGATCGTCACCACGATGCCCATGAGCCCGATGTGAAGTCGGTTGGGAGGTTCGAGAGTTCTCATTGCGACGAGCACCTACCCGACGGCTGGTGGAAGAGGCGGACCGTGCGGACCGGTCCGCCGGCCTGCAGCCCGTTGATCTTGAGTGAGATGTCGCAGGCGTAGAAGTTCACGAAGTCGCCATACGAGCCGATGCCACGTCCGATCAAGTTGAGCGCGCTGGGTACCTTGTGGAGGTAGTCGTCGAGTTGCTGACGCTGATCGATCAGCGGCTGCTGAACCGCGTCGAGGTAGTTGATCGCCTTGTGCAACAGGGCGCGGTCCTCGGCCAGCAGGTCGGCGACCGTTCCAGCGGCATTGCTGATGTCTGCGGTCCCGGCGGCCAGCGGGTCGGCGTGGTTCTTCAGACCGGTGACCAGCACTTCGAGGTTGTTGACCGTCTGGTCGAATTCCTTGCGGTGCCGAACCGTGGTGTCCAGCACGGTGTTCAAGTTCTTGATCACTTCGCCGATTGCCTGGTCGCGCTCGGCGAGCTTGGAGGTCAGCTGCGCGGTGTTGTCGAGAATGTCGTTGATGGTTCCGCCCTGGCCCTGGAAGACGGTGATGAGGGTCTTGGCGAGCTCGTTGACCTTGACCGGGTCCAGCGCGCGGAACAGCGGCTTGAAACCACCGATCAGCGCGTCGAGGTCCAGCGCCGGCGATGTCCGCGACAGCGGAATCAAGCCGCCCGCCGCCATGCGCGTGTTCGAGCCTTCACTGCCGTCGTTGCGCTTGAGCTCCAGGTAGCGGTTACCGATCAGGTCGAGGTAGCGGATCTGGGCGGTCGTCGACTGATACAGCGGGATCGAGCGGTCGACGTCGAAATCCACCCGCACGCGCTTACCGCCGTCGACCAACGAGACCTCTTTGACCTTGCCGATCTCCACCCCTGAGGCGCGGACGAATTGGCCTGCCCGCAACCCGCTGATATTGCTGAACTCCGCGGAGTAACCCGTGGTGCGGTCGAAACGGATCTGGCCGAACACGATGAAAATCATCACAGTGAAGAGCAGCAGCACCACTGAGAAGATGCCGATTCGGACGACGGTACCGGTGATTTTCATGGGTTGATCGTGTTATCCCCTACCTGACGGCCCCACACGTACTCGATCGCATAGGGCGAACCGGTGTCCAAGTGGTTGTACGGCGCAAGGCTGTTACCTGCGTCCATCACCAGGGTGGGCGCGGGCCACAGATCGTGGGTGATGTGCTGCCAGCAGCCCGGCGCACCGCCTGGCCCACCACGAGCGTTGACGCGCGGCAGATTCTCCGGATAGCTATAGGGATTGGGCGCGCCGCCGACCACTCCGGCCAACCCCCCGAACAGCGAGGCGATGGTCGCCACCGCAGCGACGGGGTTCAGGAAGAGTCCCAACCCGGACAACAGCTGGCTGTGGGCGTTCAGGGAGTAGCCGTTGCCGCCGAGGAACTGGGCGGCCTTGGGTTCAATGTCGTGGTAGTTACGCACCGCGCAGAACAGCTCCGGGCTGTAGGTGTCCAGCAGCTGCGCGGTGGGCACCAGATCGGCGGCGCCACGCGCCAGATACGGTCCACCCCGCCCGATGACGTCGGCGCCGGTGTTGCCGAACCCGGCTGCCGACAACAGCGCTTGGTCCAGGTCCTTCTGCTGGGCGTTGATGGTGCGCGACGTGATCACCGCATTGTTGAGGAAGTCGAACAAATCCGGCGAGGCGTTGGCGTAGACGTCGCCCAGCGCCGCCAGCCCTTGAATGTCGCGGCGGGCCTGCGGCATCTGGGGATTGACGTCGTCGAGGATCGCGCTGGCGTTGACGATCGACTGGCCGAACTTGTCACCCAACCCGGTCAGCGCTTGCGCGGCCGCGCTCAGCGTCAGGTTCAGCTTGACCGGATCCAGCTTTTCCGCAATCGAGGTGATGGTCTGGAACAGCGTGTTGATCTCGGTCGTCACCGACTTGGCTTTGATCGTGTCTTTCTTGGGATCAAACTTGCCCTTCGAGATGTCATTTCCGTTGTCGTCCTTGGGCGTTGTCAACGACACGTACTTGCCGCCGAAGACCGTGGTGGCCTTGATGTCGGCGACCACGTTGCGCGGCATCAGCTGGATATAGCGCGGGTAGACATCCAGGGTGAATTTGGCCGCCGGCTGGTCGCCGATCTTGATCGCCTGGATCTTGTCGACCCGTCCGATCTCCACTCCGTTGAAGGTGACTTTCGAGCCCGGGTCCATCACCAGGCCGGCCCGTGACGACTCCATCGTCACCTTCGTCTTGGGTGTGAAACTCCCCCGGAATTGCCCGAACACCAAGACGAGGGCCACGGCCCCGATTACCAGCAACCCGATGCCCGCCGTCTTATACGGCGGGTTGCGCGGCTTGTTGATCTTTCCAGGTGTCGTCATGGCGCTACACCGTTAGAGCGAAGTTGGGGTTGACGCCGTATAACGCCAACGCGGCGGACAGGACTACCACTTGCACGGACACCAGCGAAAGACGCATCGAGCGGCCCACGGCCTCACCCACCCCGACCGGGCCGCCACCGGCGTTGTACCCGTAGTAGCAGTGGGTCACCATCACGACCGCCGCGATGATGATGGTTTCCAGGAACGACCAGAACACGTCATCGGGACGCAGGAAGGTCCGGAAGTAGTGGTCGTAGGTTCCGTTGGACTGTCCGTACAGGACCGTCGTGACAATCCGCGGCGACAGGAACGACATGATCATCGCCAGCGCGTACAACGGAATGATCACCACCAGCCCGGCCACGATCCGGGTGGACGCCAAGAACGAGATCGACTTGATGCCCATCACTTCCAGGGCGTCGATCTCCTCGCTGATCCGCATGGCCCCCAACTCGGCCGTGGCGCCGGCGCCGACCGTGGCCGCCAGCGCGATGCCGGTGACCACCGGACCGGCGATGCGCACGTTGATCAGCGCGGAGAAGAACCCGGTGAACGCTTCGACGCCGATGTTGCCCAGCGATGCGAAACCCTGAATGGCGACCAGCGAGCTACCGGACAACGTCACGAAACCGACGATTGCGGCGGTGCCGCCGACGACGGCCATCGCGCCGGTGCCCATACCGATCTGCGCGATCAGCCGCAGCGTCTCCTTGCGGTAGAAGTGCAGCGCGTGCGGAATCTGCCCCAGGCTGACCAGAGTGAACCAGGCGATCTGGCCGACCTCGTCCAGTCCGCGGTTGAAGGCGCCGCCGTAGCGCTTGACGTTTTCAACTGCCCGCGGGAAGCGGGACCGTACCACCGTGCCTGTCGACATGTCAGTGCCCCGTCCCGAACCGCACACCGATCGTGGTGAGGATGACATTGACCGCGTACAGGGCGACTACGCACAGCACCACGGTCTCGTTGACGGCGGTGCCCAGGCCTTTGGACCCGCCGCGGACGGTCAGGCCGCGGTAGCAGCCCACCAGGCCGGCGATCAGTCCGAACGTCGCGGCCTTGACCGTGGCGATGACCACCTCCGGCATGCCGGTAATGGTGGTCAGCGTGGCGAGGTAGGCGCCGCCCGACACGTTCTGCAGGTAAACCCCGAAGAGGTAGCCGCCCACCAAACCGACCGTGATCACCAGACCGTTGAGCAGTGTGGCGACCAGGGTCGCGGCGATCACGCGGGGGACCACCAGCCGGTGGATGGGGTCAATGCCAAGCACCTCCATGGCGTCGATCTCTTCACGGATGGTGCGGGCGCCCAAGTCGGCGCAGATGGCGGTGGAGCCGGCCCCCGCTACTACGAGCACTGTCGTCAAGGGGCCCAGCTGGGTGACCGCGCCGATCGCTGCGCCCGCGCCGGAGAGGTCGGCGGCACCGAATTGGGCGAGCAGAACGTTGAGCGTGAAGATCAGCAGCACGGTCAACGGGATCGAGACCATGATGGTCGGCAGGAAAGCCACCCGCATGATGAACCAGCACTGCTCGAGCAGCTCTCGCCACTGAAACGGCAGGCGGAACAGCGCTTTTCCGGTCAGGACGCACATCCGGAAGAAGCCACCGATCAGGGTCAGCGGTGTCTCTAGCTGGTCACGGGCCCACCCGATCGCGCTCGGCCGCCCCGACGTCGTCGTCACAGGTGCCCCCTCACGCCGGCGCACCTCGCGTTTCGCGGCGCCGCGGCGGATCCTGTCGCACGCCTCCTCCTTGCCCGACCCCTCGTCGATGGTGGCGACCCGCTGCGCCCGGCCTTGCCGCGCTGGCGATCGTCACTCCGTGTGTGACCATCGGCTCCCTACCCGCTGGTAGTAACGGAGACCACAGGAATGTACCCGATGGCACTTCACGTGTGAATGGGATCCGCACAATTAACCCTTCGTCAACAGCAGGCAAACGTTACAGAATGTTTCGGCCACCCTTTCTTTACGTCGAATCTCTTGGTGCAGAAGAACTTTCAGGCTCCTCCCGGGCTCCGTAGCGCACCCGTAGTTCAGTCTTGAGCACCTTTCCGGCAGGGTTGCGAGGCAGCCCGTCAACGATCTCGAGCGCCTTCGGGTGCTTGTAGCGCGCGAGCCGTTCGGTCAGGAACTCACCAAGGTCTTCGAGCCGAAGGCCCTTCTGCGTTACAGCCGCCACCGCGATCGGCACCTCACCCCACTTCTCGTGAGCGCGGCCGATGACGGCAACTTCGACAATGCCGGGATGGCTCGCAAGGACGTTTTCGACCTCAGCGCAGTAGATGTTCTCGCCGCCGGAGATGATCATGTCCTTCTTGCGGTCCACCACCCAGACGTAGCCGTCCTCGTCCATCCGGACGAGGTCTCCGGAATGGAACCAACCACCTGCGAACGCTTCGGCCGTCGCCTCCGGGTTGTTCCAGTAGCCGCTCATCATTGTCGGTGCCCGGTAGACGATTTCACCTACCTCGCCGACGGGAACGTCGTTCATGTTCTCGTCGACCACACGGGCAGCGACCGTCGGGATCACCTTCCCGACCGATCCCCGCTTACGGATGGCGTCTTCGCCCAGCAGCATGCAGGTGACCGGCGACATCTCGGTCTGACCGAACGCGGCCAGAATCTGGGTGCCGGGGAAGATCGCCGACATCTCGCGCAGCAAAGCGTCCGGCGCCGGAGCGGCCCCCCACGACATCACCCGCAATTTCAGGTCCCGGGGCCGTGCCTTCTGCTCGGCGCAGACCGCCTGCCACTGCGCGGGAACCAGGAAGATGCCGGTGACCTTTTCTGCCGCCAGCACGTCGAGCAGCGGCCCCGGCTCGAACGCGCCGAGCGGATAGATCACCGTGGGAACGCCGAGCAGCATCCCAGTCAGCATGTTGCCGACTCCGGCGATGTGGAACAACGGGACACCGATGAAACCGACGTCGCTGTTGAGGTCCACACCGCTTGTGTAAAGCACGGTCGTGGTCTGCCCGGCCAGGTTCGTGTGGGTGAGCACGGCGCCCTTCGGGCGGCCGGTGGTGCCCGAGGTGTACATGATCAGCGCCGGCGAGTCGTTCGGGATGTCGACCGGTTGGTGTGCGTCACCGGTCTCGTTGATCAGGTCTTTCTCGTTGATCAGGTCTTCGTAGCCCAACGCTGCGTCGTCGGGCGAGGCACCGGCGACGACGATCATGTTCAGCAGCGGCTGGATGTCTCGAACCGCGGTCGCCACCGGAGCCAGCACGGCTTCGGTGATCATCACCCGCGCTTCGCAATCCTCGACCAGGAAGGCGATTTCGGCCGGGGTGAGTCGGAAGTTCAGCGGGACCGCGATGGCCCCGAGCATGTTGGCGGCCAGCACGCCTTCCATGAATTCGGTGCGGTTGAGCATCAGGATCATCACCCGATCGCCGAAGCCGACCCCGCGCCGGCTCAGCGCATCGGCCAGTGCCGCGACCCGCTGCCGCAATTGCCCCCACGTCAACGTGTGGCCCAGGAACCTCAGCGCCGTTGCGTTCGGCTGCATCATGGCGTGCCGCTCGAGCTGGTTGACCCAGTTCTGCCGACGGGCCAGGTAGGGCTGCTCTTGGGCGTGCTGGTGGTCGGTCAGGTGGCTGGCCAGTTGCGCGGTCACCCGATTCCTCCCCTTCACTCAAGCACCGCTTGCGCCGGGTTGATATTTGATAAAACTTGGTGTTGTCTGGGTCACACTAGTGGCGTTGGTACCCCGAAGACAAGACCCGATTACACCCTGAAAGTCCTGGCAGCCGACGTGAACGCACCCCTATCAGCGCGGCCGCGTAACCGGCGGCCGCTGCGTCGCGCACAGTTGTCCGACGAGGTGGCGGGCCATTTGAGGGCAGCGATCATGTCCGGAAAGCTGCGTCCGGGCACATATATCCGACTCGATGAGACCGCGGCCGAACTCGGAGTGAGCATCACGCCGGTGCGCGAAGCGCTGCTGAAACTGCGCGGCGAGGGCATGGTGCAGCTGGAGCCGCACCGCGGTCACGTCGTCGTGCCGTTGACCCCGCAGGACCTCGACGACATCTTCTGGTTGCAGTCCACCATCGCCCGGGAACTGGCCGCGGCGGCCACCGACCACATCACCGACCTCGAGATCGACGAGCTTGACCGCATGAACAATGCGCTGGCAGGGGCGGTCGACTCGGGCGACGCCGACACGATCGCGGCGATGGAGTTCTCGTTTCATCGTGTCTTCAACCACGCCAGCCGCCGAATCAAGTTGGCCTGGTTTCTGCTGAATGCCGCGCGCTACATGCCGGTACTGGTATATGCGTCCGATCCGCAATGGGGTGCGGCGGCGGTCGACAACCACCGGCAGTTGATCGCGGCCCTGCGGCGGCGCGACACCGCCGCGGTCATCGAGCACACCGTTTGGCAATTCACGGATGGTGCGCGCCGGCTGAAGGAAACCCTGGAACGCGAGGGAATCTTCCGCTAGCCGCCTGTGGCGATCGCGAGCGCGGCGCAGCCGGGCGAAGCGGGTCGCCACCATCAGATCTAACTGGCCGCTAGCTGCTCGGCGCGCTTCCTGAGGTTTTCGGCAAGGGCGTCGAGCACGTTGTTGAGGAGCATCTTCACCATCTGTGCGGGCACCGGCATGCTGGGCTCGACGTCCAGGTCCACCGTCAGCAAGCACTTGTCCCCGACCTGGACGACGCTAAACAGTTGCTCCTGCTTGCTGAACAGGTCGCCCTGCTGCATCACGGTTTGAATCTGGTTGACCGCGGGGTAGTAGACGGCCTGGATATAGGTACCGGCAATGCCTTGAATGTCAGTATCCAGCCGCAGTTGACTGGGACGCCCGTCGTCGTAGCGGGCGAGCACCCAAGCGCCTTTGACCCCTTCGTTCCACTGCGGGTATGCCTCGAAGTCGGCCACGATGGCCATGATCGACTCGGCGTCGGCGTCGACCTCGGTGGTCTTGCTCAGAACGGGCATTTGCGAAGCATAAAGCGTGGTGCGCGACACTATCTTCCGCACCGACGTTTTGCGCTACTGCGGTACGCAGGCCGGCTCCAACAGGGATCGAATGACGTCGGGAATCGGGACCGCTTTGCGGGTGACCCGATCGACGTAAACGTGCACCCAATGGCCGAGCGCGGTGATCGGCTGGGCCTCATCGGTGACCTGTTCGACCCGCGCGTTGCGGAAGACACCGAGCCGATAGGTGACACTGCTGCGTCCTAGCCGGGTCACCGCGAGTCCGATTACGAGGCCTTCCGGGAAATGCTGCTCGGAGAAGTAGCGACAGCCGGATTCGGCGACGATGCCCAGCGCGGGCGTGCTGAGCGGGTCAAGCCCGGTACTCGTGTTGATCCACGCGTTGATCGCGGTGTCGAACAGCTGGTAGTAGACGGCATTGTTGAGGTGACCGAACATGTCATTGTCGGCCCACCGGGTTCCGACCGGCCACAGCACCGGGAAGTCTTTGCTGGTCAGCTTGTCCGGAGTGGGTGACACCGACGGAACCCCCGGCTGCGTAGTCATGGTTGTATTCCAACATGTTTCACATTCGGGGCGCGGTACTGGAGCGGGTGGGCTCGGCCCGGCCCTACGCCGAATCCCGGCCGATCAGCATCGCCGATCTCGAGCTCGACGATCCGGGCAGCGATGAGGTGCTGGTCCGCATCGAGGCCGCGGGCGTTTGCCACTCCGATCTGTCGGTGGTGGACGGCAACCGGGTGCGGCCGGTGCCGATGCTGCTCGGCCATGAAGCGGCCGGAATCGTCGAAGCGGTCGGTCCCGGCGTCACCGACATCGCGGTCGGTGAGCGGGTCGTGCTGGTGTTCTTACCGCGTTGCGGCCATTGTGCGGCCTGTGCGACCGAGGGTCTGACGCCATGCGAACCGGGCAGCGCCGCCAATACCGCCGGAACACTGCTGGGGGGCGGGATCCGGCTCGCCCGGGCGGGCCAGCAGGTGCACCACCATCTGGGCGTCTCGGCGTTTGCGACCTACGCGGTGGTCAACCGGGCCAGTGCGGTCGCGGTGCCCCCCGAGGTGCCGCCCGAGGTCGCGGCCCTGCTCGGTTGCGCGGTGCTGACCGGCGGTGGCGCCGTGCTCAACGTCGGCAATCCCCGCCCCGGTCAGACGGTGGCCGTCGTCGGCCTTGGCGGTGTCGGAATGGCGGCAGTCCTCACCGCCCTGACCTACGACGACGTTCGCGTTGTCGCCGTCGACCAATTGCCCGAAAAGCTTTCGGCGGCAAGGCGTTTAGGAGCACACGAGACCTACACGCCCCAGCAGGCCGCCGACGCGGGCGTCAAGGCCACCGTGGTAGTCGAGGCTGTCGGCCATCCCGCCGCGCTGGAGTCCGCGATCGGGCTCACCGCCCCGGGCGGTCGCACCGTCACCGTGGGGCTGCCGCCGCCGGCTGCCCGAATCAGCGTGTCGCCGTTGGGCTTTGTCGCCGAGGGCCGATCGCTGATAGGTAGCTACCTGGGCTCGGCGGTGCCCAGCCGCGACATCCCCCGATTCGTCGCGTTGTGGCAGGCGGGCCGGCTGCCGGTGGAGGCACTGGTGTCGTCGACGATTCGGCTGGACGACATCAACGAGGCGATGGATCACCTGGCCGACGGCACCGCGGTACGCCAGCTGATCACTTTCTAACGGCGAGCAGACGCAGAATCGCCCAATTGGACTGCAAATTGGGCGATTCTATGTCTGCTCGCGCGGGGGTAGGTCGCGCTGGAACGCTCTGGCAAGCGCGTCTCCCTGTAGCGCGAAAAGCTGTTGGGAGACCGACCAGTCGGGCAGCAGCGAATCGAATCCGTGGCAGACGCCGGGAAATACGTGGAGTTCGGTGGAAACTCCGCAGCGCAGCAGCCGCAGCGCATATTCGACCGCTTCGTCGCGAAAAGGGTCGATCTCGGCACAGGTGATCAAAGCCGGTGGTAAACCACGCAATTCACCTGCCCTGGCAGGTACCGCAGTCGGCGACGGGCGCTGTCCAGCCAGATAATGGCGCCACATCAGATCGGCCGCCTCGCCATCGAAGGCCGGCGTCGCCCGAAATTCCGCCCTGGATGCGGTCGGGCGGTCATCGAGCACCGGTTGGTGCAGCAGCTGGAATATTAGCGGCGGCGACGAGCCTGCAGCTGCCCGCTGCGCCAGGCATGCGGCCAGGGTCGCACCGGCGCTACTGCCCGCGACGGCCAGCCGCGCGGCGTCGAAACCCAGTTGCGCCGCCGTGGCGGCAGTCCATTCCAGCACCGCGACAGCGTCGTCAAGTGCGCCCGGGTACGGGTGCTCCGGTGCCAGCCGATAGTCGACCGACACCACCGAGCAGCGGGCCCGGTGCGCGAGCTCCAGGCACTGCCGGTGGTCGGTCTCGAGATCGCCCAAGGCGAATCCGCCTGCGTGGCAATAGACGACGACGGGTGACGGCGCAGTTCCGCCTCGATAGATTCGCACCGGCACCGAACCTGCGGCCCGCAGTTCTTCGATGGTCACCCCGATGTCCTGTCGGGCGGCGGCGAGGCGGCGCTCATTCATCGACTCCCGGATCAGCGGGATCGCTTCGGCGGTAAAGACGGTCCGGGTGACGGCGACCGCGCGCAGCACCGGAGCGAGCCGATCGACGGCGTCCAATTCGGTCATGGGGCTTCCGGTCCGGCGCCGATGCCGCCCACACTCAGCGGATCTGCAGGCATTGTCCGCCGTCGACGACGAGTTCTGAGCCGGTGATGAAGGAGGCTTGCTCGGAAACCAGAAACGCAACAGCGTCGGCAATTTCGGTGGGACGGCCGAGCCGGCCGAACGTCGAGGTCTGCACCAGCCGCTGCTGGGTCGCATCGTCGAGCATTGGGGTCGCGATCGGCCCGGGGAACACCGCGTTGACGCGGATACCGAACGGAGCCAGTTCGGCTGCCGCGGTCTGAGTCAGGCCGCGCAGCGCCCATTTCGACGATCCATAGGCGCAGTGCTGCGGAAAGGGGCGAATCGCGCCCGTGCTGCAAATGTTAACGATGGCAGCGTTTTCCACCTCGCGCAGTCGATCAAGGGCCGCATGCATGCCGAGGAATGCGCCCAGACAGTTGACGCGCCAGGCGTTTTCGAAGTCCGCGGCTGTTTCGTCGGCCAATGAGGCGCGGTGCAGCACGCCCGCATTGTTGACCAGCGTGGTCAGCGACCCGAATCGGTCCGCAACCGTTTCGACGGCCGCGTCCCACTGTTGGGACGAGGTCACGTCAAGTCCAATTCCGATCGCCTCGTCGTCGCCCAGCTCGTCGACCGCGGCGGCGATCCGGTCGGACTGTAGGTCGCAGGCTGCCACGCAATAGCCTTGTGCACGTAGTCTTTCGGTGATGGCCCAGCCCTGGCCGCCGGCTGCTCCGGTCACCAGTGCCACACGTCGACCGGTCATCGTCACGGACCCTCCGGGCTGTCCGACAGGCCGTCGCCGGTGATGAACCGGCATCGTCTGCGCCGGAACCACCACTGATCACCGTCGCGCATCAACTCGTCGTCGTACAGGGCCGGTCGCAGGTGCAGGTCGCCGGCCCTGACGAACAACACTTGCGATCGGGCCGTCGCGGTGTCGCCGTCCACGTCGATCCGCGAGACTCCGGTCAGATGCAGCCCGCGCGGCGCTGCGCGGAACATGTCGCCGATGCCGTCGTGTCCGGCGAAAGCGCGCCCGTAGACCAGAAATTCGGCGTCGTCAGTGAACAGTTCTACGCACTGGTCGATGTCACCGGCGTCAAGGGCGAGGGCGTAGCGGGCGATCAGCTCGCGGATCGCAGTCTGGTCGTCGTTCATGGCGCCGTCGCCTCGCGCAGATAGTCCGCCGCGCCGCGCCGCAGCGCTTGCGATTCGGCGGCAAGCGTGACCATGCGAAATCCCAGCTGCCCCATGGCGTTACCCGCCTTGCCCTCTCCCGCGTGGACACCGGCGACCAGACCGGCCGCTGTGGCGGTGCGATGGATGCGCACGATCGTGTCCAGCACTTCCGGCTTGGTGGTCGCCCCGACGGCGTCGAATCCCATCGAGATGGCCAGATCGGCGGGTCCGACATAGATTCCGGCCAGGCCCTCGACGCCGCAGATTCGATCGAGGTCGGACAGCGCCGCCGCCGTTTCGATCATTGCGAAGACGCTCACCCGGGACGCCAGAGCAGCGGCGTCGTGGCCGAGGCTGGCGCGCAACAGGCCGAAGCTGCGGTTGCCCAGCGGCGGATAGCGGGTGGCGGCCACCGCCGCGGCCGCCTGCTCCGCCGATTCAATCATGGCGATGACGACGGCGTCGGCACCGGCGTCCAGTACGCGCCCGATCGGAGCCGGGGCGGCGTCGGGGAGGCGAACCATGGTGCCGATGGGCAGATGTTCGATGTGCCGGAGTATCCGCGCGATGTCGGCGTCGTCGAGGTATCCATGTTGGGCGTCGAAACCCACGTAGTCGTAACCGGCGCGGGCGAATTCCTCGGGACCGATCAACGTCGGGCCGGTGATCCATCCACCCCACAGTGTGGATTTCTGGCTCAGCGCCCGCTGCAGGTTGCTCCGGAAAGGCGCGGACTTGTCAGCCATGCTCAGTCCGCGATCGCGATCTTGACGCGCTCGGGGTCCGGCCGACTGGCCAGATCGAATGCGGCCTGCACGTCGTCAACGGCGAACGTGTGCGTCAGATATGCACCCAAAAGCGCGGGATGCTCGGCGGCGAATTTCCCGGCGAGCTCCAGCACCCGCCGCCTGTCAAGCGTCACACCGGATTTCAGCGTCAGGTTGTTGCGCAGCATGGTGCGCATACTAATCGGGTAGGAGTCGTCGTCGGCAACGCCGAAGTAGAAGACGGTGCCGCCGGGCGCGGCCGCGGCGATGGCGTGGCTCAGCGTAGCCACCTGGTGGCCGACGGCCTCGATGACGATGTCCGCGCGGTCGGCGGCCGCCAGCTGGCTCACCCAGCGATCGCTGCTGGCACGCACCACGTCGTCGACTCCGAATGTGCTGGAAAGCTTTTCGCGGTCGAGGGGATCGACCCCGGTGACACGCCTGGCCCCGGCGGCTTTGGCGACGTAGGAGAACAGCAGCCCGATCGAGCCCTGACCGATGATCGCGACGCGACGCCCGGCCAGGTCCGGCAATTGCTCACAGGCGTACAGGACGCACGCCAGCGGTTGCAGCCCGACCGCCTGCGCCGCAGTCAGCGATGGTTCGTAGGGTGCCAGCCCGTCGCCGTCAGTGACCACGCGCTCCATCAGGCCGTCGAATCCCGAGGCCCAGCCCACCACGCGGTCGCCTGGCCGGTGTTCAGGATGGCGGCTGGCGATCACCTCACCGGCCACTTCGTGCACCGGGAAACCATCCTTTTCCGCTGCGCTGCGGCCGTCGTCTCCCGGCAGCCGGCCGCGGGCACCGCGGAACGCGGGCAGGTCGCTTCCGCACACGCCGGCGGCAACGAATCGCAGCAGCACTTGACCGTCGGCCAGGGAGCCGGGGGTCTTGTCGGCGATCTGCGTCCGCTCGAACAAATAGGGCGCGACGATCCGGTAGGACCACATGTCAAACCTCCACCGGAATCTTGTTCCATCCCCATTGGAAGCTGGACGGTAGCCGGGTGGCCTGCTCGCTTCGGATCGCGAAGTCCGGGACCCGCCGCAGCCATTCCTCGAGTAACACCGCGACTTCCAGTCTGGCCAAGTGGTAGCCGATGCAGAAGTGCTGGCCGCGGCCGAATGCCAAGGAGCGACGGATGGGCCGATTCCAGACGAACTCGTCGGGTTCGGGATACTCCCGCTCGTCGCGGTTGGCCGAAGCCAGCAGCGTGATGACGCGTTGGCCCGGCTCGATGGTTTCTCCGTGAATTGTGAAGGGCTTCCTGGCCGTTCGGGCAAACCACTGCGCGGGCGCGCAGAAGCGAAGCATCTCCTCGCGCGCGACCGCCACATTGGCGGCAGGGTCGGCGCGCACCGCCGCCAACTGTTCGGGCCGTTGGCTGAGTTCCCATAAGCCGTGGGCAACGATCTTGGGCACCGTTTCGGTCCCGCCGATGAAGATGCACAGCATCTGGGTCGCGACCTCTACGTCATCGAGGTCGCTGCCATCCGGCAGCCGATAGCCGAGCAAGCCGTCGACAACTGGTAGGGCACTGTCGGATTGGGTGGCCCGTCGCTGCCGGACCACGGGTATCAGGAACTCGAGATAGTTGGGCCGGGCTTCTGCGGTGTCGACGCCAACGCCGGGTTCGGCGAGGCTGCCGGCGTTGACGGCAGCCAACACCTCGGGTGCGAGATCGGTTGTTATTCCCAGTAGTTCGCACACGACGGACGCCACCACGACACCGCCGTAGTCCTGGGTCAGGTCGAAGGAGCCCTGCGGCAACAGCAGATCGAGTCGCTCGTTGGCCAGGGCGCGAATTCTTGCCTCCAGTCCGGCAACCGCCCGGGGCCGCAACGGTTGCGAATGCGCGCGGCGGATCTGTCCATACAGATCGGCGTCGAACACCGCGTGAAACGGCAGCGGATGCAACGGCGGGTCGTCGACCGGCCCGTTGTTGTGGCTGGCCAGAACCGAGGCCGCGGGCAAAGTCCCTTCTGACGCAACGAATGTCCCGTCGTTCACTTCTAGCAGTTGCCAGATGTCATCGAAACGGGAGAGGGCGAAGGTGTCCCACTGCGGCATGTAATACGCCGGATATTGGTCACGCAGTATCCGGTAGTAGGGCAGCGGATTTGCCATCACCTCTGCATCGAAAGGATCGTAGTGAAAGCCAGAGGGACTCGTCACTGCAGTGGCGACGGTGGCAGCGCTTGCAGAATCGAGTCTTCCCAACCGTCGCGCAGTGCCGGCGCCACACTCATCCAGGTGACGATCTCGGCGGGCGGGTTCTCCTTCCACGACGGGTAATGCTGCTCGAAGCAGTCCCAGCCGCCGTCCAGCGCCCAGTAGTGGATGACCTCGTTGTAGCGGAACGTCGTGGTGAACGAACCCAGCCATCGTTTGCCCGTTCGCTCCGACCATGGGACGTACAAACGCTCCAGCTCGCGGATGTAATCGTCCTGGCGCCCCGGCTTCGTCTGCATGATCTCTTGAATCACAAGCGGCGCAACGAAATTAGCTTCCCGTAGCTGAGCCAGCGTTTTGTTGCTCGGCCCGGGATACATGATCCGCCCCTCCCCCGACGCACCGATGTCGGCCAGAAACGCCGACCATTTCCCGGCCGCGACCTCATGGCTGCCGCCGCGGGCCTGCGCGGCTCCGATCCGTGCGTAGTCGGCGAAGCCGTCGATCTCCCAAATGATCGTCACCTGCGGCCAGTGACCGTTGTAGGCGGTACATTCCCAGATCGCGAACAGTCGCGCGCCGAGCTCGTCCATCATCGGCTGATAGATGTCGGCAAACACCTCGCTGAAACGGTCGCTTCGCCCGGACCCCAGGGCGATCGTCTCGTGCAGATACAGCAGCGCATGCCGGTGGTACTTCTTCATGTTGCTAGCCAAGCCGGATCAGCTCCGATTCGACCGGCAAGCCAGTTGCGGTTTCGCGCAACAGTGTTTCAGTGGGATCGACTGCGTCGCAGGCCATCCCGGCCGCCGCCAGGGCGTAGCCTTTGAAGGCCCGCGCCGCGTCGCTGAGCGCGTGCTGCGCTCTGGCCATCCCGCGGTCCACCTCGAGCGGCCAGCCGTCACCCCACAACGCGACTTCGGTCGACCGGTGATCAAGTGCCTTGAGCACCCGGGCCTGAACGCTCGTGTCCGCAGCGAACACCTCGGCGCTGACCGCCAGACCCTGGCTCGCGGGACGGGTGAACCACGAATCGAGATCCACCGACCCGGCCCCGAGGATCCGCAACGGCCGGGCGTCACAGCCGTCCGGCAGGAGCACGGTCACCAGCCAACCGGCCATCACCCGGTCATATATCCACCCGCCGGCGGCCCGCACGGCGTCGCTCGGGCTCGCGGCCACGACGTCGAGTCGGTAGCGCAGACTCTCTGCATCGGCGCGAGGTCGCCCTGCCGTGTCACGTTTCCGGTAGTCGCTGATGTCGAAAGTGAGAGGGACCATCCATCCATTCCTCTTGCCACGAATCGGTGCCTATGGCTTGGCGTGGGCGCTTGTTATGGGCTGTCACCGCCGCACCGTGCGGCCCAACCGGGTGACGCGGCTCACCGGACAGCGTGACACTTCGAGGCAAATTTGTAAAGGTCCGATTGGGGTCGGTCAGAACCCGCGGCGCGTTTGGAGTTCGGCGAGCACTTCGTCGGTGTGCTGCCCCAGTTGCGGTGCGGGAGAACGCGGCGCACACGGTGTGCCATGGAAATCCGCAGGGGTGGCGACCATCGGGATAGTGGCGTTTGTCTCCGGGCCGCACGGTACCTGCACGATCCCGCCGGCGGCATGAAACTGCTCGTCGGCAACGATGTCCTCGAGCGTGTTGACCGGCGACCAGAAGAAATCTGGCTCTTCTGCAAAGACCGCAGCCCATTCGTCCAGCGACTTCGTCGCGAAAATCTCGTCCAAGGCGGCGATGAGCTGCACAGCGTTGGCGGCCCGGGATCGGGCGTCG
Organism: Mycobacterium sp. NGS41; assembly: GCF_059812725.1. Lineage (NCBI taxonomy): Bacteria > Bacillati > Actinomycetota > Actinomycetes > Mycobacteriales > Mycobacteriaceae > Mycobacterium > Mycobacterium sp. NGS41. Next base: position 116,448 of record NZ_JCALDF010000005.1, read on the forward strand.
ATGTATTGCGGGTCGGTAAGCCAGTCCGGCCGGCCGACGGCGCGACACAGCGCGGGCCAATGCCGATCGACCTGTAGCCCGACGATCCAGAACCGCCGGCCGTCGCCGGCGACGTAGTTGTTCATGCACGGGTTGCCCATCGACTCCCGCTGTCCGACCGCGATCGGTTGACCGGTGAGCAGGTAGGTGTTGAGGTCGAAGCTCACGGTGTAGGCGCCCTGGCGGTACAGCGATGTGGTCACCAGTTGTCCTTCACCGGTCCGCTCGCGGGCCAGCAGCGCCGCGCACACCGCCGCGGCCAACGTCATGCCCGCCGAGTGGTCGCCCATGCCGCCACGCTGGAACGGCGGCGTGTCGCCGGGCCGAGTGAGCAGATGGGCGATACCGCCGCGGGACCAGAACGCCGCCACGTCGTAGGCCGCGCGGTCGGCGTCGGGGCCGGTTTCGCCGTAGCCGGTGATCAGCCCGTAGACCAGCCGCTGGTTCCGTCCGTGTACCGACTCGTAGTCCAGCCCGAGCCGCTGCAGCGCTCCTGGGCGCACATTGGTGACGAAAACATCTGCGTCGGAGAGTAATTCGAATGCGGTGTCGCGGCCGTCGGCGGTGGTGAGGTCCAGCACGATGCTGCACTTGGAGCGGTTGTCCATTTCGAACGGCGGGTTGACCCCGAGGTCGCAGCCCAGCATCCGCCCGAAGATTCGGCCCGGATCGCCGGTCGGTGGCTCGATCTTGATGACGTCGGCCCCCCAGTCGGCCAGGATGCCGCCGGTGGCCGGCCCGGCCACCCAAACTCCGAGCTCGACGACCTTAATGCCTTCCACCGGTCCAGCCATGAGTGCGACCCTAACCAGTCGCTAAAACGGAGCGTCGGGCTATCCAACAGAGCGCGGTCGAGCTAGGCACAGCGAATCGCCGCCATCAGGCCCGGCGGTGATCGCCGCTACGAGATCGGCAGTACCACCGTCGAAATCAGTTTGTCGGCTATGGTCTGGCGCTTGGCGTCCCACAGCGGGAAAAGAAAGCCGACGTAGCAGATGATCGCGTCGACTATGTGGGCGAGGTCGCGCACAAACGACATGCCGAAACCGATCGGCTGACCGGTCGCCGCAGACACCAGCTTGATCTTCATCACCGACTTGCCGATGCTTTGACCCGTCTTGCCCTGGCGGTAGCCCCGGTTCCAGAGCTGATACACGAGTGCCAGCAACCACACAAACAGGTAAACGAGCGACGCCATGGGCGAAGGCCCCGTGCATTCTCCGGAGACGCAGCTGGTGGTGGCGGAGGCGGACATCTGGATGCCAGCCCCGATACCGTAGAGGACCCAGACCGGGAGCAAGTCGATCACGTACGCGACGACGCGGATACCCCACGACGCATAGGCCTGCTGCGGCAGGTTGCCCACCGCGCCGGCCACCGGTCCATAGCCCGCATGCGGATAGCCCGCGCCCCCCGGGGGCGGCGGGTAGTTGCCGGGCGGAGGTTGGTTGCCCGGCGGCGGCGGGTAGTTGCCGGGCGGAGGTTGGTTGCCCGGCGGCGGTGGGTAGTTGCCGGGAGGCGGTTGGTAGGACATTGAATACCCTCCCCCGTGTGCTGGTCCCGAAATTATCGGGCATCGGTAGCGCGCGCACACGGATTTTGGTAAAACTACCGCCCTATCCCCCAATCCGGTATACGAAGAACCAGGCGGAGGCGAGCGCCTGGGTTCGGCGCGGTGACGCACCGCCCGATTACCAGGGCCGTCTGGCGAACCAGGCCAAGTACCACTATCTCGCCGACCAGAAGCAGACCGGCGGAGACTACGTCCTCTACCGCGTCCTCTACCGCGTGGAACTCGGGCCGAACTGCGGCGGGCCCGCGCCGCACTTGCACCGCACCATGTCCGAGGCGTTATTTCTCCTCTCCGGGACGGTCGAGTTCCACGACGGAAAGGTTCTGTTCGCCCCCGCCGCGCCGAGGACTCAGTTCTTCGAGGGACTCGCTCACCTAGGCGAACTCACCGACGACGAGCGTCGGGAGTGGTTCGCCCGCCACGACCACGTCTACATCGAATAGCTGGGCACGCCGAACGAGCGTTTTCGTATTCCGCTCAAACGGCGAATTCGCCTATTTCTCAGGAGATTTCATGTGCGGCCGTGCAGCGGTCCAATGCCAAAACATTTTGAGCAGATGTTGGTAGCGATCGCCCGACGAAAGCTTCGGTCGTCGAGGCGCCGACCGCTCGCGCGCCGACGGCGCAGATGCAAGAAACTCCAAGGATCTTTCAAGAGTCCTGCCGGATCCTATGCATAGTCGGCCAGCCCAATCGACTACGGCGCATGATGGAGCACATTCGCTGGAAAGGACTCAGCAATGGCCAGACCCCGAAGCGAACTCGATAAAAACGAGCGGGAGGTCCTGCGTGAAGCGACAGGGGGGTCCGGATACAAAGTCGCCATGGTGCTGGTCATTCTCGTCCTCGCCGGCGCCAGCATGGGCATCATGGCCGCATTAGGTGTATCTCACCAACTAATTTTTAGTAAGGCTGCTTTTGCTCCCGTAATCATCGTCTGTTTCGCGGTGACCTACATAAGCCGTTACGTGCATACCGCCGCCATCAAGAAAGTCCTCGGCTTTAACCCGAGCGCACAGAACCGAGCGGATGGTGTCATCGCTTCGTTCCACGAGCTTCGCATCACCAGGACCGAGCTGATCAAGGGCTACGGGACGGACGCTCCGCGCATTCCGCTGCGAGGGCTCACCGCCAAGGTCAAGAACACCGGCGCCAAGACTGACCACAGCGACGACCGGCGCGTCCATGTGACGATCGAAGGGCCAAACACGAAGTTCGTTTACTCCACCGTGCCGCATGGCGCCTTTGACTTCCGTTTCTCGGTTCTCACCGCTACGGGCTTCACAATCATGAACGCCCCGCAGTTCGCTGCCCTACTCAATTTCGAAGCGGGCCTCCTGGGCCCGGCGCCCGCGGCGGGCGCGAACGTGAGGTGTCCGCAATGCTGGCATTTGCAGACGGTGCCGGTCAGCCAAGAGAAATACGCATGCGAGCAATGCAATGCACATCTGACGCGCCGTACTGCGCCCGTTAACGGCAGCTAGCCGACGGGCCGCGATTCGAGGAGTTTGTAACGTAGAGACGACTGATGCCGGAGCGGGATGCACCGCTGCGAGCGATGGGAGGAACACCATGAGTCTGGTGGCCGGACGTGGTCCGCTAAGCAAGGATCCAGCTGGACGGTTCGCTCCCGCAGTACCCACCAACCTCGTCTATATCGAGCCACATCCGCGACGAATTCAGGCTTTTCGACGAGGCAGTGTGGTGATCGACACCGAACGGGCGCTGATGGTGCATCGGCAAGGTCACCCGCTGAGCTATGTCTTCCCGGCTGACGAAGTCGCCGGACTGCTGGCCGAACCCGAGCCGGAGGCGCCCGGCTTCGTCCACGTCCCATGGGATTCCGTCGACACCTGGCTGGAAGAAGGTCGCAAACTCGTCCACTACCCGCCGAATCCGTACCACCGGGTGGACTGCCGTCCAACCAAGCGCCGGCTGCGGGTGTCGGTCGGCGACACCGTGCTGGTGGATACGCACGACACCGTCATCCTTTTCGAGACGGCCCTCGACCCGCGGCTTTACGTGGATCCCACCCATGTTCGCACCGACCTGCTACGACAAACCGATACGACGAGCTACTGCAACTACAAGGGCGTGGCGACGTACTGGTCGGCGGTCTGCAACGACACCGTCGTCGAAGACGTCGCCTGGAGCTACCCGGAGCCGCCTCCGGAAAGCCTTGGTATCAAAGGGTTTCTGAGCTTCGACGCCGACCGCGTCGATGTTGCCGCCGAGCTTCCGCTCACGCCCGATAGGTAGGACGTCCGAGCCCGAGCTTGTGTTGCGCGATCATGTTGCGGAACACTTCGAGCGTGCCGCCGTAGATCCCCATCGGTAGCGCCAGCCGGAAAAGATATTCCGCCGCACCGTCGCCGACGGCACCTGGAGTATCGGTCGGCAATGCCGATGCCGCCCCCAAGATGTCCATCAAATCGCCGGAGATGTCGCGCATCGTCTGAGCCATCGCAACACGACCGAACATACCCGGAGTGGACAGCGCCGCCTCGATCCGGGCAAAGCTGCGGCCCAGCCGGTACTTCACCGAGTCGTCGGCTACGTCCGCGACCAGACCTGCGACCGTGTCCACAGCCTCGGCCATCAGCATGCCGTGGCCGGACATCGCCGCAATGTTCTGCAGGCCATGGTCTTCCGGATCGACGATGCCGTGCTCGGAGTCCAGAGCCGCCCGCATCACGGTCCAGCCGCCGTTGACCTCGCCGATCCGATAGCAGTCGTCGACGCGCACGTCGCTGTAGAAGACGATGTTGGTGCGATCGCCGTCTAGAGTGCGGATGCCCTGGATCTCGATGCCCGTCGAATCCAGCGGCACCAGAAACATGGTCAGGTTCTTGTGTTTCGGCCCTTGCGGGTCGGTGTTGGTGAGCAGGAAGACGTACCTGGCGTTCTGCGCATTCGACGTGAACATCTTGGAGCCATTAATGATCCAGCTCGACCCATCCGCCTCCCGCACCGCGCGGGTCTTGCAGGTCGCGACGTCGGAGCCGCCCTCCGGCTCGGTGTAGCCCAGACACAGCCGGATTTCGCCGGACAGAACTCCGGGCAACACCTGTCGGCTGAGCTCCGGCCTGCCGAACTGCTGCACCAACCGCGCGACGACGGACGTGGTGCCCCAGTGGTACCAAGGCGTATGAGCCCTTGCGATCTCGAGTTCGAAGATCCGGCGGCGCACGGCGTCGAATCCACCTTCGGACTCGAGTTTCCAATCCGCGGCCAGATAACCTGCTTCGCCCAGTGCCAAATGCACTCGCTCATCGAAGTTTTCGCCGAACTCGCGATCACGCCGGCGCACTTCGTCGGTGACATGCTCGGCTAGGAATGCCCGGGTCTTGTCGAAGAAGTCCTGGTCGTCGGCGCTGAGTGTGACCTGCGAGAAGTCCATCTACATCACGTCGATGACGAGCGACCGGAACCGGTCGATGCTGTCCAGCGTGTGCTCCAGGCTGTCACCGGGTAGGTGAACCTGCACCCAGTTAACGCCAATCGCCGCAAGCTTTTCCAGGCCGCTCAGGTAGCCGCCGGCATCGAACTCGTCACTGGCGGGACTGCCCCCCTCGAAATTGCTGAAGGTGATATCGATAGCCGACCAGTCTCGGCCTGCCGCATCGCATCGCCGGCGCAGATCTTCGACGCCTTCGGCGAGGCGCTCCACGGAGTCAATGACCGAGGTGCCCGCGGTCGCGGCCAACTGGGCCGGAGCGGGGAATGGACACCATCCGTCGCCGTACTGCGCGACGCGCTGCCGCGACGCCGCCGTATTGCCGCCGATCCATATCGGCGGATGCGGCTGACTGGTCGGGCGCGGATGCGCGGTGATGCCGCGCGCACTGAAATGCTTGCCCTCAAAGGAAATATCGTCGGCGGTCCATATCGCCCGGATCACCTGCAGGGCTTCCTCGAACAAGTCGGCGCGCTCGTCGTAGTTCACACCGAGTGCCGCGAATTCCCGCTTGAGGTATCCCACGCCGACGGCAAGTGTGAATCTGCCATCCGAGAGCAGGTCCAGCGTCGCGCCAGACTTGGCCACCACGAACGGATTTCGATACGGCAGCACTACGATATTGGGCACCAATCGTATCCGCGTCGTCCGAGCGGCGGCGAAACCCAATGCGACAAAAGGATCTAACGCGTCGTGTCCGCCCGCCTCTAACCAACGCTGGGACGGCGCGGGGTGGTCGGTGAACCCGAACCCATGAAAGCCCGCGTCTTCGGCCGCCGCCGCCACCGCGGCAATACTGTCGCCGCTCAACAACTCCGGATTGTAGGGATGGCTGTGCATCGGGTGGGTGATGGTGAAAAACATGGCCTTCTCGAACGCTAGAAACGTGCTCGCGAGTCGATCGCGCTGTCGGTGGTGCGCAGCGGACGAATCAGCGATTCCTGGGCGAAGGACGCCAAGAGTTCGCCCTCCTCGGTGTGCACCGCACCGCGGACGTAGGACATCCCCGCTCCGACCTGCGTGCTCTCGTGGGAGTACAGCAGCCAGCCGTCCCAGCGCACCGGCTCGTGGAACGCGACCGAGATGGTCATCGGCGCGGTGGACACGGTCAGGTGCGCCTGGCTGGTCCCGATGCCGGGGTGCGCCCGCATGGTGGCGGAAATGCCCAGGTGGCCGGTGAAGTAGGCGACGAGCGCCTTGGCCAGATCGTCACGCGCTGGGATCGGGTCGTAGTGCAGCCACGCATACAGTTCCGGCGGTCCGACCTCGTCGGGGCTGTTGACGTCGACGACGTCGACGACCCGCAGCTCCCGCCCCTCCATGGGCATCTCGGAGTGGTGGGCATCGGCAGGCCCGGCCACGTCGGGCCGCGGCAGGTGGTGGCGGATGACGTCGTCCGTCGGGACATCGGCCAGCACCGTCACGCTCATGCAGCGGCGGCCGTTCTGCTGCGCGGCGACGATCGCGGTCGCGGTGGACCGGCCCTCGGCAACCACGTCGAGGACGAGTTCGACCGGCGGGCCAACCGTGACGGCACGGGAGAACACCGCGTGCGCCGATCGCACCGACTTGTCCGGGAATCGTTTTGCCGCAGCGACAATCGCCTGCGCGACCACCTGGGTGCCTTCCACCACCTGCCGACCGTCCTGGCCGGTGATACCGGTGTCGCCGGTGAACTGGTCTGACCCGCTGGCCTGGACGTCGAACAGATCGAGCAGGCTGTCGACGGACCACTGGGCTTGATCAGATTCTGTCGTCACACGCTCACCTCTCGCTCCCGAACTCACGGCTCAGCGTGACACTTTGCGCCTTGCTTGTAAAGCTCGTGCGCGGCGGACCCCGCGTTGACACCGATACCGTCGGTGCATGACACTTCTGCAGTGATTTGTAACGGCACGATGACGCCCACGGCGCTGGCCCAGGGCTTTTGCTTCGGCGAAGGGCCACGCTGGTTCGAAGGACTGCTGTGGTTCTCCGACATGCTGGGCGAAGCCGTACACACCTCGGACATGCGCGGCTCGTTGACCACGCTGCCGCTGCCCGGACACTCGCCGTCGGGCCTGGGGTTCCGGCCCGACGGCTCGCTGTTGATCGTCTCGACCGAAGACCGGCAGGTGTTGCGCTACGACGGCGAAACGGTGGTCACCGTCGCCGACCTCAGCGCCCTGGTGCCGGCCAACCTGGGCGACATGGTCGTCGACGACGCAGGTCGCGCCTACATCGGTTCGCAGGCCTTTAAGGGCGGTGTGATCGTAAGGCTCGACCTCGACGACAGTGCCACCGTGGTGGCGGAGGACCTGGACTTTCCCAACGGCATGGTCATCACTGCGGATCGTTCGACGTTGATCGTCGCCGAGTCGATTGCCCGGCGCCTGACGGCGTTCACCCTCGGTGACGACGGCACGCTCGGCAACCGCAGGGTCTTCGCCGACGGGCTCGACGGCCCGCCCGACGGCATAGCGCTCGACGCCGAGGGCGCAGTATGGACGTCGATGACGCTGGCACATCAGTTCGAGCGGATCGTCGAGGGCGGCGCCGTGACGGACCGTATCGACATGGGTGACCGGGTCGCCGTCGCTTGCACGCTCGGCGGCCCCGAGCGCCGCACGCTGTTTCTGCTGTCGAGCACGGACGCCTATCCCCAACGTCTGGTTGGCACCCGGCTCTCCCGGCTCGACGCCGTCACGGTTGCCACGCCCGGTGCCGGCCTGCCCTAACAACCAGCTTTAGCAAAGGTGAATGCATGTCCGACTCGTACTACGAGCTGATCGACCCGACCGGCCAGGCCGACGCGCTGGGCGAGAAGTTCCGGGCCACAGACCTGGCCCGGGGCACCTGGTCGGCGTCGATACAGCACGGCGCGCCCGTGTCGGCGCTGCTGGTGCGCGCGCTGGAGCGTTGCGAACGGCGCGACGACACGAGGCTCAGCCGGGTCGTCATAGATCTGCTCGGGCCGGTGCCGGCCGAGGGCGACCTGTGGGTCCGTCCCAAGCTGGAACGCGGCGGCAAGCAGATCGAGCTGGTCACCGCCGAGATGTTGGCCGCCGGCCCCGACGGCCAGCCCAGGGCCGTCGCCCGGGCCAGTGGTTGGCGGTTGCAGCAGCAGGACACCCAGGCCGTGGCTCATGCGGCGACATTGCCGCCCTGTCCGGTGGCCGAGGCCCACCCACGCAACCTCGCGCCGCAAAAGTGGGACCGCAACTATGTGCACAGCCTGGAGTGGCTCTGGCTGACCGAACCGATGACACCAGGCCCGGGTGAATCCTGGATCAAACCCACGGTCGACCTGGTCAAGGGCGAGGCCATGACCCAGTTGGAGCGACTGTTCGCGGTGGCCGACTGCGCCAACGGCATTGGCAGCAAACTGGACATCACCAAGTGGACGTTCCTCAACACCGATGTGGCCGTGCACGTGTTCCGGATACCCGAGGGCGATTGGATCGGTATTCGCGCGGAAACCAGCTACGGGCCGGACGGCATCGGGGCCACGGTCGGCACGCTGTTCGACGAGCAGGGCGCGGTCGGCGCGATTCAGGAGTCGGTACTGGTGCGCAGGCGACCGGATCGCTCGGAGAAGGGCAAATGATCACTTCGCCCCGGACGCGGTTAGGGTCTCAAATATGAGCCAGGCGGCCCAGGCGACAGACTTCGGCGGGACCGACCCCTCGACTCGGCAACGGATTCTCGCGGCCACCGCGGAGGTACTCGGACGCAGTGGGACGACGAAGCTGAGTCTTTCCGAAGTCGCGACCCAGGCCGGAGTTTCCCGTCCCACGCTCTACCGCTGGTTCGCCTCCAAAGAGGAGTTGCTGTCCGCCTTTTCCCGCTACGAGCGGCACAGCTTCGAAAGCGGGCTGGCCAAGGCAACCTCAGGACTCAAGGGTGTCGAAAGACTGGATGCCGCACTACGATTCATCGTCGAATGGCAGTACTCGTACTCCGGCGTGCGGATGGTCGACGTGGAACCCGAACACGTCATCGGACAAGTCTCGCGGGTGATCCCGGAGATGCGCGAGGGTCTGCAACGGCTACTGCCCGGACCCAACGCCGCGGTGAAAGCCGCGACGGTGATCCGGATCGCGATCTCGCACTACATAGTCAGAAGCGACGACGGCGACCAGTTTTTGGCGCAGTTGCGCCACGCCGTCGGCATCAAAAACCCGGGTTAGTTCGAGAGACTGGTGTGGCGGATGTGACGTGGAGCCCACGGCTTTCGGTGTGAACCCACGGCTTTCGGTGTGAGCCTACGGCTTTGGGCGTGTACGTAGGGCGGGATCTGGACGATTTGGCCGCCCTGAGTACACAATTAAAGCCGCCTTTTCACACTCGACGCCGATGTCAGCCGTTTCGGTCCGGCCTAGTCGAAAAGCACGGCCGCATTCAGATAACCGCTGGGGTCCAATGCCGACTTGACCGTCCGCATCGCGGCGATGTCGGCGGCCTCTCGCGACATCGACAGGTAAGGCCGCTTGCGGCTGCCGACGCCGTGTTCGGAGCTGACGTTGCCGCCATACTCCGCGATCAGGTCCATCATCGCCGCATACAGTTCTGGTTCGGCATCGACCGCGCAACGCAACACGTTGAAGTGCAGGTTGCCCTCACCGATGTGACCGAACACCAGCGGCAGCGCCGCAGGCACTCGAGATTGGACCAATGCGCCTGCATCCGTTACGAATCCGCCGATCGCCGACAACGGCAACGAGACGTCGAATTTCAATGGTGGTCCGTAGACACCCAGTACCTCGGGCACGGACTCCCGTACACGCCACAACCGTTGCTGCGCAGCGACATCCACACCGACCGCGGGCTCGCCGCACAGCTGCACCCTGTCGAGCAGGGCGGCAAGTCGCTCGGTCTGGTCGTGATCGGCGGCCAACTCCACCAACAGCATCCAGTCGCCCACCACCGGCGCATAGACCCCAAGACGTTCGCCGGTCAACGCGGTCGCGCGAGCGTCGACCAACTCCAACGCGGCGATCCCGTCCACATCCCGAAACGCGCGGCCGGCCTCGACAAGCCCTTCGAGGTCGGCGAACCCGCACACAGCCGTCACCCGATGCGACGGGGTGGGGTGCAGCCGCAGATCCAACGCGGTGATGACGCCCAGGGTGCCTTCGGCCCCGACAAACAGCGCCGGCAGGTCGTAGCCGGTGTTGTCGCGGCGCACCCGGCTGTGGCGGCGCAGCACCGAACCGTCGGGCAAGGCCACGTCCAAGCCGACGATCTGCTCGCCCATGTTGCCGTAGCGGACCGTGCGCAGGCCGCCCGCGTTGGTCGAGGCCATGCCGCCGACTGTCGCGGTGTCGCGTGCCCCCAGGTCCACGCCGAACAACAGACCGGCCGCGCTCGCCGCGTGCTGCACCGCCGCCAGTGTGGCTCCGGCACCGGCTTCGACGCGGCGCTCGACGATATCGACATCGCTTACCGCGCAAAGCCGTTCGGTGGACAGCAGTACGTCGTCGTGTTCGGGGACGGTGCCGGCCACCAGCGACGTCCGGCCGCCCTGGACGGTGACGTATACACCCGCGTCGCGGCACGCCCGCAGCACCTCTGCGACCTGGTCGGCCGAACCCGGCCGCACCAGGGCCCCGGCCCGGCCCCGATAGCGTCCGGTGTGGTCGACGCTACGGCCGGCCAGCACGTCGGAATCGGTGATGACATGATTGGCTCCGACCGCACCCGCCAGGCTGCGCAGCAAGCTTGCGGTCATACCGCCACTAAAACTGTTTGTGCGGCACGTCGGTCACCAGGCCGCCATCCATGATGAACTCGCTGCCGGTCGCGTAGGACGAGTCGTCGCTGGCCAAAAACACGACGAACGTCGACACTTCGCGCGACTCGGCCGGACGGCCGAGCGGGATGGTGACCATGTCGTCGGGCAGGTTGGCAGTCATCGGGGTACGGATGAAGCCGGGATGAAGCGAATTGACCCGAATGTTCAACGGCGCCAACTCCAAAGCCGCCGACTTGGTCAGGCCACGCACCGCCCACTTGGACGCCACGTACGGGTGCACGGCCGGAGCACCGCGCAGTCCCTCGATCGACGAGACGTTGATGATCGAACCGCCGCCGGCCGCCGTCATCGGGTCGACGGCGACCCGCATGCCGAGGAACGTCCCGGTCAGGTTGACGTCAATGACCTTCTGCCACTTGCCCATATCGAACTTACGCAGCTGCCCGAGGGCGACGATACCGGCGTTGTTGACCAGCACGTCGAGCTTGCCGAATTCGCCGGTTGCCGTCGCGGCCGCGGCTTCCCACTGCTCGAGTTCAGTCACGTCGAGGTGCACATATCGTGCGGCGTCCCCGATCTCGTCGACCAGCGCCTTGCCCTCGTCGTCGAGGATGTCGCCGATCACCACCTTGGCGCCTTCGGCCACCAGCAGTCGCGCGTGCGAGGCACCCATCCCTCGCGCACCACCACTGATAAGTGCGACTTTGCCGTCTACCCGTCCCATGAAGTTCCTTTCGGTTTAGCTGGTCACCAAATCGTTTGTCGTGTAGAGACTTTTGCCGGTGACCAGTGGCAGATCGAGGGTCGTCCTGATGCCCGACGGCGCGGCGATCACCGCCGGGATGGCGTTGACGATGCGCCCCGCGGCGCCCACGATCGCGGCGTGGTTGTGGTCGCCCCTGCGGCTGCTCGGCACGATGTCCACGGCGTAAGACGGCTCGCCGGTGATCTCGATGCGATACGAGCCGCCGCCGGAAGCGGGTTGGGGCCAGTCGGGCCGCAGGTCGGGCCGCAGCCGGGTGATGTGCTCGACAATGATGGCCGGGTGGCCGTCGACCATGCCGCGGATCTCGAACTGCAACACGGCCTGCGTTCCCTTGGCTACGTGTCCCACCGCGATGTCGAAGTCTTCGGGTGCCGGCTCGCGCTGGCATGAGTCGGTGATCTGGTCAATTTCGATACCGAGGCCGGCAGCCAACTGCCGGATCGCCGTACCCCAGGCGATGCTGAGCACACCCGGCTGAAGCAGCATCGGCACCTCGTCCAATGGCCGGGCAAACCCCATGTAGTGCATGACCTCTGCGCCGTCGTAGCTCGCGTAGTCGTGGATCTCCATGCAGCGCACCTGCTCGATGCGCTGGCAGGTCCCGGCCAGTGCGAACGGCAGCAGATCGTTGATGAACCCCGGGTCCACACCGCTGATGAAGATGCTCGAATCACCCTGCCGCGCAGCATCTTCCACTCGGGCAATGTATTTGTCGGGTATGACCCCCCACGGGTATTGCAGAAGCCCCGGAGACGACCCGACAACATTGCAGCCCGCGGCCAGGATGCGCATGACGTCGGCCATCGCGTCGGGCAGTCGGGTGTCACCCATGGCGCAGTAGACGACACAGTCGGGCTTGGTGGCCAGCACGGCGTCGAGGTCGGCGACGGCATTGACACCGGTGTCCACATCGAGTCCGGCCAGCGCGCCGGCGTCGCGGCCCACCTTCTCCGGCGTAGACACAGCCAACCCTGTCAGCTCGAACTGCGGGTTGGTGATGAGTTGGGTCAGCGCCAACCGACCGACATTTCCGGTGCCGACATGGGCGACGCGGATCGTCATGAGGAGTCCTCCGTCCGTGAGCGCTGAAAACTTTCTAGACACTAGTCCATATTTTTTGAGACGCCTTTACCGGCCTCGATTATTACCGCGGGTCACGGGCCAGCGGGCACAATTGGAATTCTTATGACACAGCGCGAGGATGTTCAGTTCACGTCCGGCGGCGACCGGATCGACGCGTGGCTTTACCGAGGTTCACCCAGCGGCGCCGACGGGAAGCCGCCGCTGCTGGTGATGGCCCACGGCCTGGGCGCGGTGCGCACCATGCGGCTGGACGCCTACGCCGAACGGTTCAGTGCGGCCGGTTACGCGTGCCTGGTGTTCGACTACCGGCACTTCGGCGACAGCGCCGGCCAGCCGCGCCAGCTGCTCGACATCGGCATGCAACTGGCGGACTGGGCCGCGGCCGTCGCCTACGCCCGCACCCTGGCCGGTATCGACCAGACCCGAATCGGCTTGTGGGGCACATCGTTTGGGGGCGGACACGTGATTGCGTCGGCGGCCCGGCTGCCCGGCATTGCCGCCGCCGTCGCCCAGTGTCCGTTCACCGACGGCATCGCGTCCATACGCGCGGTCAATCCGCTGACGGCGGCACGCATCACGGCGGCGGCGGTGCGCGACCTCGTCGGGGCCCGGCTGGGCAAAGCTCCGGTCATGATCCCGACGGCGGGCCAGCCCGGCGAGGTCGCATTGATGACGGCGCCCGACGCGTACAGCGGCTACTTGAGGCTGGTGCCCGACGGTGTGGAACTGTCCAACGAGGTCGCCGCGCGAATCGGGATGAAGATCCTGTTCTACCGCCCGGGTCGTAGTACCGCGAAAATCGACTGCCCAATCCTGTTCTGCGTGTGCGAAACCGACTCGGTGGCACCGCCCGGCCCCACCCTGCGCTACGCGGCCAAGGCACCGCGCGGCGAGGTCAAGACGTATCCCGAAGGGCACTTCGCGATCTACGTCGACGATGCGTTCGAACGCGTCGTCGCTGACCAGCTCGCGTTCCTCGACAGGCATCTGAAGCCGGTGAAGGCCTAGCCGGGCGGAGTCGGGCAAACGCGGCTACGGCCCGAGCGGAGAACTGTTGCGGATCGACTCGTCGCGAATCAGCCCGCGCAAGAGCGCGGTACTGAATTCGGCGGCGATCTCCTTGGCCGTGCGCCGTCCGCTCGGCCGCAGCCACCGGTAGCTGCCCAGCGTCATCCCGATGTAGCCCAGCGCCACCACATGCGAGTCGCACGGATAGAACTCGCCGCTGGCGATCCCGCGGTCGATGAGGCCGTGCACGTGTTGGTAGACCTGAGCTTCCTTTTCCCGGACCTCGGCGACCTGATCGGTGGTGAACCACTCGGTGATGTAGGGCTGCTCCTGGAAGTAGACGGCGGCCCGCTCGGGATCGCCCGCGATGCCGGTGAGCAGCCGGACGGTGTACTGGTAGAGCGCTTCGCGGGCCGTCCAGGACGGATCGTCGTGCACGGCGGCAAGTGTGCCCTCAGCGGCCTGGCGGTAGATGTCGAACAGGATCAGCGACTTGCTGGCGTAGTAGTGGTAGACGGTCGCTTTGTTCAGCCCGATCACATCGGCCACGTCATCCATCCGGGTGCCGTGGTAGCCACGGGCGGCGAACAGCTTGGTGGCAACGGCCAGCAGCTCTTCGCGGCGCGTCAGCCCGTTCTCGGATGGCATCGCTAACTCTCTGTCGTCTGTATCGCACTGCCGCCGGGGGCGGCGGTGCAGGTCCGGCTAACAAAAGTTACCAATCAACTGGTTGGACAGTCTAAGCAAGGCCCCGGTGGCTGTCGCACAGACACGCATGGGACTAGACTTCACTCACGAACTTGGTCGCGATCCGATTGCGTGCGGGAAGGTGGGCTGATGGATCCGAATCCGGACTACGACGTGAGCGACGAGATCGAATACTTCTTCAGGTACCTCACCTGGGGATTGCGGGGGGTTGAAGACGGGAACGGATACCCGCCACCTGCGTACCCGCCCGTCTAACGATCTGCGAGCACCCTGACCGACGCCCGAGACGGACGTCGGTCAGGTTTATAGGGCTTTGAGTTCCTCGGCCACCTCAGTCACCGATTTCTTGGCATCGCCGAACAGCATCGTGGTTCCGTCGGCGTAGAACAGCGGGTTGTCGATGCCGGCGAACCCCGAGTTCATCGACCGCTTGAGCACGATGACCGACTTCGACTTGTCCACGTTGAGGATCGGCATGCCGTAGATGGGGCTGGACGCTTCGTTGCGGGCCGCCGGGTTGGTGACGTCGTTGGCGCCGATGACGATGGTGACGTCGGTGCGGGCGAACTCGTCGTTGATGTCGTCCATGTCCTTCATCGCGTCGTAGTCCACTTCGGCCTCGGCCAGCAGCACGTTCATGTGCCCGGGCATCCGGCCGGCGACGGGGTGGATGGCGTATTTGACCGGCACGCCCTTGTCTTCCAGCATGCTGGCCAGGTCTTTCACTGCGTGCTGGGCCTGCGCGACTGCCAGGCCGTAGCCGGGCACCACGATCACCTGGTTGGCGTAGGCCATCTGAATCGCGGCGTCGGCTGCCGAGGTGGACCTGACATGCTTACCGCCGCCTTGACCATCACCGTCGGCGCTGGGGGCCACGCCGCCACCGCCGAAACCGCCCGCGACGATCGCCGGGATGGAGCGGTTCATCGCCTTGGCCATCAGGTTGGTCAGGATCGAACCGGACGCACCGACGATCATGCCCGCCACGATCATCGCGGTGTTGTTCAACGCCAGGCCCGCCGCCGCGGCCGACAACCCGGTCATGGCGTTGAGCAGCGAGATCACCACCGGCATGTCGGCGCCGCCGATCGGCAGCACCACCATCAGACCCAGCACACCCGCGGCGGCCAGCAGGCCGATCATCCACCACAATGACGCTCCGCCGGTGTACGGATGGGCACGGATGCCGACTACCACCGCGGCCGCGATCGCCGCGGCCAGCAGCAACAGGTTGACTGGTTGCTGTAGTTTGCCCAGGCCGATCGGGCGGCCGGAGATGATTTCCTGCAGCTTGCCGAACGCGATGATCGACCCCCAGAACGAGATCGACCCGATGATGGCGGCGAACAGCGAGGCCACCACGATGTGCACGGTCGGCTCTTCGTGGTGCTGGAACTCGGAGAAACCTTTGGTCTCGATGAACTCGGCAAGCGAAATGAGCGCCACGGTGCCGCCGCCGACGCCGTTGAAGAATGCCACCAGCTGCGGCATGGCGGTCATCTTGGTCCACCGCGCCGGTGGCACGCCGAGCACGATTCCCACCACCAGGCCGACGACGATCAGCACCCACTGGTCGGTGTGCCGGATCTTGATCAGAGTCGCCGTCACGGCCAGCGCCATGCCGACTGCGGCGATCAGGTTGCCCCGCACCGCGGTCTTGGGCCCGGTCAGGCCCATCAAGCCGTAGATGAACAGGGCGAACGAGATGACGTAGAGGCCGATCACCAAGTAGTTCATTTGGCCGCCGGCGCTTCCGCTTTCTCGGCCTTAGCGGCCGAGGCTTTCTTTTTGCCCTTGAACATGCCGAGCATCCGGTCGGTGACGATGAAGCCGCCGATGACGTTCAGGGTTCCGAACACCACCGCGACGAACAGGATGATCTGCACGGCCAGCGACGGGTGCTCAACCTCGCCGAACACCACCAGCGCGCCGAGCACGACGATGCCGTGGATGGCGTTGGTCCCCGACATCAGCGGGGTGTGCAGCGTATTGGGCACCTTGGAGATCACCGCGAAACCGACGAACCCGGACAGCACCAGGATCGCCAGGTTGGATAGCAGCTCGTCATACATGCCGTGCATTTAGGAGTCCTCTCGGTTCACTGGCGCCGCTCCTCCTCATCGCTGCGCTCTGCATCGTCGCCGGCTCCGCTGGTCTGGCGCGTCACACACGACTCGGCGATGACTTCGTCGTCAAAGTCGGGGGCCAGCTTGCCGTCGGTGATCAGCAGGTCCAGCAGTGCGGTGATGTTCTTGCTGTAGAGCTCGCTGGCGTGCTCGGGCATGGTCGCTGGCAGGTTGAGCGGTGCGGCGATGGTGACGTCGTGCTTGACCACCGTCTGGCCGGGTTCGGTGAGCTCGCAGTTGCCGCCGGTCTCCCCGGCCAGGTCCACCACCACACTGCCGGGCTTCATGGCCTGCACCGCCCCGGCCGTCACCAGCCGCGGCGCCGGGCGACCGGGGACCAGCGCGGTGGTGATCACCACGTCGAACCCGCTGATCGCTTCTTCCAGCGCTTTCTGCTGCTGCGCCCGTTCCTCGTCGGTCAGCTCCCGGGCGTAGCCGCCCTCGCCGGCCGCAGCCACGTCTTTGTCGCCGAGCGACAACCACTGCGCGCCAACCGAGCGCACCTGGTCGGCCACCTCGGGACGCACGTCGTATCCGGTGGTGCGGGCACCCAGCCGTTTGGCCGTCGCCAGCGCCTGCAACCCGGCGACGCCGACCCCGAGCACCAGCACGGTGGCCGGCTTCACCGTTCCCGCCGCGGTGGTCAGCATGGGGAAGAACCGGGTCGACTCCGAGGCCGCGAGCAGCACGGCCTTGTATCCGGAGACGTTGGCCTGCGACGACAAGGCGTCCATCACCTGCGCCCGCGAGATCCGCGGGATGGCCTCGAGTGCGAAGGCTTGGACGCCGGCCTTCTGCAACGCACCGATCGAGTTTTCGGCGTCGCGCGGCGCCAGGAATCCGATCAGCGTCTGACCGCTGCGCAACCTGCCGACCTCGTCGGCGGTGGGCGGCGCTACCTTGACGACGACGTCGGCGGCCCACGCGTCACCGATCTCGGCGCCGGCCTCGGTGTAGAGCTCGTCGGGCAGCAGGGCGCGTTCACCGGCGCCGGACTCGACCACGACTGTCACACCACTGTTCACCAGCGACGCGACCGCCTTGGGCACCAGCGCAACGCGCCGCTCGTCGGGCCCGGATTCGGCGACCACCCCGACTTTGACGAGCACAGTCTGCGCATCTGTCATGGCGCGTACATCTTCTTTCGTTAGTCAACCCGACCTGATCGCTCAGCCACCCTACCGGCTACCAGAGCGGAATCTCCCGGCCGTGCTCGGCTGCCGGACGGGGCCCGAAGTATCGTCGCTCGGATTCGGCGATCAGCACGTCGTTGATGCTGGCTTCTCGGCGTGACATTAACCCGGTCGGCGTGAATTCCCAAAGTTCGTTGCCGTAGCTGCGGAACCACTGACCAGTGTGGTCATGGCACTCGTACTGGAACCGAACGGCGATCCGGTTGTCGTGATAGCTCCACAGGCTCTTGCGCAGCGAATAGTCGAGTTCGCGCTGCCACTTGCGGGTCAGGAAGGCCACTATTTCGTTTCTGCCGACGAGGTGTTCGTCGCGGTTTCGCCATTGCGAGCCAGTCGTATAGGCCGCGCTGACGCGTTCGGGGTCGCGGGTGTTCCAGGCGTCCTCCGCGGCCTGGACCTTCTGGGTGGCGGTTTCGAGGGTGAACGGCGGGAATGGCGGGCGGCTCTCGGTCACCATCCGAAACTACGGCGAGCAGACGCGGAATCGCACAAATCCGCGCTCCCGCATGCGATTCTGCGTCTGGTCGCGCCACCTAATTACGTGTGTCATATCGTGGCCGTTATGGACTTCGCGATGTCAGACAAGGCCGGCGACTACCACAAGCGGTTGTCCGACTTCATGACGGAGCACGTCTTTCCCGCCGAAGCCGAATACGACCGCTATCGCCACGAGGCCGGGCCCCATGACCACAGCGTGCCGCCGATCATCGAGGAACTTAAGGCCAAGGCCAAAGAGCGCGGGCTGTGGAACCTGTTCCTGCCGGCGGAGTCGGGCCTGACCAACCTGGAGTACGCACCGCTGGCCGAGCAGACCGGCTGGAGCCTGGAGATCGCGCCCGAGGCGCTCAACTGCGCCGCACCCGACACCGGGAACATGGAAACCCTTCACCTGTTCGCCACCGACGAGCAGCGCAAGCAGTGGTTGGAGCCGTTGCTGAACGGTGAGATCCGCAGCGCCTTCTCGATGACCGAGCCGGCGGTCGCCAGCAGCGATGCGCGCAACATCGAGACCTCCATCGTGCGCGACGGCGCCGACTACGTCATCAACGGCCGCAAGTGGTGGACCTCGGGCGCCGCCGATCCGCGCTGCAAGATCCTCATCGTGATGGGCCGCACCAACCCTGACGCGGCAAGCCACCAACAGCAGTCGATGGTGCTGGTCCCGATCGACACCCCGGGCGTGACCGTGGTCCGCTCGACTCCGGTGTTTGGCTGGCAGGACCAGCACGGGCACTGCGAGATCAACTACGACAACGTGCGGGTACCGGTCACCAACCTGCTCGGCGAAGAGGGAGCCGGCTTCGCGATCGCTCAGGCCCGGCTGGGACCGGGCCGCATCCACCACTGCATGCGAGCGCTCGGCGGGGCCGAGCGGGCGCTGGCGCTCATGGTGGACCGGGCCCGAAACCGCGTCGCGTTCGGCCGCCCGCTGGCCGAGCAGGGCGTGGTGCGAGAGACAATCGCCAAGTCCCGCAACGAGATCGACCAGGCCCGGCTGTTATGCGAGAAAGCGGCCTGGACTATCGACCAGCACGGCAACAAGGCCGCCCACCTATTGGTCTCGCAGATCAAAGCGGTGGCTCCGCGGGTGGCGTGCGATGTCATCGACCGGGCGATTCAGGTCCATGGCGCCGCCGGGGTCAGCGACGACACCCCGCTGGCGCGGCTCTACAGCTGGCATCGGGCCATGCGCATCTTCGACGGACCCGACGAGGTCCACATGCGAACCATCGCACGCGCCGAGATCGGCGGGGAGCAGTCAGCATTCGCCGCGGCGGTCACCTGACATGGCCCCAGTACTGTCCGGCGCGTGGAACTTCCGTGACGTTGCCGAAGGTGCCACGGCGCTGCGGCCCGGGCGGTTGTTCCGGTCCAGCGAGCTCAGTCGCCTCGACGACGACGGCCGGGCGGCGCTGCGGCAGCTTGGCATCACCGACGTCGCCGACCTGCGCGCGACCCGGGAAGTCGCGCGCCGCGGTCCCGGGCGGGTTCCCGACAGCGTGGACATCCACCTGCTGCCTTTTCCCGATCTCGGCGACGAGGATCCCACCGACGGCGAAGCACCGCACGAGCACGCATTTCAGAAACTGCTGACCGAGAGCCCCGAAGGCGAGTCCATCGCCGACGCCGCGGGCCGCTACATGATCGACGAATACCGGCAGTTCCCGACGCGCAATGGCGCACAACGCGCGTTGCATCGGGTCGTCACCCTGCTCGCCGCCGGACGGCCGGTGCTCACGCACTGTTTCGCGGGCAAGGATCGCACCGGATTCGTGGTCGCGACGGTGCTGGAAACGATCGGTCTGGATCGCGACACCATCGTCGCCGACTACCTGCGCAGCAACGACGCGGCACCACAATTGCGGAGCCAGATCTCTGAGATGATCCAGCAGCGCTCAGACACCGAGTTGACCCCCGAGGTGCTGACCTTCACCGAGGCCAGGCTGTCCGACGAGGTCCTCGGGGTGCGGGCGGAATACCTGTCCGCCGCGTGGGAGACGATCGATCAGACCTTCGGGTCGCTGGACAACTATCTGCGCGACGCGGGCATCAGTGCGGCTGATGTAGATCGGTTGCGCAACGCCCTGCTCGCGTGAGCGCTATCCGACGCTCGTAAGGAAGGTCCGTGAAAGCCGTTCTTCAACTGTTGGCGTCGACGGTTGTTCAGGCGGTCGCATTTGGCCTGCTGCTGTTTGTATCCGCCGGCACGTTTGATTATTGGCAAGCATGGGTGTTTTCGCTGATACCCCTTGCGACCTGTATCCCCGGCATCTACTTGCTGCGAACGAATCCCGATGCGTTTCAGCGGCGTATACGCGGCGGGCCGGCAGCGGAGACGCGGATGGCGCAGAAGGTCGTCATGGCTGGTGTGTGGCTATCGCTGGCGGCAATGATCGTGGTCGGCGGCCTCGACCGTCGCTTTGGCTGGTCATCGGTCCCAACGGCGATCTGCCTGGTCGGCGATTTCCTGGTGGCCGTTGGCCTTGGGGTGGCATTGCTGGTGATCATTCAGAACAGCTACGCGGCCGCAACCATTCGGGTCGAAGCAGGTCAGCAGGTCGTCTCCACCGGTCTGTATGGCCTGGTGCGGCACCCGATGTACGCGGGAAACGTCGTCCTGCTGCTCGGCGTCCCCCTTGCGGTCGGTTCCTACTGGGGACTCGTCTTCGTGGTGCCTTGCCTGATCGCGCTCGCCTGGCGCATCCGCGACGAGGAAAAGCTCCTCCACGAAGAGTTGGACGGATATCGCGAGTACACCCGGAAGGTGCGCTACCGCCTGGTGCCACTTGTGTGGTGACGGCGGCGCGTGGGCCTCTCATTGATGTCCGGCCGGGACATATCGGGCTAACGGCTGGCTCAGGCTTCGAACGGACGGCGCATCGAACAACGCGGTGACCGCAAGGCGGCAATTGAGGGCCGCGTTGATCGCGGCGATCGCGCGCATCGCGGCGAGCGAATCACCGCCGAGGTCGAAGAACGACTCGTCGACGCCGACGCGGTCTACACCCAGCACCTCGGCGAAGATGCCGGCCAGGATCTGCTCGACCAGGTTGGCCGGGGCCCGATATTCGCCATAGGTGTCGTGGGATTCGACTGCCGACGCCACAGCGCTCGCCGGCCGGGTCAACCGCGCCTGGCCGCCCCGCCGGTTCCGTCGGGCGCGGTCACCGGCGGACAGCACATTCGTCGCCGACAACCGCCGCGTCGGATCGGACGTCATGGCCACCAGCACCCGCTTGAATCGATCCATCAGCGTTTCGACGCTGTCCGCGTCGATGACATCGGTCCGGAATTGGACGCGAAGTTCCAGTTCGTTGCCTGGTCCGGCTTGCACCGCAAGCGGGTAGTGGTAATAGTCGCGGCTGCTGAACTCGGTCATGACCAACTCGTGGGGACCGGTCAGCGTGCCGGCGTCGGCGGGATAGTTCTCGAACACGAAAACGGTGTCGAACAGTTTGTCCTGTCCGGTGACACGGTGGATGTCGCTGAGCGCCAGGTGTTGGTGATCCAGTGTGTCGTTGCGGCCAGTTTGCAGTTGGCTCAGCAGGTCGGCTGTGGTGGTTTCCGGTGTGACACGTGCCCGCACCGGCACGGTGTTGATCAACAGCCCCACCATCGATTCCACACCGGCAACCTCGGCCGGCCGCCCCGAGACCACGGTGCCGAATGCCACATCGTTTTGGCCCGTCAGCGAGGTCAGCAGCAACGCCCAGGCGCCCTGCAGCACGACGTTGACGGTCGTGTGCTCCGAGCGCGCCAGCCTGCTGACGGCCCGCGTCGTCTTCGCCGGCACCCGGAATGTTTCAACCCGTCGCGGCCCCGCCAGTGACATCTGCGGCGGCCCGACCAGGGTGGGGGTGTCGAAACCGGCGAACGCCTCGCGCCAGGCCGCCTCGGCGGCAGCGCGGTCCCGGTCGGCCAGCCAGGTCAGGTAGCTGCGGTACGGCGTGGCCACCAGCAGCCGCTCCCCGTGGTAACCGGCGAAAATCTCCTGCAGCAGGATCGGCGTCGACCAGCCGTCCAGTGCGATGTGGTGATTGGTGAGCACAAGCCGGTGCCGATCTGCTGCGACGCGGATCAGCGCCAGCCGGAAGGCGGGCTGGTCGATGAGGTCGCAGACCGCGGCGCGTTCGGCGGCGCACACGCGCTCGATCTGCTGATCGGGGTCCTCGGCGTCCAGTTCGACATACCGCCACGGCGCCACGGGCTCAGCCGGGATGAGCTGCACCGGCTCGTCGAACTGCGGGCAGAACCGGGCCACCAGGTTGGGATGCCGTTCGACTACTTTTTGTACGGCGTCGCGGAGCCGGTGCTGGTCGACCGGGCCGTTCAGCACGATATCCAGCTGCACCGCATACACGTCGTCGCCGGTACCCTGCGCGACGCTGGCGTGAAAGAGCAAGCCCTGCTGTAGAGGAGTCAGCGGCAGCACGTCAGCGATCCGCTGGCCCTGACACAGCTCGTCGATCTGCTGCTGGCTCAGCCGGGCAGGCTCGATATCCGACGGCGTCAACCCGCCGCCGCCGCGCCTGACATGCGCGCAGATGCCCGCGAGCGCGTCAAACCACAACCGGCTCAACCGGCTGACCCGCTCGCCGTCCAGTGCCGAGGGGGCCCATGTCCAGTTGGCATGCAGATTCGGGCCGGCGTCGGTATCGATTGTGCTGGCGTTCAGGTCCAGGGTGTGCATCAGCGGCATCGGGATGGCAGCCGCGGCGCCGGTCAACGACAGGCCCTCCTGGCTGAAACGCCACACGTCACCGGAGGCGTAGGCCGCCGGGGCACCCATGCGCCCCAAATAGTTGAACCCTATCGTCGGGTCAGATCCGGCCAGGTCGACGTCGGGATTCAGATAGCGCAGCACACCATAGGTCAGCGGATCGGGCATCGCCCGCAGCTGCTCTTTGGCGTTCTTGACCACGTCCCCCAACGCCGCCTCACCGGCGACCACTTCCGCCCAGGTCAATTCGACGTCGGGTGCCGCGACATTCAACGCCACCGGGTACTTGGTGGTGAACCATCCCACCGTTCGCGACAACTCCACGTCGTCGCCCAACTCTTCGTGGCGCCCATGGCCCTCGACGTCAATGCTCACCGGCCCGTCGGCAGCACCCAAGAACTGCGCCACCGCCAATCCGAACGCAATCAGCAATATGTCGTGCACCCCGGCATGAAACGCCGCGGGAACCTCACCCAGCAGCATCCGGGTGGTCTCGACATCCAGCGTCTCCGACAGGTACCCGGCCGTGGCGAAGGTATCTGTCGCGGGCTGGACTGCCGGCAGCGCGGCGGGGACCGACGCGACCTGCCGCCAGGTCTCGGCCTGTTCCACCACCGCCGGTGCGTGCGCGTGCTCGACCAACAGTGCCGCCCATCGCTGGAACGACGTTCCGCCTGCCGGTAGCACCACCTGCCGCTGGCTGCGATGCTGCGTCCACGCAATGTTGATGTCCTCCACCACAATCCGCCACGACACCCCGTCGACGGCCAGATGGTGAATGATCAAGACCAGCTGACCCGTCGAGCGCACCCACAGAGCCCTGAGCATCGCGCCGGCGGCTGGGCTCAACCGCGACCGGGCCGCCACCACAGCCTCATCGGACAACACGTCCACCGCGTGCACGCAGCTTTGCGCGTCGACCGACCCCGGCTGAGGCACCCACAGTGACCAGCCCCCGGCGCCGTCCTCGGCACGCAGCCGCAGCATGGCGTGCCGATCCAGCAAGGCCTGCACCACCACCACCACGTCGGCGAGGGTCACTCCCTCGGGAGCCTGCAGCATTACCGTCTGGTTGAACTGGTCAACCGGGCCGTCCACGCCCTGCAGCCAGCGCATGATCGGAGTGGCCGCCACCTCGCCCAGGCCCTCGTCGATCGGGCCATCCGTGCCCCCGACCGTGCTGGCTACCCGGGCCAGCCGGGCCACCGTCTGCTCGACGAAAACATCGCGCGGCCGGCACTTCACACCGGCGATCCCAGCCCGGACCACAACCAGCATCGCGGACAGCGAGTCGCCGCCCAGGTCGAAGAACGAGTCGTCGACGCCCACCCTCTCGAGGCCGAGGACTTCGGCGTAGACCCCGGCCAAAATCTCTTCGACCGAGCTGGCCGGGGCGCGGTAATGATCGTCTTCCTGATAGTCCGGCGCCGGCAGGGCCCGGGTGTTCAGTTTTCCGTTGACCGTCAACGGCAACGCTTCGATGACCACTACCGCGGCCGGCACCATATACGGCGGCAGCCGGTCGGCCAGCGCGGCGCGTATCCCGGCCGGATCCGCCGTGCCGGTCACATAACCCACCAGACGCTTGTCGCCGGGACGATCCTCACGGGCAATCACCGCCGCCTGGTCCACCCCGTCCAGCCCGGCCAGCGCGGCCTGGACTTCACCGAGTTCGATGCGATACCCACGGATTTTGACCTGCTGATCGGCGCGCCCCAGATACCGCAGCTGTCCGTCGGCGCCCCACCGCACCAGGTCCCCGGTGCGATACATGCGTGCTCCCGGCGTTCCCGCGCCGCCGAACGGACAGGCCACAAACCGCGACGCGGTCAACGAGCCCCGCCGCACATATCCGTACGACATCCCGGCACCGGCCACATACAACTCACCGACCACACCCGCCGGCACCGGCCGCAACCATCTATCCAGCACGAAAAACGCCAGATGCGGCAACGGCACCCCGATGGGGCTGACATTGCTGTCGACGTCGCTGTAGGCGATCTCCCGGAACGAGGCATGCACCGTCGTCTCGGTGGTGCCATACATATTGATGAGACGCGAGGATCCGGAATGGTGGTTCAACCAAGTCTCAATGCGCTGGGGCTCCAGCGCCTCCCCGGCGAACACCACGGTCTCGAGCTTGAGCTGTTGTCCCAGCTCAGGAGCCATGGCTCGGCCCTCTTGCAAGGCGGTTTGCAGCGCGTAAAACGCCGAGGGGGTTTGACTTAGGACGCTGACCTGTTCGGTGACCAGCAAGGCGTGGAAGTCTGCCGGTGAACGGACCACCGAATCAGGGACCACCACCAGCCGCCCGCCGCGCAGCAGCGCTCCGAAGATCTCGAACACCGAAACGTCGAAGGCGTACGAGTGCCACTGCGACCACACGCCTGCTGCCGGCAGGTCCGGATCCAGCTTCTCCAGCAGCTGGATCACGTTGTGATGGGTGACAGCCACCCCCTTGGGGACCCCGGTGGTGCCCGAGGTGTAGATCAGGTAGGCAAGGTCATCGCCGGCCGGCGCCGGGGGTGGGGTGCTGGGTTGTCCGTCGACGACGGCTCCGATAGCACCGACATCGATGATCGGCACATCGCACCCCTGTAGCCGCGGGCGCAGATCGGGGGTGGTGAGCGCGGCGATCGGCGCGGCATCGGTCACCACGAACTCGATGCGCGCCTCCGGAACCCCCGGATCGATCGGCAGATACGCCGCCCCGGTCTTGAGCACCGCCATAATCGACACGATCGCCTCAGCCGAGCGGGAAAACAGCAGCGCCACACAGGCTCCCGGACCCACACCATGAGCGGCCAACAGATGAGCCAACCGGTTCGCTGCCTGATCAAGCTCGGAATATGTCATCGAGCGGTCTTGGAAGGTCACCGCCACCGCCTGCGGGACGCGCGCCACCTGCGCGGCGAACAGCTGCGGAATCGACGCCGCCACCGGCGCCGGCCGGTCCAACACCGCCCGGTTGCCCCACTCCGCCAAGCGGGCGTACTCCGGCTCATCGAGCACATCCATCGACGACAACCGCCGCTGCGAATCGGCGGTCATCGCCTCTAGCACCCGCCGCAACCGCTCGATCAGCGTTTCGATGCCCGCCGCATCGAACACGTCGGTGCGAAATTCCACCGTTCCGCCGATCCCGGCCGGCTCACCGGCCTTGGTCCAGCATTCGGAGAGGGAGAACGACAGGTCCATGCGGGCGGTGTGGGTATCCACCGGCAGCTGGGTGACCCGCAGATCACCCAACGCCATGGCGGGATCGCCGGTCCGCCCGGGAGCGTTCTGCCAAGCCAACATCACCTGCACCAGCGGGTGATGGGCCAGGCTCCGGGTCGGGTTGAGCCGCTCCACCAGCACCTCGAAGGGCACGTCTTGGTTGTCATAGGCGGCCAGGCTGCGGGCTCGTACCTGAGCCAGCACCGCGGCGACACTGGGATCGTCGGCAAGGTCGACCCGCAGCACCAAGGTGTTGACGAAAAAGCCGACCAGCTGGTCCAGGGCGGGGTCGCGACGCCCGGCGATCGGGAACCCGACGGCCACGTCAGAGCTGGCGCTGAGCTTGGACAGCAGCACCGCCAAGGCCGCCTGCACCACCATGAAGCAGGTCGCATTGTGCTCACTGGCCAGCCGGGAAACCTGCTGCTGCAGTTCGGCGTCCCAGTCCACGGCCACAGTGCCCCCGCGCTGATCGGCCACCAGCGGGTAGGGCCGATCGACCGGCAGCGCCAGATGCTCGGGCATGCCGGCCAGCGCGTCCTCCCAGTAACGCAGCTGGGTAGCGATGCGGCTGCCGCTGTCATCGAGATCACCAAGCTGGTCGCGTTGCCACAGCGTGTAATCGGCGTACTGCAACGGCAACGGCGCCCAGCCCGGGGCCTGCCCCACACACCGGCTGGCATACGCCACACTCAGATCAGCCACCAGCGGCGTCATCGACCAGCCGTCGGCGGCGATATGGTGCACCAGGCCCACCAGCACATGCTCGTCCTCGCCGACCCGGAAAAGCTTTGCCCGCAACGGGATCTCAATCGCCAGGTCAAAGCTGTGCCGCGCCGCGTCCTCAACGGCTTCCTGCAGCCGGCTTACCGACCATTCGGTCGCATCCACTGTCTCCCAAGCAAATTCGGCCAGCTCGGCGGAAACAATCAGCTGCTGAGGCATCCCGTCGACCGTCGGAAACAGCGTGCGCAGGCTCTCGTGACGGCGCACCACATCGGCCAGCGCCGCTCCCAAGGCGTCGACATCAAGGCGTCCCTGCAGCCGCAACACCACCGCCAGGTTGTAAACCGGTGAGGGCCCTTGCAATTGGCCGATCAACCACAACCGGTTCTGAGCGAACGACAGCGGCATCACCGCGGGCCGTTCGACGAGCGCCAACGGCTCCAGCCCATCGTGGTCTCCGCCCATTCGGAGCGCCAACTGGCTCACCGCGGGCGCGTCGAACACCGCGCGTACCGCAAGTCCGGCATCCAACGATTTGTTGATCGCGGCGACCAGACGCATCGCCGACAGCGAGTCTCCGCCGAGGTCGAAGAACGAGTCGTCGGCGCCGACCCGCTCGACCCCGAGGACCTGGGCGTAGATGCCGGCCATGATCTCCTCGACCGGCCCCGCCGGGGCGCGGTAACGACCGCCGTCGTGATATTCGGGTGACGGCAGAGCGCGTCGGTCGAGTTTGCCGTTGACCGTCAACGGCAGCGCCTCGATGGTCACCACCGCGGTCGGCACCATATACGCCGGCAGCCGCTCGGCCAGTGCGGTACGCGCCGCGTCCGGATCGGCGGTTCCGGTCACATACCCGACCAGACGCTTATCACCGGGCCGGTCCTCGCGGGCGATCACTACCGCCTGATGCACCCCGTCCAGCCCGGCCAGCGCGGCCTGGACTTCACCCAGCTCGATGCGATACCCGCGGATCTTGACCTGCTCATCGGCGCGTCCCAGATACTGCAACTGCCCATCGCGGCTCCAACACACCAGATCCCCGGTGCGATACATCCGCTGTCCCGGTTGTGCCGGTGCTCCCGCACTGCCCGCCTCACCGGACCCGGCGAACGGACACGCCACGAACCGCGACGAAGTCAACCCCGCGCGGCCCACGTAGCCATATGCCAGCCCGGCGCCGGCCACATACAACTCGCCGACGACACCGGCGGACACCGGCCGCAGCCATCCGTCGAGCACAAAAAAGCCGAGGTGAGCCAATGGCACCCCGATGGGACTGGCGGTGCTGTCGACATCACTACCGACGATCTCGCGGAACGAGGCATGGATCGTCGTCTCGGTGATGCCGTACATATTGATCAACCGCGGCCCGCGCGGGTGACTGTCCAACCACGTCCCAAGGCGCCCGGGCTCCAGCGCCTCGCCGCCGAACACCACCGCGTCGAGCTCGAGTCGGCCGGCTTGCAGCGCGGTTTGCAGCGAATAGAACGCCGACGGGGTCTGGCTCAAGATGTTGACCCGCTCCGCGACCAGCAGGGCATGGAAGTCTTCCGGTGAACGCGTCACCGACTCGGAGACCATCACCAGCCGGCCACCATGCAGCAGCGCGCCGAAGATCTCCCACACCGAGAAGTCGAAGGCCAGCGAATGACACTGCGTCCATACCTGATTCGGCGAGAACTCCAAGTCGGCACCGAGCACTTCCAGCAGCCGGGTCACGTTGCGATGCGGGATCGCCACGCCTTTGGGCACACCGGTAGTGCCGGAGGTGTAAATCAGGTAGGCGATGTTGTTCGGGCCCGGAACCGGTAGCGGGGCGCCGGGTTGGCTGTCGACGACGGGGGCGTCGATACCGTCGACGTCGACGATCAGCAGCTCATGCCCGTCCAGCCGGGTCCGCAAATCGGTGCTGGAAATCGCGGCGATCGGCTCGGCATCGGTGAGCATGAACTCCAGCCGCGCGTCGGGCACCGTCGGATCGATCGAAAGATAGGCCGCACCGGTCTTGAGCACCGCCAAGATCGCCGCGATCGCCTCGGCCGACCGGGGAAGGAACAGCGCCACCCGCTCACCCGGGCCCACACCATGCGTGATCAGAAGGTGCGCCAGCCGGTTTGCGGCCTCATCGAGTTCGCGATAGGTCACCGAGTGGCCGTCGCAGGTCAGCGCCACCGCCTCGGGAGCACGGGCAACTTGCGCGTCGAACAGCGCGGGAATCGACAGCCCACTCGCCGGCTGGGTCAACGCCGCCCGATTGCCCCACCTATCCAGCCGAGCGCGCTCATCGGCATCCACCACATCGATCGCCGAAAACCGCCGCGCCGGGTCGGCGACCATGGCCGTCAACACCCGCTGCAGCCGCGCCATCAGGGATTCGATGCGGCCGGTGTCGAACACATCGGTGTCGAATTCGACCCGCAGGCCCAGCTCGGTGCCGGGTGTGGCTTGCAGGGTCAGCGGATAGTGGTTGTATTCGTGGCCGCTGAACTCGGTCACCGCCAACCCGTCTGCGCCGACCAGCGCGGCGCTGTCCACCGGATAGTTCTGATAGACGAACAGGGTGTCGAACAGCTGATCGTGGCCGGTGACCCGGTGGATCTCGCTGAGCGCCAGGTGCTGGTGGTCCAGGGTGTCGTTCTGACGCCGTTGCAGGTCGTCGAGCAGGCCGGCGACGGTGGTGGCCGGGGTGATGGTGGCCCGGGCCGGCACGGTGTTGATCAGCAGACCGACCATCGACTCCGCGCCGGTCACCTCGGCTGACCGCCCCGAGACCGCAATGCCGAACGCGACGTCGTAGTGGCCGGTCAGCCAGGTCAGCAGCTGCGCCCAGGCGGCCTGCAGCACGATGTTGACGGTGGTGTGGCAGCTGCGGGCCAGTTCATTGACGGCCCGGGTGGTCTCGGCGGGCAACCGGAAGGATTCGGTGCCGCGCCGCCCCGGTCCCGTCGTACTCCGCGGGGCGACCAGGCTGGGCGTGTCGAATCCGGCCAGGACTTCGCGCCAGGCGGTGTGGGCGGCGTCGACGTCACGATCGGCCAGCCAGGTGATGAACCTGCGGTAGGAACCGGCGGCGGGGAGTCGCTGCCCGTGGTAGCCGGCGAAGATCTCCTGCAGCAGGATCGGCAGCGACCAGCCGTCGAGCACGATGTGGTGATTGGTCAGAACAAACCGATGCCCGCCGTCGGGGGCGCGGAACAACGCCGCACGGAATGCCGGCTGGTGGGCGAGGTCGCAGACCGCGGCGCGTTCGGCGGCGCACACCCGCTGGATCTGCTCATCGACATCGGTGTCGTCGCTCGCCAGCTCGACGTACCGCCAGGGGACGCTGGGATCGGCGGGAATGACCTGCACCGGTTCGTCGAATCGTTGGCTGAACCGGGCGGCCAGGTTGGGATGGCGGTTGGCCACGTTGTGCACGGCCTCGCGCAGCCGGGCCGGATCCAGGGGGCCGGTGAAGGCGATGTCGAGTTGCATCGCGTAGACGTCACCGCTGCCCCTGCCGCTGCCACTGGTGGCATTGGCGTGGAATAGCAGCCCCTGCTGGAGCGGGGTCAGGGGCAGGATGTCGGCAATCGGGTCGGGTTGGCTCAGCTCGTCGATCTGGTCTTGAGTGAGCCGCGCCGGGGTGATGTCGGACGGGGTCAGGCCGCCACCGCCCTGGCGGACGTGGGCGCAGATGCCCGTCAGCGCGTCGAACCAAAGTTGACTGAGTCGGCTGATCTGGGCGTCGTCCAGTGTCGAGGGCGCCCACGTCCAGGTGGCGTGCAGGGACGGGCCGGTGTCGGAGTCGACGGTGCTGGCGTTGAGTTCCACGGTGTGGTTCAACGGCATCGGTACCGCAGCGGCGGCCGCGGCCAGCGTCAACCCGTCTTGGCTGACCTGCCACAGCTCAGCGACGGTCTGCTGGTCGGTCGTCGCGGCCGCGCCCAGCCGGCCGAGGTAGTTGAACCCGATGGTGGGGTCGGCGCCGGGCAGGTCGATGCCGGGGTTGAGGTACCGCAGCAGCCCATAGGTCAGGCCGTCGGGTAGCGCGCGGAGTTGTTCCTTGGCGTCCTTGATCACCGGGCCCAACGCCGGCTCACCGGCCACCACCTGGCGCCAGCGCAGCCCCCCGACGTTCAACGCCACCGGATACTTCGCGGTGAACCAGCCGACGGTGCGGGACAGGTCGACATCGTCGGCGAGATCTTCGTCGCGGCCGTGTCCTTCGACATCGATGGCGACCGACGCGGCGTTGGCGTCCAGGGTGTCCAGGAACTCCGCCAACGCCAGTCCGTAGGCGACCAGCAGAATGTCTTGCACCCCGGCGTGGAAGGCCGCGGGGACTTCGCCGAGCAGCATCCTGGTCGTCTCGACGTCCAGCGCTGTCGTCAGGTGGCCCGCGGTCGCGTGGGTGTCCAGCTCCGGCTGCGGCGCCGGCAGCGCGGGCGGGGTCTCCAGTACACGTCGCCAGCTGTCGGCCTGATCCACCACTGCCGGCGCGTGCGCCTGTTCATTGAGCGTCGATGCCCACCGCTGGAACGACGTCCCGCCGACCGGCAGTGTCACCGCCGCGCCGCTGCGATGCTGGGCCCACGCGATGTTGAGGTCCTCCAACAGAATTCGCCACGACACCGCGTCGACGGCCAGGTGGTGAACTATCAGCACCAATTGGCTGGTAGAGGCCACCCACAGCGCGCTGACCATCGTCCCCGCGGTCGGGTTCAGCCGGGACCGGGCCGCCGCCACGACCTCGTCGGACAGCGCGTCCACCACCTGCAGGCATGAGCCGGCATTGACCGCACCAGCCTCCCCCGTCCGCAGCAGCCGGCCGCCGGCGCCGTCGGTGACGCTGGGGTCGACGCGCAGCCGCAGCGTGGCGTGTCGGTCCAGCAGCGCCTGCAGCACGACCACCACATCGGCGTCGGTCACCTCCGCCGGAGCTTGCACCACCATCGTCTGGTTGAACTGGTCGACGGGGCCGTTCACGTCGTGCAGCCAACTGATGATCGGGGTCGACGCCACCGGTCCGACGCCCTCGTCAACCGGGCCGGCGTCGCTGCCGACCACCCCGACCACCTGGGCCAGTCTGGACACGGTCTGCTCGACGAAAATGTCGCGCGGCCGACACAGCAGTCCGGTCGCGCGGGCGCGGGCCACCACCTGCATCGACAAGATGCTGTCGCCACCGAGGTCGAAGAACGAGTCGTCGACCCCCACCCGCTCGAGGCCGAGGACTTGGGCGTAGATGCCGGCCAGGACCTCTTCGACCGCGTCCGCCGGGGCGCGGTACCGATTGACGTCCTGATATTCCGGTGCGGGCAGGGCGCGGGTGTCGAGTTTGCCGTTGATCGTCAACGGCACCGCGTCGATCACCATGACCGCGGCCGGGACCATGTACGGGGGTAGCTGGTCGGCCAACGCGGCCCGTATCCCGGCCGGGTCCACCGCTCCGGGCACCGCTTCGGTGACGTAGCCGACCAGGCGTTTGACCTGGGGGTGGTCTTCGCGGGCGATCACCACCGCCTGCCCTACGCCATCCGCTGCGGCCAGAGCGGCCTGAACTTCGCCGAGTTCGATGCGGTAGCCGCGGATCTTGACCTGGTCGTCCGCGCGGCCCAGATACTGCAGTTGCCCGTCAGCACGCCAACACACCAGGTCGCCGGTGCGATACATGCGCTGTCCCGGCGCTTCCGGGCACGCCACAAACCGCGCTGCCGTCAAACCCGGCCGGCCCACATAGCCGGCCGCCACGCCGCGACCGGCCACGTACAACTCGCCGACCACGCCGGCCGGCACCGGCCGCAACCACTCGTCGAGGACGAACAGCGACGCGGTCGACACCGGCGCACCGATCGGCACCGCCCCCGGCGTCCCCACCCGCAGCGGCGCGCTCATCGACGCATACACCGTGATCTCGGTGGGGCCGTAGGCGTTGATCACCACCCGCCCGGGCGCCCACTGCTCCACGACTGCGGCCGGGCAGGCTTCACCGCCCAGCAGCAGCGCGACCGACTCCAAACCTTCGGGGGAAAGCGCCGCGACCGCCGACGGGGTCTGGGTGAGCACGTTGACGTCCTCGCTGACCAGAAGGGCATGCAAGTCGTCCGGTGAGCTGGCTACCGATTCGGGCACCACCACCAGTCGCGCCCCGCCGAGCAGCGCGGCCCAGATCTCCCACACCGAGAAGTCGAAGGCATAGGAATGGCATTGCGTCCACACCTGCGCCGCAGGCAGGTGTTCGGGCGACGACTCCGCCAGGTGCGCCAGATTCTGATGGGTGACGGCTACGCCCTTGGGGACACCGGTCGTGCCCGAGGTGTAGATGAGGTAGGCGATGTCCTCGGGGGCCGGCGCCGGGAGTCCGGTGCTGGGTTGGGTGTCGATCGCGGGAGCCCCAAGATCACTGACGTCGATGACCCGCAGATCGCATCCCGTTAGGCGGCCGGCCAATCCGACGGTGGTGATCGCGGCGATCGGCGCGGCATCGCTCAGCATGAACTCGAGCCGGGCCGACGGTATCGCGGGGTCGATCGCCAGATAGGCCGCCCCGGACTTCAGCACCGCCAACATCGCCACGATCGCTTCGGCCGAGCGTTCCAGCAGCAGAGCCACGCAGTGGCCCGGGCCCGCGCCGTGGCCGGTCAACAGGTGGGCCAATCGGTTGGCGGCCTCGTCGAGCTCCCGATACGTCATGGAGCTGCCGTCGTAAGTCACCGCCGCCGCCTGTGGGCAGTGGGCGACCTGCGCAGCGAACAACTCGGGAACCGACATCGGCGGGGCTGCGGGCGGGCTCAACGCCGCCCGGTTGCCCATCGCGTCGATGCGGGCACGCTCCTCGGCGTCGAGCAGGTCGATCGATGACAACCGCCGGCCCGGGTCGGCCGTCATAGCGGTCAACGCCCGCTGTAGCCGTGCGATCAGGGTTTCGATGCTGGCCGGGTCGAAGACGTCGGTGCGGAATTCCACCGTTCCGCCGATCCCGGCGGGCTCACCGGCCTGGGTCCGACGTTCCGACAAGGACAAGCTCAGGTCCATGCGGGCGGTGTGGGTGTCCACCGGCAGCTGGGTGACCTGCAGATCGCCCAACGTCAGCCCGGCAGGTTCGTTGCCGTCGTGTCCGGGAAGGTTCTGCCATGCCAACGCCACCTGGACCAGCGGGTGATGGGCCAGCGACCGGGTGGGGTTGAGCCGCTCGACGAGCACTTCGAAGGGCACGTCCTGGTGCTCGTAGGCGGCCAGGCTTCGCCGTCGCACCTGGGCCAACAACTCGGCCACAGTGGGATCGCCGGCCACATCGACCCGCAACACCAGGGTGTTGACGAAGAACCCGACCAGCTCGTCCAGGGCGGGGTCGCGGCGCCCGGCGATCGGGAACCCCACCGCCACATCGGAACTGGCGCTCAACTGGGACAGCAGCACCACCAGCGCGGCCTGCATCACCATGAAGGTGGTCGCGTTGTATTCGGCGGCCACCTCGCGCACCCGCTGCTGCAACTCGACGGGCCAATCCACGTCCATCGTGGCGCCGCGCTGATCGGCGACGGCCGGGTAGGGCCGGTCGGTCGGCAGCTGCAGGCGTTCGGGCATGCCCGCCAGCTCGTCGTGCCAATAGGCCAACTGCCTGGCGATGGAACTGTCGGCGTCGTCGATGTCACCGAACTGGGCGCGCTGCCACAGCGTGTAATCGACGTACTGGACCGGCAATTCGGCCCACCGTGGGGCTTGCCCCGCGCACCTACTGGCGTAGGCGACACCCAGATCGCGCAGCAGCGGGGCGATGGACCAGCCGTCGCCGGCGATATGGTGCACCACACCCGCCAAGACGTGCTCGTCCTCGGCCACGCGGAAAAGCCTTGCCCGCAGCGGGATCTCAGTAGCCAGGTCGAATGCGTAACGTGTCGCGGCGCCGACGGCCTCTGCCAACCGGTCCTCCGGCCAGCCGGCGACGTCCATGACATCCCAACCGAAGTTGGCCTGGTCTTGCGCGACGACCAGCTGCCGGGGTATCCCCTCGACCGCGGGGAACAGCGTGCGCAGGCTCTCGTGGCGGGCCACCACGTCGGCCAGCGCCGCACCCATCGCGTCGGCGTCCAGTGCTCCGCTGATCCGAAGCGCTGTCGCCATGTTGTAGACCGGCGACGGCCCCTGCAACTGGTCAAGGAACCACAGTCGGGATTGGGCGAACGACAACGGAATCACCGCGGGCCGCTCGCCGGCCAGCTTCGGCTCCAGGGGCTCCAGGCCGCCGCCCCCCGCGCCGATACGAGGCGCCAACTGGGCCACCGTGGGTGCTTCGAACACGACGCGCACGGCAAGGCCGGTGTCCAGGCCCGCGTTGACCGCGGCGACCAGGCGCATCGCCGACAACGAATCGCCGCCCAGGTCGAAGAACGAGTCGTCGACGCCGACCCGCTCGACGCCCAGGACTTGGGCGTAGATGCCGACCAGAATTTCCTCGACGGCGTTGGCCGGGGCGCGGTACTGGGCGGCGTCCTGGTATTCCGGTGCCGGCAGGGCGCGAATGTCGAGTTTGCCGTTGACCGTCAACGGCAGCGCGTCCATCACCATCACCGCGGCCGGGACCAGGTAGGCGGGCAGCCGCTCGGCCAGCGTGCTGCGGATCTTGGTGGGTTCGGCGGTCCCGGTGATGTAACCGACCAGGCGCTTGTCGCCGGGGCGGTCTTCACGGGCGATGACCACCGCCTGCTCGACGCCGTCCAATTCGGCCAGCGCGGCCTGGACTTCACCGGGCTCGACGCGATACCCGCGGATCTTGACCTGTTCGTCGGCGCGACCCAGGTACTGCAGCTGCCCATCGGCACCCCACCGCACCAGGTCCCCGGTGCGGTACATGCGGATACCGGGCGCTCCCGGGCCTCCGAAGGGGCACGCCACAAAGCGCGACGCCGTCAAATCTGCCCGGCCGACATATCCGACGCCCACGCCGCGGCCGGCGACGTACAACTCACCGACGACTCCGGCCGGAACCGGCTGCAGCCACTCGTCGAGGACAAACAGCGCGGCCGTCGATACCGGTGCACCGATCGGCGCCGCCTCGGGCGACCCCGCTCGCAGCGGCGCGCTCATCGACGCATACACCGTGATCTCGGTGGGGCCGTAGGCGTTGATCACCACCCGCCCGGGCGCCCACCGGTCGACCACCTCGGCCGGACACGCCTCACCGCCGAGCAGCACCGCCACCGACTCCAAACCCTCTGTCGGAAGCGCGTTTACCGCCGAAGGGGTCTGGGTGAGCACGTTGACCTGCTCACTGATCAGCAGCTCGTGGAAATCGTCTGGGGAGCCGGTGACCGACTCGGGCACGACCACCAGCCGACCACCGCCGAGCAGCGCGGCCCAGATCTCCCACACCGAGAAGTCGAAGGCATAGGAATGGCATTGCGTCCATACCTGCGCGGCCGGCAGGTGTTCGGACGATGACTCGGCCAAGTGCACCAGGTTCTGGTGGGTGATGGCCACACCTTTGGGGACACCGGTGGTGCCCGAGGTGTAGATGAGGTACGCGACGTCATCCGGGGCCGGCATCGGCAACGCCGTGCTGGGCTGGCTGTCCACCGCGGCACCACCGATGCCAACGATCAGCAGGTCATGGCCCTCCAGCCGCGATCGCAGCGCGGCCGTGGTGATGACCGCGGCGGGCGCGGCGTCGGTGAGCATGAAGTCGACCCGCGCGTCGGGCAGTGCGGGGTCGATCGACAGATACGCCGCTCCGGTCTTGAGCACCGCCAGCATCGCCACGATCGCGTCGGCGGAACGTTCCAACAGCAGCGCCACGCACTGACCAGGGCCGGCTCCCTGAGCCGCGAGCAGGTGGGCCAGTCGGTTGGCGCTTTCATCGAGCTCGCGATACGTCAGTGCGCGGCCGTCGAAGGTCACCGCCACCGCTCCGGGGGCGCGGTTCACATGATCGGCGAACACCATCGGTACCGACACCGGCGCCGGTCCGGGCCGAGTCAGCACCGCCCGGTTGCCGATCTCGTCGAGACGGGCGTGCTCGTCGGCGTCGAGCAGGTCGACCGTAGACAGTCGCCGAGTCGGATCGGCCGTCATTGCCGCCAGCACCCGCTCCAGCCGCGCGATCAGGCCTTCGATGCTGGCCGCGTCGAACACATCGGTGCGGAATTCCACCATTCCGCCGATCCCGGCGGGCTCACCAGCCTCGCTCCACAGTTCGGACAAGGAGAAGCTCAGGTCGATGCGGGCGGTATGGGTGTCCACCGGCACCTGGGTGACGTGCAGGTCATCCAACGCGAACCCGGCCCCGGCACCGCCGGCGTGCCCGGGAACGTTCTGCCACGCCAACATCACCTGGACCAGCGGATGATGGGCCAGGCTCCGGGTGGGGTTGAGCCGCTCCACGAGCACCTCGAAGGGCACGTCTTGATGTTCATAGGCAGCCAGGCTGCGGCGTCGCACCTGGTCCAGCAGCTCGGCGACGGTGGGATCGCCGGTGAGATCGACACGCAACACCAAGGTGTTGACGAAAAACCCGACCAGCTCGTCCAGGGCAGGGTCGCGGCGCCCAGCGATCGGGAACCCCACCGCCACATCGGAACTCGCGCTGAGCTTGGACAGCAGCACCGCCAGGGCGGCCTGCATCACCATGAAGCTGGTCGCGTTGTGCTTGGCTGCCAGTTCGCGTACCCGCTGCTGTAACTCGACGGGCCAGGCCACGTCCGCAGTGGCGCCAACCTGATCGGCGACCGTCGGGTAGGGCCGGTCGGTCGGCAGCACCAGCCGCTCGGGCATCCCGGTAAGCGCGTCCTGCCAATAGGCAAGCTGGGTCGTGATACGGCTTTGGCTATCGGCCAGATCACCGAACTGCGCGCGTTGCCACAGCGTGTAGTCGACATACTGCACCGGCAACGGCGCCCACTGCGGGGCGTGTCCCGCGCACCGGCCGGCGTAGGCGACACCCAGGTCGGCCACCAGCGGGGTGATCGACCAGCCGTCGGCGGCGATGTGGTGCACCACCGCAACCAGCACGTGCTCGTCCGCACCGACGCGGAAAAGCCTTGCCCGCAGCGGGATCTCGGCGGCCAGGTCGAAACTGTGGCTCACGGTTTCCTGGATGGCCTCGGCTAGTTGGGCCGCGGACCACGCGGCGGAATCGACGACCTGCCAGCCGAAGTCGGCTCGCTCGACCGGCACGACCAGCTGCTGCGGTATGCCGTCGGTCGCCGGAAACAGTGTGCGCAGGCTCTCGTGGCGACCCACCACATCGGCGAGCGCAGCCCCCAACGCGTCGGCATCCAGGCGCCCATCCAGTCGCAGCGCCACCGCCATGTTGTAAACCGGTGAGGGTCCCTGGAACTGGTCGATGAACCACAACCGGGACTGGGCAAACGACAGCGGAATCTGCGCGGGCCGATCGCCGGCCAGCTTTGGCGCCAGGGGCTCCAGCCGCCCTTCATCCCCACCGATACGGGGCGCCAACTGCGCCACCGTCGGCGCCTCGAACACGGTGCGCACCGAAAGGCCGGCATCCAGACCGGCGTTGACGGCGGCGACCAGGCGCATTGTCGACAGCGAATCCCCACCCAGGTCGAAGAATGAGTCGTTGACGCCGACCCGCTCGACGCCCAGGACCTGGGCGTAGATGCCGGCCAGGATCTCCTCGGTGGGGCTGGCCGGGGCGCGGTACTGAGCGGCGTCCTGGTAGTCGGGTGCCGGTAGCGCGCGGACGTCGAGTTTGCCGTTGACCGTCACCGGCAGCGCCGCCACCACCACGACCGCCGTGGGGACCATGTAGGCCGGTAGCCGCTCGGCGAGCACGGTACGCAGCCTGACCGGATCGGCTGTCCCGGTGATATAGCCCACCAGGCGCTTGTCGCCGGGGTGGTCCTCGCGGGCGATCACCGCCGCCTGCTCCACCCCATCCAGCGCGGCCAGGGCGGACTGAATTTCACCGAGTTCGATGCGATACCCGCGGATCTTGACCTGCTCGTCGGCCCGGCCCAGGTAGTCCAGTTGCCCGTCGGCACGCCACCGCACCAGATCGCCGGTGCGATACATGCGCGCCCCGGGCATGCCGAACGGGCAGGCCATAAACCGCGACGCGGTCAACCCAGAGCGGCGCCAATACCCGATTCCCACACCGGCACTGGCCAGATACAACTCCCCAACCACACCCGCGGGCACCAGGCGCAACCACTCGTCGAGCACAAAGAACGCCGCCCATGCCACCGGCGCCCCGATCGGCGGGGACCCCGATCCCGCCGCCAGCGGTGCGCTGGCACACAACCACATCGTGGTCTCGGTCGGGCCGTAGACGTTGACCATCACGCGCCCCGGCGCCCAGCGATCCACCAATTCCGGCGGGCAGGGCTCCGCACCGATCACCAACGCCGCCGCATCCAGGCCTTGCACCGGCAGCACCGCCACCGCCGAGGGCGTCTGGGTCAGCACCGTGACCTGTTCACGCACGAGCAAGGCGTGGAAGTCTTCCGGGGAGCGGGTCGCCGAGTCGGGCACCACCACCAACCGCCCGCCATACAGCAGCGCACCCCAGATCTCCCACACCGAGAAGTCGAACGCATACGAGTGGAACTGCGTCCACACCTGCCCCGGCTCCAACGGCACCCCGATCTGCAGCGAGTTGAACAGCTGCGTCACGTTGCGCTGGGTGACCGCTACCCCCTTAGGCAACCCGGTGGTACCCGACGTGTAGATGATGTGGGCCATCTCGTCCGGGGCCGGCGCGGGCAACGCTGTGCTGGGCTGCGCAGCAACGGCGGGGTCGTTCACGTCGAGCACCAACATCCGGTGCCCATCGAACCGGTCGACCAAATCAGTGGTGGTGACCGCGGCTATGGGCGCGGCGTCGGTCAGCATGAACTCGACCCGGGCCGCCGGCAACGCCGGGTCTATTGGGAGATAGGCCGCACCCGTCTTGAGCACCGCCAAAATCGTCACGATCGCCTCGGCCGACCGGGGGAACATCAACGCCACCCGCTCGCCCGGGCCCACCCCGTGACCGGCCAGCAGGTGCGCCAACCGGTTCGCCGCTTCCTCCAGCTCCTGGTAGGTCCACGAACGCTCGCCGCAGACCAGCGCGACCGCCTCAGGGGCCCGGGCCACCTGTGCACCAAATAACTCCGGCACCGATGCCGTCGCCGGCAACTTAGTCAGCACCGCCCGGTTACCCCACCGATCCAGGCGGGCGCGCTCATCGTCATCCAGCACATCCATCGACGACAGCCGCCGGGCGGGATCGGCGGCCATCGCCACCAACACCCGCTCCAGCTGGTTGATGAGCGTTTCGATGAACTCGGCGTCGAACACGTCGGTGTCGTATTCGAGGCGCAGGCCCAGTTCGCTGCCCGGCAGAGCCTGGATTGTCAGCGGGTAGTCGGTGGATTCGCGGCTGGCGAACTCGGTGATGGCCAGCCCGTCGGCGCCTGCCAATGCGGTGGTGTCGACCGGGTAGTTTTCGAAGGCGAAAAGGGTGTCGAACAGTTGGTCGTGGCCGGTGATCCGATGGATCTCGGTGAGCGAAAGGTGTTGGTGCTCAAGCGTGTAGCTGTGCGCGCTTTGCAGCTGATCCAGCAGGTCGGCGGTGGTGGTTGCGGTGGTGATATGCGCGCGGACCGGCACCGTGTTGAGTAGTAGCCCCACCATCGCGTCGGCGCCGGGCACCTCGGCCGGCCGCCCCGCGACCGCGACGCCGAATGCGACATCGTGGTGGCCGGTCAGCCACATCAGTATCTGCGCCCAGGCGCCCTGCAGCACGGTGTTGACGGTGGTGTGCCGCGAGCGCGCCAGTTCGTCAAGGCCCCGCGTGGTCTGCTCGGAGATCCGGAACGACGCAACGCCTCGCGCGCCGAGCATCGACCCCTGCGAGGGGCCGACCAAGGTGGGGGTGGCAAAACCCGCCAGCACCTCGAGCCATGCCGCGCGCGCGGCATCGAGGTCGCGATCGGCCAGCCAGGCGATGAAGCTGCGATACGGCGCGGCCGTCGGCAGCCGCTGCCCGTGATAGCCGGCGAATATTTCCTGCAGCAGGATCGGTAGCGACCAACCATCGAGCACGATGTGGTGATTGGTGAGCACGAACCGGTGCTGGTCTGGTGCGGTGCGGATCAACGCCAGCCGAAAGGCGGGCGGATTGGCGAGGTCGCAGACGGCGGCGCGTTCGGCGGCGCAGAATTGCTCGACCTGCTGATCGGCGGCTTCGACAAGATCGTGGCCGTCGGCAACATCGAGGCCGTCGACAAGATCGAGATAGCGCCACTCCACCACCGGGTCAGCGGGGATGATCTGCACCGGTTGGTCGAACTGGTCGCAAAATCGCGCCGCCAGGTTTGGATGCCTATTGACCACCGCGTGCACCGCATCGTGTAGACGGTCCCGATCCAGCCGACCGCTTAACGTGATGTCGAGTTGGGCCGCATACACATCGCCTGATTCGTGCCCAGCGCTGGCGTGGAACAGCAGCCCCTCTTGCAGCGGAGTCAGCGCCAAAATGTCTGCGACGTCGTACTGCCCGCACAGCTCGTCGATCTGCTGCTGGCTCAGCGCGGCGGGCGCGATATCCGACGGCGTCAACCCGCCCCCACCGGCCCGCACGTGTGCGCAGATGCCGGTCAGAGCGTCGAACCAGAGGCGGCTGAGTCGGCTGACCTGCTCGCCATTCAGCGCCGAGGGCGCCCAGGTCCAGTTCGCGTGCAGGTGTGGGCCGGCATCGGTGTCGATGGTGCCGGCGTTGAGTTCGACGGTATGCGCCAGCGGCATAGGCACCGCCGCGCTGGCGCCGGTGAGCGACAGACCTTCCTGGCAGATCCGCCACACATCACCGGACCCGTCCCCGGCTGCTGCGCCGCCGAGGCGCCCCAGGTAGTTGAATCCGATCGGCGGGTCGGATCCGGCCAGGTCCACGTCGGGGTTCAGGTAGCGCAGCAAACCAAAGGACAACGGATCCGGCAGGGCGCGCAGCTGTTCCTTGGCGTCTTTGACCACCGCCCCCAGCGCGGCTTCGCCGGCCACCACCTGCGCCCAGGACAGGCCACTTCCAGGCCCCCCGACATTCAAAGCCACCGGGTATTTGGTGGTGAACCAGCCCACGGTGTGCGACAAGTCCACGTCGGAGGCCAGTTCCTCGTGGCGCCCGTGGCCCTCGACGTCGATCCCGGCCGGACCGCCTTTGCCGGAAAACTCCGCCAACGCCAGCCCGAACGCGATCAACAAGATGTCGTGTACTCCGGCATGGAACGCAGTCGGCACCTCACTGAGCAGCATGCGGGTGGTTTCGACGTCCAGCTCCGCCGCCAACTGCCCAGCCGTGGCAAACGTATCCGAATCGGGCTGCACCGCCGGCAACGTGGCAGGGGTCGCCGCCACCTGTTTCCAGGCGTCCGCCTGGTCGACGACGTCCGGGTGTCGCGCGTGCTCAGCCAGCAGCGACGCCCATCGGGCGAACGACGTCCCCCGCGCCGGCAACGCCACCGGCTGCCCGCTGTCATGCTGGCTCCAGGCGATATTGAGGTCATTCAGCAAAACTCGCCACGACACCCCGTCGACCGCCAGGTGATGGATGGTCAACACCAGCTGGCTGGTCGACTCGACCCATACAGCGCTGAGCATCGCCCCGGCGCCAGGGTTCAACCGCGACCGCGCCGCCACCAACACCTCGTCGGACAACACGTCCACCGACCGCAGACACCCGGCCGCGTCCACCGTCCCCGCCTCGGGCACCAGTAACGACCAACCGCCGGCGCCGTCGTCATCGACGCGCAGCCGCAGCGCGGCATGCCGATCCAGCAGTGCCTGCAGCACGACCACCACGTCGGCCTCGGTGACCCCCGTGGGGGCCTGCACCAGCACCGTCTGATTGAACTGGTCAACCGGACCGTCGACACTTTCCAGCCACCGGATGATCGGGGTGGCCACCACCGGCCCGACACCCTCGTCGACCACGCCAGACGCGTCGTCGGCCACACCGGCCACGCGGGCCAGCCTGGCCACGGTCTGCTCGACGAAAATGTCGCGCGGCCTGCACACCAACCCGGCGGCACGCGCGCGCGCCACCACCTGCATGGCCGAAATGCTGTCCCCACCCAACTCGAAGAACGAGTCGTCGACCCCGACCCGATCAAGCCCGAGCACCTCGGCGTAAATGCCGGCCAGGACCTCCTCGACCGCGTCGGTCGCGGCGCGGTAACGGTCGGCGTCTCGGTACTCCGGCGCCGGCAGGGCGCGGACGTCCAATTTGCCGTTAGGGGTCAATGGCAGCGCGTCGATCGCCACCACGGCGGCCGGCACCATGTACGGGGCAAGGCGCTCGGCGAGCTTCGCGCGGGCGGTGGCCGGCTCTGCGTTGCCGGTCACGTAACCGACCAGGCGCTTGTCGCCCGGGCGGTCCTCGCGGGCGATCACCACCGCCTGCTCGACCCCATCCAGGCCGGCCAGGGCCGCCTGGACCTCGCCCAGCTCGATGCGATAGCCACGGAT
The DNA here is from genome assembly GCF_059812725.1 of Mycobacterium sp. NGS41. Classification (NCBI taxonomy): domain Bacteria; kingdom Bacillati; phylum Actinomycetota; class Actinomycetes; order Mycobacteriales; family Mycobacteriaceae; genus Mycobacterium; species Mycobacterium sp. NGS41. The sequence goes on from NZ_JCALDF010000005.1 coordinate 159,756, forward strand.
CTTGACCTGCTCATCAGCACGGCCCAGATAGTCCAGCTGCCCATCGGCTCGCCAACACACCAGATCCCCGGTGCGATACATCCGGTGCCCCGGTGCCCCCGGTGCTCCCGCGAACGGACACGCCACGAACCGCGACGCCGTCAATCCCGCCCGGCCCACGTACCCGTCGGCGACACCATGGCCGGCCACATACAACTCACCAACCACGCCCACCGGCACCGGCCGCAACGAGCTGTCGAGCACGAACAACGCGGCCCCCGGCACGGGCGAGCCGATCGGGACCCCCGAGCCGGGGGTCAAAGGCGCACTGATCGCCACACACATCGTGGTCTCGGTGGGGCCGTAGGCGTTGATCATCACCCGACCGGGCGCCCACTGATCGACCACCTCGGGCGGGCAGGCCTCGCCGACCACCACCAACGCGGCCGAATCCAAACCCTCACGCGGCAAAACCCTTACCGCGGAAGGGGTCTGGGTGAGCACGTCGACCTGTTCGCGAACAAGCAAAGCGTGGAAGTCGGCCGGCGAGCCCACAACGTCTTCCGGTACGACAACCACCCGCCCGCCACGCAGCAGCGCGCCGAAGGTCTCCCACACCGAGACGTCGAAGGCCAACGAGTGACACTGCGGCCACACGCCCGCTGCCGGGAGCCCGGCATCGAGCGACTCCAGCAATTGGGTCACGTTGCGGTGGGTGATCGCCACCCCCTTGGGCACGCCGGTGGTGCCCGAGGTGTAGATGAGGTACGCGACGTCATCGGGGGCCGGTGTCGGCAGTGCGGGGGCGTCCATCGGCGAGGTCTCGATATCACCTATATCACCGACGTCGATGACGACGAGCAGGTCATAGCCGTCCAACCGGCTCGCCAGATCGGTACTGGTGATCGCGGCTGCCGGTGCGGCATCGGCAACCACGAACTCCATCCGCGCCGCGGGCACTGCCGGGTCGATCGGCAGATACGCCGCACCGGCCTTCAACACCGCCAGCATCGACACGATCGCCTCGGCCGACCGGGCAAACAGCAGCGCCACACACTGCCCCGGACCCACGCCATGGCTGACCAACTGGTGTGCCAACCGGTCAGCGGCCGCATCGACTTCCCGATAGGTCCACGAGCGCTCGCCGTCGCTGATCGCCACCGCCGCCGGGGCGCGGACCACCTGCGTAGCAAACAACGCCGGAATCGACACGGCAGAAGGTGCCGCCGCGCTCAACACGGCCCGGTTGCCGATCTGGTCCAGGTGGGCACGCTCACCGGGGTCGAGCACATCGATCGACGACAAGCGCCCGGCCGTATCGGCGGTCATCGCCTCCAGCACCTGCCGCAGCCGCCCGATCAGTGCGTGGATGCTGGCCGCATCGAAGACGTCGGTGCGGAACTCCACCGTCCCGCCGATCCCGGCGGGCTCACCGGTCGCGGTGAAACGTTCCGCCAGCGAAAACGACAGATCCATGCGGGCAGTGCGAGTGTCCACCGGCAGCTGGGTGACCTGCAGATCGCCCAACGCCAACCCGGCTGCCGCGTCACCAGCAAAGTTCTGCCAGGCCAACGCCACCTGCACCAGTGGGTGATGGGCCAACGATCGGGTCGGGTTGAGCCGCTCCACCAGCACCTCGAAGGGCACATCTTGATGCTCATAGGCGGCCAGGCTGCGGGCTCGCACCTGCGCCAACACCTCGTCCACGCTGGGGTCGCCGGCCAGATCCACCCGCAACACCAGCGTGTTGACGAAGAACCCGACCAACTCATCCAGCGCCGGATCACGACGCCCGGCGATCGGGAACCCCACCGCCACATCGCTGCTGGCGCTCAGCTTGCCCAGCAACACCGCCAGCGCGGCCTGCATCACCATGAAGCTGGTCGCGTCGTGCTCACCGGCCACCGCGCGCACCCGCTGCTGCAGCTCGGCCGGCCATTCCACCGCCACCGTGGCGCCCCGCTGATCCGCCTCCAGCGGATACGGTCGATCAGTCGGCAACGCCAGCCGCTCGGGCATTCCGGCCAACGCCTGCTGCCAATAGGCGAGCTGTTCGGCGATACGGCTATCGCCATCGTCGAGATCACCCAGCTGGCCGCGCTGCCACAGCGTGTAATCCACATACTGCACGTCCAGCGGCGTCCAGCCCGGCGCCTGCCCCGCGCACCGGCTGGCATAGGCCACCCCCAGATCAGCGACCAGCGGGGTGACCGACCAGCCGTCGGCGGCGATATGGTGAGCCACCGCGACCAGCACGTGCTCATCCTCGGCCCGACGGAAAAGCGTTGCCCGCAAAGGGATCTCGGTGGCCAAATCAAACGTGGCGCGGGCCGCAGCGCCGACGGCCTCGTCGAGGCGGGCGTCCGCCCAGTCGGTGGCGTCGATCACCTGCCAGCTGAAACCGGCCCGCTCCACCGGGAGAACCACCTGCCGGGGAACCCCGTCAACCTCGGCAAACAGCGTGCGCAGGCTCTCATGACGGCCCACCACATCGCCCAGCGCCGCACCGAGGGCCGCCACGTCCAGGAGCCCACCGATCCGAAGTGCGGCCGTCAAGTTGTAGACGGGTGAGGGGCCCTGCAACTGGTCCAGGAACCACAGCCTGGACTGGGCAAACGACAACGGCACTACCGGCGGCCGCTCGACAGCCACCAGTGGCTCCGGTCGACTCTCATCCCTGCCGATGCGGGGCACCAGCTGGGCCACCGTGGGCGCCTCGAACACGGTGCGCACCGCAAGGCCGGCGTCCAACGACTTGTTGATCGCGGCGATCAGGCGCATCGCCGACAGCGAATCCCCACCCAGATCGAAGAACGAGTCGTCCACACCGACCCGGCCCACACCGAGGACCTGCGCGTAGATATTGGCCAGAATCTCCTCGACCGGGCTGGCCGGGGCGCGGTAACTGTCGCCCACGTAATCCGGCGCCGGTAGGGCGCGGGTGTCGAGTTTGCCGTTGACCGTCATCGGCAGCGCGTCGATCACGACCACCGCGGCTGGGACCATGTAGGTCGGGAGTCGCTCGGCCAGCTGGGCGCGGATCTGGGCCGGGTCGGCTGTGCCGGTGATGTAGCCGACCAACCGTTTGTCGCCGGGGCGGTCTTCGCGGGCGATCACCAGCGCGTTCTCCACCCCATCCAGCGCGGTCAGGTTGTTCTGCACCTCACCGAGCTCGATGCGATAGCCGCGGATTTTGACCTGCTCGTCGGCACGCCCGACGAACTGCAGCTGCCCATCTGCGCGCCAACGCACCAGATCCCCGGTGCGATACATCCGTTGTCCCGGCGCCTCAGCAGCACCGAACGGACTGGCCACAAACCGTGAGGCGGTCAACCCCGCCCGGCGCCAATACCCGCAGCCCACCCCGGCACCGGCTATATACAGCTCACCGATCACACCCGCCGGCACCTTGCGCAGCCAGGGGTCCAGCACGAAAAAGGCCGCCCCCGCCACCGGCGAGCCGATCGGTGGCACCCCCGACCCCACTGCCAGGGCCGCACTCCGGGACGTGTACACCGTGGTCTCGGTCGGGCCGTAGGTGTGGACCATCAGCCGTCCAGGCGACCACCGATCGACCACCTCGGTCGGGCAGCTCTCACTTGCCGCCACCAACGTCACCGAATCCAAACCCTGCAGCGGCAACATCCCCAGCGCCGACGGCGTCAGGATGAGCATGCTGACGTGTTCGCTGACCAGCAACGCGTTGAGGTCTTGCGGTGAGCGGGCCACCGATTCGGGCACCACCACCAGCCGCCCACCGCGCAACAGCGCACCCCACATCTCCCACGCCGAGATGTCGAAGGCCAGCGAATGCCACTGCGACCACACCAATTCCGGTGCCAGCCAGGTGTCCAGCGACTCCAGCAGCTGGGCCAGGTTGTGGTGGGTGATCGCCACCCCCTTGGGGACACCGGTGGTGCCCGAGGTGTAGATCAGATACGCGATGTCCTCGGGCGCCGGTGCCGGCAGTGCGGTGCTGGGTTGGGCGTCGATGCGGGGATCATCGACACCGACGACCACGACGTCACACCCGTCCAGGCGCCCGGCCAACTCGGGCGTCGCGATTGCCGCCGCGGGCGCGGCATCGGCGATCATGAACTCGATACGCACATCGGGGTGGGCCGGGTCGATCGGCAGATACGCAGCCCCGGTCTTGAGCACCGCCAGAATCGCCACGACCGCTTGCGCCGAGCGGTCCATCAGCAGCGCCACAAACTGCCCCGGGCCCACACCCTCACCGACCAGCAGATGGGCCAGTCGGTTCGCCGCCTCATCAAGCTCGCGGTACGTCATGGAGCGACCGTCGAAGGTCACCGCCACCCCCCCGGGGGTGCGCGCGACTTGTTCGGCAAACAACACCGGAACCGACGCCGGCGTCGTCGGCTGGGTCAACACCGTCCGATTGCCATAGCCATCCAGCCGGGTGTGCTCGGCCGCATCGAGCAGATTCACCGACGACAGCCGGCGCCCCGGGTCGGCGGTCATCGCCACCAACACCGTCTGCAACCGCTCGACGAGGGCTTCGATGCTCTCTGCATCGAACACGTCGGTGTCGAATTCGACGCGAAGGTCGAGCTCGCTGCCGGGCAGCACTTGCATCGCAAGCGGGTAGTGGTTGCGTTCGTGGTTGGTGAAGCCGGCCACGCTCAAGCCGCCGATCTCCACCAAAGCCGCGGTATCGAGCGGGTAGTTCTCGAACACGAACAGGGTGTCGAACAGCTGATGGTGACCGGTGAGGTGATGGATCTCGCTCAGCGCCAGGTGCTGATGCTCGAGTGTGTCGGTGTGGGCACGTTGCAGTTGCTCGAGCAGGTCGGCGGTGGTGGTCGCCGCGCTGACGTTCGCCCGCACCGGCACCGTGTTGATCAACAGGCCAACCATCGATTCCGCGCCGGGCAATTCGTCGTGCCTGCCCGAGACCGCAACGCCGAAGGCGACATCATGCTGGCCGGTCAGCGAGATGAGCACCTGTGCCCACGCACCCTGCAGCACGGTGCTGAGCGTGGTGTGGTGCGAGCGGGCCAGCTCACCGAGTGCGCCGGTGGTCTCCTGCGGCACCCGAAATGACGTGACTCCTCGCGTCCCGAGCCGCGGCCGGGCGGGCGGCCCGACCAAGGTCGGCGTGTCGAAACCGGCGAGCGTCCCGCGCCAGGCCGCACGCGCGGCATCGAGATCTCGGTCGGCCAGCCAGTTGACATACCGGCGGTACGAAGGGGCCGCGGGCAGCCGCTTCCCTTGATAGCCGGCGAAGAGCTCCTGCAGCAGAATCGGCAGCGACCAACCGTCGACCACGGTGTGGTGAACGGTCAGCACAATCCGGTGTTGGTGATCCGCTGTGCGGATCACGGCCAAACGAAAAGCCGGCTGCTCGGCCAGATCGCAGACCGCGGCGCGTTCGGCGGCACGCAGCTTCTCGATCTCTTCGTCGTGATCACCGGCATCCAGCTCGACATAGCGCCACCCCGCTTCGGGATCAGCCGGGATGATCTGCACAGGCTCGTCGAACCGCTCGCAGAATCGGGCCACCAGGTTGGGGTGCCGGTTGACTACCGTCTGCAGCGCATCGCGGAGCCGGTGCCGATCAAGGTCGCCGCCGACGGTGATATCCAACTGCATCGCATAGAGGTCGTCGCCAGCATCGCGCGCAGTTGTGGAGTGGAATAGCAGCCCCTGCTGCAAAGCGGTCAACGGCAGCACGTCGGCGATCCGATACTGCCGCGCAAGCTCGTCGATCTGCTGCTGGCTCAGTCGCGCGGGCGCAATGTCCGACGCAGTCAGCCCGCCGCCACCATCTCGCACGTGCGCACAGATACCGGCGAGCGCCTCGAACCACAGCTGGCTGAGCCGACTGACCTGCGCGCCGTCCAATGCCGACGGCGCCCACGTCCAGTCGGCACGCAAGCGCGGACCGGCGTCGGTGTCGACGGTGGCGGCGTTCAGGTCCAGGGTGTGTGTCAGCGGCAGCGGCACTGCCGTCGCCGCCGCCGTCAACGACATGGCATCCTGGCAGATCCGCCACAGATCGTCGGACAGCTCGACGGCACCACCCAGGCGTCCCAGATAGTTGAACCCGATCGGCGGGTCGGAGCCGGCCAAGTCAACGTCGGCGTTCAGGTAGCGGAGCACACCATAGGTCAGGTCATCGGGGAGGGCCCGCAGCTGCTCTTTGGCCTGCTTGATCACCGCGCCCAGTGCTGCATCGCCGGCCACCACATGCGCCCAACTCAGCTCACCGTCGGGCCCCCGGACATTCAAAGCCACCGGGTATTTGGTGGTGAACCACCCCACTGTGCGCGACAAGTCCACATCGGCGAACAGCTCTTCGTGACGTCCGTGACCCTCGACGCCAATGCTGATCGGCGCACCACGGTTGCCCAGAAATTCGGCCAGTGCCAGCCCGAACGCGATCAACAAGATGTCGTGGACCCCGGCATGGAAGGCCGCCGGCACCGCACCCAGAAGCGTTCGGGTGGTCTCTGCATCCAACGACGCAGACAGCTGCCCGGCAGTGGCAAAGGTGTCCACCTGGGGACGCACCGCCGGCAATGCGGCCGGCGCCGCCGCCACTTGCCGCCACAGGTCCGCCTGGCCAACGACTTTGGGACTGCGTGCATGCTCATCGAGCAGCGCTGACCACTGGGCAAACGATGTCCCGCCGGTCGGCAGTGTCACCGGTTCGCCGCTGCGATGCTGGGCCCAAGCGAGGTTGAGATCCTCCAGCAAGATCCGCCAGGACACCCCGTCGACGGCCAGGTGATGAATGGTCAGCGCCAGCTGGTTGGTGGGCGCCACCCAGACCGGGCTGAGCATGGTCCCAGTCATCGGGTTCAACCGCAACCGCGCGCCCACCAGCGCCTCATCGGATAACACGTCGACCGATTGCAGGCACGCGGCCACATCCACCGACCCCGCGTCGGGCACCCGCAACGACCAGCCGCCGGCGCCGTCGTCCTCGGCGCACAGCCGCAGCATGGCATGCCGATCCAGCAAGGCTTGCAGCACGACAACCACGTCGGCCTCGGTCACCCCGCTGGGTGCCTCGATCACTACCGTCTGGTTGAACTGCTCAACCGGGCCGTCCACGCTGCGCAACCAGCGCATGATCGGGGTGGCCAGCACGGGTCCGAGGCCCTCATCGACCGTGCCGTCGGCGCCGTCGGCCACCCTGGCCACCCTGGCCAGCCGGGCCACGGTCTGCTCGACGAAGATGTCGCGCGGCCGGCACAGCACGCCGGCGGCCCGGGCCCGCGACGCCGCCTGCATCGACAAGATGCTGTCGCCGCCCAGCTCGAAGAACGACTCGTCGACCCCGACCCGATCCAGCCCCAGAACCTGGGCGTAGATGCCGGCCAGGATCTCCTCGACCGCGGTGGCCGGGGCGCGGTAGCGCTCGGCGCCGTGGTACTCGGGCGCCGGCAGGGCCCGTTTGTCGAGCTTGCCGTTCACGGTCAACGGCAGCGCATCGAGCACCACCACAGCGGACGGCACCATGTACGCCGGCAGCCGTTCGGCCACCGCGGCACGAAGCCCGACCGGATCCGCCGTCCCGGTCACATAGCCCACCAGGCGCTTGTCACCCGGACGGTCCTCACGGGCGATGACCACCGCCTGCTGGACGCCGTCCAGCCCGTTCAGCACCGCCTGGATTTCGCCCAGCTCGATGCGGTAACCGCGGATCTTGACCTGCTCGTCGGCGCGGCCCAGATACTCCAGTTGCCCGTCTGCGCCCCAGCACACCAGGTCCCCGGTGCGATACATACGGTGTCCCTGGGTCTCAGCGCCCCCCAACGGACAGGCCACAAACCTGGAGGCGGTCAGGCCCGCCCGGCCGACATATCCGACGCCCACCCCGGCACCCGTCACGTACAACTCACCGACCACGCCCGCCGGCACCGGGCGCAGCCACCCATCGAGCACCAAAAAGCCGAGGCCAGCCAGCGGCACACCGATGGGACTCGCATTGCTGTCGACGTCGCCGGCCACGATCTGCCGGAACGACGCGTGCACCGTCGTCTCGGTGGTTCCATACAGGTTGAGTAGGCGCGGTGATTCCGGGTGGTCGCGCAGCCAACTGCGCAGCCGGTGCGGTTCCAGCGCTTCGCCGGCGAACATCACCGCCTCGAGCTCGAGCTGGCGTCCCGGCTCAGGCTGCAGCGCATCGACAGACTGCAGCGCGTAGAACGCCGACGGGGTCTGGCTTAAGACACTGACCTGTTCGCTGGCCAACAACGCGTGGAAATCTTCCGGCGAGCGCGCCACCGACTCGGGCACCACCACCAGCCGCCCGCCACCCAGCAGCGCGCCGAAGATCTCCCACACCGAGACGTCGAAGGCCAACGAATGCCACTGCGTCCACACCCCCGCGCGCTCGATGTCGGAGTCCAGCGACTCCAGCAGCTGGGTCACGTTGTGGTGGGTGATCGCGACGCCCTTGGGGACACCCGTCGTACCCGACGTATATATGAGGTAAGCGATGTCATCGGGCGCCGGCGACGGCAGTGGCGTGTCGGGTGGCGTGTCGGCTGGCGTGTCGATGGGGGCGTCAATCTCGATGACCCGCAGCTCGCAACCGGCCAGCCGATGGGCTAGCCCGGCGGTGGTGATCGCGGCGACCGGCGCGGCATCGGTGAGCGTGAACTCCAGCCGCGCGTCGGGCACCGCCGGGTCGATCGGCAGATAGGCCGCGCCGGTCTTGAGCACCGCCAAGATCGCGACGATCGCCTCAGCCGACCGGGAAAACAGCAGCGCCACCCGTTCACCCGGGCCCACACCCTGGCCGGCCAGCACGTGCGCCAACCGGTTCGCGGCCTCGTCGAGCTCGCGGTAGGTCATGGAGCGACCCTCGAAGGTCACCGCCACCGCTTCCGGCGTGCGCGCGACCTGTTCGGCGAACAGCACCGGGATGGACGCGCCGGCCGCCGGCCGGACCGACGCCGTGGTGTTGCCCCATGCAGCCAACCGGGCATTTTCGAAGTCGTCGAGCAGCGCCACCGACGACAACGCCCGCTCCGGGTTGGTGGTCATCGCCAGCAACACCCGCTCCAGCCGCTTGGCTAAATCGCGGGCGTCAGAAGTGGAAAACAGTTCCCCAACACCGGTCGTGCTGAGGAAAAGCTGATCGTCGTTCCTGATAATGACCAGGCCGAACTGATCCACCAGGCCGGTATCGGTCACCGTTCCCGATCCGGCAGCGCCGGCGAACTCCGCTAAACGTGTAGTCGGAATGAAATTGATGACCACACGATTCGATCCTTGCGCGGACCCGCGGAAACTCGCCTTGCTCTCGATAGCGCGCACCGGGAACCGCTGATGCTGCAGCGCTTCTTGTATTCGCGTGTCGACGTGTTCGCAAAAACTGGCGACCGTGGACAACGGCGAAGTTTTCAACACCAGCGGCACTACCCCGGAAAGCATTCCGGCCATCGTCAGTGCCTCCGGACGCACCCGTCTGCTCACCGGGAAATCGAGCACAACCTCCGAGCCTCCGATATCGCGCCCGCGCACCAGCAGCGCGCACGCGGCAGTGATCACCGACGCGCGGCGCACCCCCAACGCGTGCGACAACTCACGGGCCGCGGCGACGACGACAGGATCCAGTTCGACGGGTGCACTGGGCGCGTGCCTTTGGCGCTGGCCGGCCGCGGCCTGAGCCACCTGATAACGCGGTTCGCTTTCGAGCGGAAGATTCTTTGCCCAATACGCCTGATCATCGAGATAGTCGTCGGAAGCTTCGTATTCTCGCTCCCACTCGATCAGGTCATTCAGCGAACCAAAAAAAGCAGGGGGGACCGCTGCGTCGGTAGCAATTGCGGTGTAGACGGTTGCCAGCCGGTGAGAAATGAGTCCTATACCGATTCCGTCGATGACAATGTGATGGCAGCACACGAGCAAATAGAAGTCATCAACCCGCGTCTGCATCAACGCAAATTTGAACAGCGGGCCGCTCAGCGGCATCGGAGCGCTTTGGATCGATGCTGTCAGCCGATAGACGTCCTGCACAGGATCCTGCGAGTCGGTGAGGTCATACCAGGCAAGCTCGAGGTCCGGATAGTCAACCGCCTGTTGGAAAACCTGGTCGTCGACCTGGAAAAAGGCGGCTCTAAGCGGTTCGGCCTCGTGAACCACTTGACGGACCGCCAACTCGAGCAGACCAGGGTCGAGCGGACCCTCAATTCGACCGAGCATGCCGATCTGCCACTCCGTACCGGAGTGACCCGTTTCCTGCGAAAGCCAAATCTCTCGCTGTGCGCGCGTCAGCGGGTGGGCGCGGTCATCAAACTCCATAGGAGGTCCCGCGCCGCCTATTTAGCTAAAGCCTGGCCCTGTACCAACCTCGCGCGCGGTCTCTTCAACCGGGTATCGGTCCAGCTCTGTTTGATGTGCTCGAGACGTGCAGCGCGGTCCGCTTCGCCGTGAACGTGCCGCCTGCCTGTTAGAACCTCAGCGAAGGCGGTCCACGAGCTGTGCTGCTCCTCTTTGATCACAACGAACAAGCTGCCGTTGTCGTCTCCGAAGGGGCTCATGCTCACCAGTTCTCCGTATCATCCGACCCCCCTGAAACGATTACCGTGCCAAATCGTAAGGGAAGCTAACGGCGTGAGTAAGCGTTTCTACAAAAGTTTCCTCATTTATGGGGATTGGGTGGGAGTCGGCTCTGCGGCGCCTAGCGACCGCAGCGGCGGTAGCGCCGATGGCGATCAGCCCCGGGCATTCCTGTCTATCCCAGATAGCTAGGATCGGCGGATGGCCGATGCCGTGTCTACCACGCTGCCGCCCGGACCACCCCTCCCCCTGTTTGTGCAGTCTCTATTGAGTTTGCGCTACGGGTTGCGCTTTTTGGTCGCATGTCAACGCCGCTACGGCGACGTGTTCGCGGTGCGTGAACCGCTGAAGGGCACCGTGGTGTATCTCGCGAATCCCGACGACATCAAGACGGTGTTCGCCGGCGATCCGCGGGTCTTTCATGCCGGCGAAGCGAACTCGATGTTGGGCGGGATACTCGGCAAGAGTTCTCTGTTTGTCCTTGACGAGGACGAGCACCGCGACCGGCGTCGTCTGATGATGCCGGCGTTTCATCGAGACGCCGTCGCGAACCACGCCGATCAGATGGCCGCGATCGCAGCCGAGAACATCGCCGGATGGCCGGTGCGCAAAAGCTTTCCGGTGGCGGCCAGGATGACCGAGATCACCCTCGAGGTGATCCTGCGGACCGTCATCGGCGTTACCGACCCGGCGCGGCTAACCGCGCTGCGCAAGGTCGTACCCGCGCTCCTCTATCTGCGCCCGTGGGAGACGCCGGCGATTGTGCAGCCGAACCTGCGGCACCGTCGCCCGTGGCGGGGGTTGGGCCGGCGATTCGCAGAAGTCGACGCCCTGCTGTACGCCGAGATCGCCGAGCGTCGCGCCGACCCCAACCTGGCCGAACGCACCGATGTGCTGGCGATGCTGGTCCGCGCTGCCGACGACGACGGGCGCGGGATGGACGACCGCGAACTGCGCGACCAGCTGCTGACGCTGATCGGCGCCGGCCACGAGACCACCGCGTCGTCGCTGGCCTGGGCGCTGGAGCGGCTGACCCGCCACCCGGCGGCGCTGGCCAAGGCGGTGCGGGCCGCCGGCGCCAGCGCTGCGGGCGATCCGGCCGGCGACGAGTACCTCGAAGCGGTGATAAAGGAGACGCTGCGGAGCCGCCCGGCGGTATTCAGCTCGGCCCGGCTTCTGACCGAGCCGACCGAGGTGGGTGGCTACCGACTGCCGGCCGGCGTCACAGTGAGCGCGGCGATCGGGCTGGTGCATCAGAACGCCGACCTGTATCCGGATCCGGACCAGTTCGATCCGGAGCGGATGATCGACGCCAACCTGAGCCCGACCACCTGGGTGTCGTTCGGCGGCGGAAGCCGCCGTTGCCTCGGCGCCACCTTCGCCATGGTCGAGATGCACGTCGCGCTGCGTGAGATCCTGCGGCGGGTCGAGTTGAACACCACTACGGCAGCCGATGAGAAGCCGGCTCTGAAGCACGTCACCTTCGTGCCGCATCGTGGCGCGCGCATCGAAGTCCGGGTGATCAAGGACGTCTCGCCCACGAGCTCGGCGAACGTGACGCCGGGCCAACACCGATGCCGCGCTAAGTGAAGATGGAAGAGCCGTCGAGCTGACTTGTAGTCACAGACCTCGCCGCAGCGGCTTTGCGGTACTCCCACTGCTCCCGATCACGAATGTAAAGCGGTGATTCGGCCTTCAGGCCCGCGAGTTCAAATCCCCCGTTCCGAAGAGCGAATCGAACGTCTCCGCTGACGCGGTGAGCACTCACTTCAAGGAAGGACTGCAACGCCTTTCGGAGACTGCGGAACCATCGCCCCTCTACGGCCTCCATGATCAAGGCTTCGCCGAGGGTGCGCATCCAACGAAGCGTCTCCACCTCGACCGTCGCTGACGCGAGCTGAGCGAAAGCTTCGAGGATGAGTGTCGCCGCGGGCGCCTCACGGACCTCGAGTACCTTCTCACCACCTTCTAGATGCTCCAGGCTGGAGAACCGTCCGATACCGTAACGGCCGACTTTGGCGTTGAGGCTGGAGATCAGGTCGACAAGGTCAGTGACAGGTTCCGCGTCCACCGACACGAGATGCCCGCTATCGAAGCGGAGCTCTATTACGCGACTTACCGTTTCAGATGCGACGGACCACTGGTACAGGTTTTCGTCGATGGCGAAACTTTCGGGATCCTCGAGAGTGCCGCTCTCGAACTCTCTGCACCACACGTTGGTGTCGACACTGATCAACCGATCCGCGAAACCAGAGATGCCAAACGACTCTCGGAGTTCCAACCGCTTGAAGTCGCGGGCCAGGGCATCGAATTCGTAGGGCGATCCGAAGTAACCTTCGAAACCCAGGTCGGAAATAGCTCCGTTGAGCCTCCGCAAGCTGTTCTGCGACTGATTGGCTGTGTGGAGCAGACACTTGGCACCGACTGATCGCGCGAACTCCACGCCGACCCGGGCAATCAACGGTCGTGACAGCGATGCGCTGATGGGATGCTGACCGAGATATCGGCCGCCAGCAAGAATCGACGGATACACAAACTCCTCGACGAATACTTTTCGGTAGTCGACTCGGGTGATGTCTACGTCAAGTTTGTCCGCGATGTATGAGAATTGTTCGATATCGAAGTCGTCCCCGACATCGACGGATAGCGCAATAATATGCACATCAAGTTTCGACAGCTGCGCCAGGAGATACGCACTGTCTAATCCGCCGCCGCACAATGTCACGATAGTGTCGTCGCGGCGACACAATTCCTCGATATCCGAAAAGGAGCGGATCTTCCTGTGGTTCGTGTAGTCAGATGCCATGCTTAAACCCTTTCGGGCTGGTCGGCACGGGTCACTGGTCTAAACCTCCGTCGCCCCCGGAATCCCCTTGTTTAAAATGCCAACCGTTCGGCCGAGGCGTCCGAGAACTGAAAGGTCGCTCCGACGAACGTTGGAGGACCCGAACCCGACCAAAGGTCCGAACCCTCCCAACTCGGTGAGGCTAGCACCTTTGCATTCAAGACATGCTGGTTCGGTCAAACTGCGTGATTGACTACCTCCCCGATGCTTCGGGCGGGTAGTCATCGAGGACTGAGGCAGACCAACTTTTCGACAAGATCGGCGGCGGCCGCGACGCTTTCGGCGGGTTTGGTCATCTGAGTGGCGATCTCGCGGGCCCGGGCGACGTACTCCGGAGCGAGGATGGTGCGCAGGTCCGCGACCAGCGAATCCCGCGTCGCGCGCGACAAACGACGCGCAGTGCCCACCTTCAGTCGTTTCACCCGAGATCCCCACAGCGTCTGATCGACGTCCGTCGAAAGGATCAGCGCGGGGATGCCGGCGCATAGGCCGATGGCCGTGGTGCCCGTGCCACCGTGGTGCACGACCGCGCGGCAGGCCGGAAATGCGGCGGCGTAATTCATCGCGCCCACCACTTTGACGTGCTCGAACTGGGCGGCATTGCTGAAGTCAGTCCAACCCGCGCAGACCAACGCCCGCTCGCCCAACTCCGCACAGGCCGCGGCGATCATGGCGAGCGTGTCGGCCGGAGACTCCACTGGAATGCTGCCAAAGCCGAAGAAAACGGGCGGTGTTCCCGCCGCAATCCACGACGCCACCTCTTTGTCGGCGTCCGTCGGCAAGTCCAACACCAGCGCGCCCACAAATGGCCGCCCATCCAATTTGGCCCATTCGGCAGCCAGCTCGGGAAAGCAAACCTCGTCGTAGGCCTGAATTTCCAGCCATCCGTGTTCGCTGATCCTTCGCGGCACCGAGCCGGTGGCTTTTGGTAGACCCAGTTCACCGCGCTGCTTGTCCTCGAGCTTCTTTGCCAGGCGCCACCCCAGCCACTCGTACGCCTTCATGGCCGAGCGGCCCAGCGGCGCCGGTAAGAAGGACATGAACTGTCCGTTGGCTCGCATGGGAAACATATGCACCGTGGCCAGCGGAATGTCGTAGCGCTCCGCGACGTTGGTGGCGGGCTGCTCGAAATTCGCGCCGGTAACCAACAAGTCGGCCCAATCCGCCAATGATGTCAGCGTCGCGCAGATCTCTTCCCAGTTCTGGATAACTGGCGCCGCGATTTCGCGCCGCAACTCGATCAGATCCCGGACTTTCCAGAAGTTGCGAAAGAAACGCTTCCAGAACTCGCGGTGCGCTTCCAGAATGGGCTGCACCTCCGGTCCGTAAGCGACCGCCGCCAGCCCAACCGACTCAACGAAACCCACCAGATCGGGCGGGACAGCCATGCGCACGTCGTGGCCTCGGCGCCGCAACTCCCGACCGATAGCGACGCAAGGCTCGACATCGCCACGACTGCCGAAGCATGCCAACGCAAATTTCATCGCGAATCCTGCCCTTTCAGCCTCGCGCCCAGGGATCAGCGGCCGCAGTTTAACCCGATACCCGGCCCTAACGACCTGAAATCTTCAGGCCCAGGTGCCTTTGCGTCGGTGGGCGAGTGCGGCAATTTCGAGGATGAGTTTGCGTGGAATGAAGCGCTGCGCCTTGGTGACGCGCTGATAGTTGTCAAGCGCGGTTTGCATGTGTTGGTCGCTGGTCCGGTACTCGGAGAAGACACGATCCAACTCGTGTTGGCTCCATGTGTCACCGCCCGCGGCCAGGTGCAGATTGTGATAGATAGTGGTCAGCCAATCGGTGCCGAATGGTTCCGGGCATGCGTGTCCGTCGGCCTGCTGGTGGCATTCATCGGCAGCGAGGAATTCATTGATCGCGGTCTCGTCGGGGTTCAGCTCGATGTCCAGGGCTGTGGAGATCGTTTTGACCTCTCGGCGCCAATCCTCAAGCAGGTATGCATATTCCACGAAAACGCGCGGCAGCCCGCGTGTGTAGCGCTCGGCGAGCAGGCTGTTCTTCACCCAGAGCGCGGCGGCGAGGTCGGGTTTGACGATCGGCATCATCGCGGCGATGGACTTGGTGACTTCCTGGGGGTGGCGTAGCGCGATCACGGTGCCGACGTTGTAACCGGCGATGCGAGCCGCTTCGAACCACATCGGGGCTATCGGCGTCATCTGTAGATCCTTGATGACGTAAAGGTCCGACGGCGGCAGCGAGGTCAGGTAGGCGTTGATCTCGGCGATGTCTTGTTCGTCGGCGGGTTCATCGTGGAGGCGCAGTGTGGGGTCGGCAGAGGTGCTGTGGTGGCGGCGCAGGATCTGTTCGTTGAGGTAGCTGGCTTGGCGTGGTTCCCAGAAGCCGCGCGGGTTGGCTTTCGCGGCGCCGATCATGCCGGGCGGAAGCGTGGCCCCGGAAAGTGACAGGACGCGGGTGATCGCGGAGGTGCCGGATCGGGCCATGCCCAGGACGAACAAGACAGTTGTCATCAGTCCCTACCTTGGTGAATCACTCAGCTACAAGCCGGGGCGTCAAACCAGGCCCCGTCGGACGGGCAAATTGTACGTGAGTGCAATATTCACTCTCGACGGGGTGAAGTAACGCATCGCACCGACCACTCCCGGTCAGCCAACACTGCGCGCGCGAGCGAAGTTCTCCATCAGATCAGCGGCGGCCGTAGCGCTTTCGACGAGTTTCAGGCCCAGGTGCCTTTGCGCCGGTGGGGGACTGGCCCGGGCGCGGCGAAGGTCTGAGCGACCTGTCGCCAGCCGCACCCAGGCGCGAGTGCGGCAATTTCGAGGATGAGCTTGCCGGGAACGAAGCGCTGCGTCTTGGTGACGCGCTGATAGTTGTCACGCGCTGTGCGCAAGCGTTCTTCGCTGTCCCGGTAGTCGCAGAAGACGCGGTCCAACTCCTGTTGGCTCCACGTGTCGCCGCCCGCGGCCAGGTGCAGATTGTGATAGATCGTGGTCAGCCAATCGGTGCCGAATGGCTCCGGGCATGCGTGTCCGTCGGCCTGCTGGTGACAGTCATCGGCAGCGAGGAATTCATTGATCGCGGTCTCGTCGGGGTTCAGCTCGATGTCCAGGGCCGTGGAGATCCTTTCGACCTCTCGCCGCCAATCCTCAAGGAGGTAGACGAATTCCACGAAAGTGCGGGGCAGCCCGCGTGTGTAGCGTTCCGCAAGCAGGCTGTATTTCAGCCAGAGCGCGGCGGCGAGTTCGGGTTTGACGGCGGGCGCCATCGCGGTCGCGGACTTGATGACTTCCTGGGGGTGGCGTACCGCGACCAGCGCGCCGACGTTGTAACCGGCGATGCGAGCGGCTTCGAACCACCACGGGGCCATCGGGGTTACCTGTAGGTCTTTGATGACGTAGAGCTTCTTTGGCGGCAGTGCGGTGAGGTAGGCGTTGATCTCGGCAATGTCCCGGCTCTCGGCGGGTCCGTCGTGGAGACCCAGGGTGGGGTCGAGGAAGTCGCTGCGGTGGCGGCGGAGGATTTTCTCGTTGAGGTAATGGGCTTGACGTGGTTCCCAGTAGCCGCGCCGGTTGCCCCGCGCGGACCCGATCATGCCGGGCGGAAGCGCGGCCCCGGACAGCGACAGGACGCGTGTCAACGCGGAAGTGCCGGTTCGAGACATGCCCAGGACGAACAAGACGGTTGTCATCCGCCCCCCTCCCTCGGCGAATCACCCAGCTACAGCCGGGGCATCAAACCAGGCCGCTCCCGATCAGCCGGCTCGATGCGCGCGAGCGAAATTCTCCATCAGATCAGCGGCGGCCGTGACGCTTTCGGCGGGTTTGCTCATCCGAGTGGCGATTTCGCGGGCCCGGGTGACGTACTCCGGAGCCAGAATGGTGCGCAGGTCCGCGACCAGCGACTCGCGGGTGGTGGCCGAAAAGCGCCGGGCGGTACCCACTTTCAGTCGTTTGACCACAGCGCCCCAGATCGTTTGGTCGCCCCAGGTCGGAAGGATCAGTGTGGGGACTCCGGCGCGCAGGCCTACGGCCGTGGTGCCCGCGCCGCCGTGGTGCACGATGGCGCGGCAGGCCGGAAAGGTGGCCGCGTAATTGACCGCATCCACCACCTTGACGTCGTCCGAATGTGACACCTGGCTGAAGTCGGTGTCGCCCGAGCAAATCAAGGCCCGCTCACCCAGCTGCGCGCAGGCTAAGCTGATCATGGCGACCGTGTCGGCCGGAGAGAGAACCAGCGTGCTGCCGAAGCCGAAGAAAATCGGCGGTGTTCCTGCGGCAATCCAGGAGGCCACCTCCTCATCGGCGTCGGTTGCCAACTCCGTCGTCAACGCGCCGACAAAGGGCCTCCGCGGGCCGGCAGATCCTGAATGTTCGTTGTATTTCGCCCATTCGGCAGCCAGTCCCGGAAAGCAAACCTCGTCGTAGGCCTGAATTTCCAGTGATCCGCGCTGGACGACCCGTCGCGACACGGGACCGATTGACTTCGGCAGACCCAGGTCGCGGCGATGCGCGTCGTCGCGCTTCTTCATCATGGGCCAACCCAGCCAGTCGAACGTCGTCATTACGGAGCGGGCCAGCGGCGCAGGCAGGACGGGAGCGAACTGGCCACTGGCCCGTATCGGAAACGTATGCAGCGTGGCCAACGGAATGTCGTAATACTCAGCGATGTTGGCGGCGACCTGCTCGCCAATCACGACGGTAAGCAACAGGTCGGCCCCGTCCGCCAGCGACATCAGCGTCGTGCGGGCCTCCTCCCAGCACTGGTTGAACAGCTCCCGATCTTCGCGGATCAGCCTGCGCAGATCCTGGACCTGCCAGAACTTGCGGAACGCTTGCGTCAACACATCGCGGTGCAGGTCCTGCCACACCCGCGCGTCGGGTCCATAAGCGACCGCCGGAAGCCCAACCGACTCGGCGAAGCCAACCAGGTCAGGGGCTACTGCCACTCGCACGTCGTGGCCTCTGCGCAGCAGCTCACGCCCGACGGCGGCGCTGGGCTCGACGTCGCCGCGGGTTCCATAGCATGCCAGCACGAACTTCATCGCGGGTCTCAGCCTTTCACTACTGGTGTGCGATTGGGGGCGCTCCGATATACGTTCCGGTGAGCGAGAAGTCATTCAACGCGTCCGAAAGGTCTTGTCGCAAAGCTTCATTCGAGTTCGCATAGCCAGGCTGATAAACGGTGACCGAGACAAAGACCTGTCCCTGCGCAATTCCCGACAACACGTACAGCACGCCACCCAGACGGCTTATCAACGCTTTGGTCACGCCGCGGTAGGAAAGCCTCGAGGCGAAGAGGTCGGCGTCCGTGCCGTCCGGCCGGATGACGGCCGCGTTGACCACACCGATGTTGGATGAGACGACGGTGTTGTCGACGAGCCTGACCAGCCCCTTGGGCAACAGGCCCAGCAGGGGAACGAAGGACATCACTGCTTGCTCGTCGTCGCCCAGCTTCTGGTAGCTGATCAGCGCTTGTTTGATGGCGCCCCGGATCTCGCGCAGGTCCGTCGTGGCAAGTTGGGGGTCGGCGACGATGGTGAGATGGCTGACCGCGTTGGCGCGCGTATCACCCTCGGCGCGCAAATTGGCGGGCATCTTCACCAGGGCCAAACCGTCTGCGGTGACCCGCCCCATTCGCCCGGCCAGGTGGGCAGCCAATCCCGCAAGCAGCGCGTTGCTCGTCCCGCCCAGTGCGCGGGCCCGGGCCTCCCACTTCTCGGCATCGACAAAAGCCGTTGCCGTTGGGGGCGTGACGGGTTGGTCGGCGCCGGCGGGCAGCCTCAGTGGCGTGGTCGACGGCGCGGCTTTTTTGCCCTCGCGGCGGGCATGCCGGGCGAGCCGTACCACCGCAACCGCGGCGCGTCCGAGAGCGGGAATGTCGCGCACAGTTTGACGGGCGTCCTCGCGCAGGGCTTGCCCCCGCCGACGCGACCCGGCGGCAGGCCAGCTGATCGGCGCATCGCGGCCATCCGCCGCATCGGCCATTGCCTCCAACAGTCCGACACCGTCTGCAAGGCAATGTGATACGGCCAAGCTCACCGCGCCACCCCCGTCGGTGAAGGGCAGCATCGCAAGGTGCCATGGGGGTCCGTGCACGGGATCGATGGGAGCGGTGGCCTGCTCGTCGAGCCAGGCGTCGAGTTCTGCGCGCGGGCGAGGCGTCGCGATCTCGAGGTCGGATGGCGGGTCGGCTGCTACCCAGCGGTGACGGCCGAACCGCAATGGCGACGGTTCGATGCGGCGGGGCAACCACCCCTGCTGTAGGTGGTGATGGAACTTTCGCAGACCGTCGATGTCAACCGGGCGGTTGTAGACCCAGAAAGGATGCGGCAACGATGCGACTCCCGTCGCTCGCTCGACGTCAAACGTGAGTTGGTCAAGCGGGTCGAGTACGTTGTCCATCGTCGTACCGTACTTGCGACCGCATTTCTCTGGAGCGGTTCACCCCAAAAGGACAACGGACGCTGTCATTCATCGCCATAAACGGCTGGCCAAACCTGCGTCTCGCGGTCAACTTCTCGTGATCTCCCGGCCTACGTGGTTGGTTGCCTGGCAGGATGCACTCGCAAAGTCTAGGGTTAATTGCTTCTAAGTTATAGTCACATCTCGCAGTACACCGCACTGTCGTGGGTTAGCCGTTAACTTTCCAGCGGCAGCAATACAGCGCAATTCGCTGCAGATCAGAGGGAGATCGATGCCGAAAGATCCGCGATGAAATGTGTGCTGGCAAGCTACGGCACGCGTGGCGATGTAGAGCCTTGCGTCGCGGTCGGCCGTGAACTGCTGCGTCGCGGGCACGACGTGCGCATCGCAGTCCCGCCTGACCTGGTTGGCTTCGCGGAGTCGGCTGGGCTGACGGCCGTCGCCTACGGTCCGGATACGCAGGAGTGGTGGGGTGCGCACCGCGACTTCTGGGCCCGTTCATTCCGCAACTTCTGGAAGATCCGGGATCTGATCAGGTTGTGGCGCGAGATTGGGGAGTCCGTCGTCCAGTACTGGGAGGAGATCACCACGACGCTCCGCTCCCTGGCCGACGGGGCCGATCTGCTGGTCACCTTTCTGAATTTCGAGCAGCCCGCTGCCAATGTCGCCGAATATTTCGACATTCCGTTGGCCACGCTGCATATCTCCCCGGCGCGGACCAACGGCCAGTTCCTGCCATTCCTGCCGTCGTCATTGAGCCGTCACGCCGTGTCGGCGTACGAGTGGGTGAATTGGCGCAGCGTGAAGAGGTTCGATGACGCGCAGCGCCGTGAACTGGGCCTGCCAAGGGCGACGCGTTCCGCCGCGCGACGGATCACCGAGCACGGGTGGTTGGAAATTCAGGCCTACGAAGAAGTTTGCTTCCCCGGCCTGGCAGCCGAATGGGCGAGTTACGGCGGCCAGCGACCATTTGTGGGCGCGCTGACGCTGGAGCTGGCCACCGATGCCGACGAGGAGGTCGCGTCGTGGATTGCGGCGGGCACACCGCCGATTTTCTTCGGGTTTGGCAGTACACCGATCAAATCTCCCGCCGCTACGCTCGCCATGATTGGTGCGGCCTGTGCGGAGTTGGGCGAGCGGGCGTTGGTGTGTTCCGGCCGAAGCGACTTCAGCAACGTGCCCCATTTCGAGCACGTCAAGGTGGTCGACGCCATGAATTACGCCGCCGTCTTTCCGGCCTGCCGGGCGGTCGTGCACCACGGTGGCATGGGCACCACGGCCGCCGGCCTGCGCGCCGGAGTCCCGATGCTGGCCCTGTGGATGACACCCGATCAGGCGATCTGGGCAGCTTGGGTCAAACGACTGAAGGTCGGCTCTGGGCGGCGCTTTTCTAGTGCTAGCCGGGAATCGCTGGTCTCCGACCTGCGTCGGATCCTCGACGCCGAATATGTCGCCCGAGCCCGCGAAGTCGCCACCCAGACGACCAAACCCGCCGAAAGCGTTGCCAATGCCGCTGATCTACTGGAAAGCTTCGCCCGCTCACGGCATATCGACTGATGTGGTAACTGCGGCCCTTTGTTAAAGCCCCGCAATCTCATGCCCCGGCATCCGGATCCGGAATACCGCCCGAAGGCTGGATCTTGACAAGGTAGTGTGTCGCGCTGTGTGGGGTCCCGTGCTGGGCATGGCGCTTATGTGGACGCTCAATCCTGTGCTTCTCGTCATCGTCCTGCTCGTGATCTCCCGGCCGCGACCGTTGCAAAATCTGCTGGTCTACTGGATCGGTTTGCTGATAACAAATGTTCCCGCGGTGCTGGTCCCGCTGCTGCTGCTGAATTACATGCCGGTGTTCAGATCTACTGCACATAATCTGGCTACCGCGGGCACAAACTCCACCGCCCGGCACATTCATTTGGTAATGGGAATACTCGCGCTATCGGTGTCCGCGCTGATCGCAGTGCGCCTTCGTACGCGTCAGCGAGAATACGTGCCGGTCGGCAACGCCTCGAGTGGGGAGCCGGACTCCCGTACACCGACTGCAATTTCGTTGGCGCAGGACGACCAAGATGGGTCGACGAAGCGCGGATCTGCATTCCGGCGCCTGGTCGACCGCGCCAATAAGGCGTGGGCGAACGGATCGTTGTGGATTGCGCTATTGGCCGGTATGTCATTTTTGCCGGGTCCCGCCATAGTTCTATTCGTAGACACCAGCATCGCGGCCTCGGGAGCCTCGATTGGCACGCAGGTCATCGCCGCCTGCGTGTTCGTCCTCGGGATGTTCGCTGTTTTCGAGATCACCCTCGTCAGCTATCTCCTCGCGCCGGCGAAAACCCAAGCGGTGCTGGGACCGCTGCACGAATGGGCTTCAGCTCACCGTGCGCAGGTCGTGGCAGTCATCCTGGCAGCGGTTGGGATCTGGCTGGTGGTCAGGGGCGCGGGCGTCATCTAGTCGCGCGGTTGGGTTGAGACCCTGCGGTTTCGGAACGAAGACAGACAGAACGACGAAGAATCGACAAGGTAGTGTTCCGGGGCATGCTGAGCTCGGTGCTGGTGCTTGGACTTCTGACAGGCCTCGATCCGATGCGTCTTGGCATCGCCCTTCTCGTCATCTCCAGGCCGCGGCCCGTGCAAAACCTCATCGCCTACTGGACCGGCTGCCTAACGGCGTTTCTTCCCAGCGTGGCCGTTCCGCTGACGCTGCTACATATCACACCAAGCTTTAAATCTTTTATGCAAAATTGGGCCTCGAGCTCGACCTTCGGGCACATTCAACTCGCCATGGGCGTTCTTGCGCTATCGATCGCCGCGCTGATTACCGTGCGCCATTGGATGCGTCGTCGGACACCCGTGCCGACTCCCGTCGGCAACACCTCGGCCCGAGCGCCGGAATCAAATGAGCAGAACGTAATCTCGCGCCTGCTGCACCGTGCGCGGGATGCGGCGGCGGAGGGCGGATCTCCAATCCGGCGGCTGCTTGGCCGCGTCCACAATGCGTGGGAAAACGGATCCCTGTGGGTTGCGGTGGTAATCGGTTTCGGATTTGGCGGGGTGGCACCCGAGCTGGCGCTACTCGCGCTCACGATCATCGTCACTTCGGGAGCAACAATCGGCGCGCAGGTCATTGCCGCCACCGGGTTCGTCGCAGGGGTACTGGCGGTTGCCGAGATCTCCATCGTCAGCTATGTGGTCGCGCCAGAGAAAACCCAAGCGGTCCTGCGACCGCTGCACGACTGGGCGTTGGCCCACCGGCATCACATCGTCATAGGCATTTGCGCAGTGGGCGGAATCTCGCTGCTGGCCAACGGCATCGGCAACATCTGAGGCCCGTGACTACGAAGCCGGCGGCATCTGCTGCGATCAGTGCGCCGGCTTGATAAGCAGACCCTGGCCGGTGGGCAATGCGCATATCGGCACGTCCAGTTCGCTGGACAGCGCATCCATGGCGAGGCGCTGCTCGTCGTAGCCGAGGAAGGCGTAGTCGTCGAGCAGCACGAAAGCACCGGGAGAGAGGCGCGGCCAAAAGAAGCGCAGCGCGCCGACTTCTGGTGCGGCACAGTTCATGTCGATATGTAGGAAAGCCACGGCGCGAGCGTCGACCTGGTCGAGTGTTTCCGGAATCGCGCCGACGATGATGCGCTGGTTGCGCCACTGGGCGAAGTTGGCCTGGACGCCGTCAACCGAGTTGGCATAGAAACCGTAGCGTAGGTATCGCTCGTTCTTCTTGATGGTCCCGGCCCGTTCGCTGTCTGTGACTAACCGAGGATCAAGTCCTGAAAAGGTGTCGAGCAGATAGAAAGTCTTGCCCAGCCGATCCCAATCGAGGAATTCCATCACGGCGCTGCTCAGGAAGCCATAACTGACGCCGCACTCGACGAAATCGCCGTCGAGCCGGCTCGCGCTGGCCGCTGCCCACAGCCCGATGTGCACACGCCACTGCCAGCGATAGAAGTCCTGGCCGCCCAGGGCGCGCACGCCGCGTTGGTAAGCCCGCTGGAATGCGGGGTCGTCTAGAAAGGCGTGGCGGTGAATACTGATCAACCCGTCGCTGGCGTAGGCACCGGGTAGGAGAATCCGCGCAAGCCAATACGGAGTTTGCAACGGGCTGCTCACCGCCCACTGCGCGAGGCGGGCCCTGAGCGCCCCCCTTTTTGCCATGGCGGGAACCATAGCATCGCGGCGTTTAGCGGGCTGAGACAAGGCGTTTCGAGATGTGCGTGTCACTGCGTGCGCTCGGCCTGCAACTCGGAATCCGAGAATTTCGCCGGTAGGGTGATCCGCTCGTATGCTGTCATCATCGCCTTTTTGGTCCCCGTTGGACTTGTCCCTAACCTACTCACTTGGCCCGCAAGACAAAACCGACCTGGTCACCACGGCCCTGCTCGTTGAGTCGATCCGCGCGTTTTTCCCACTTCCAGATTTGCTTGGGTTTAAACAATCGAAGGATTTGCGGGTCGGTCACCGCAACATCACGTTGGTAGGCTTCGCTTCCCATGAACTGGCCTAAATTCGAGTCATCGAACGTCTGCTCCACTCGCAGCCCGGCCCTGTCAGCTGCCAACGCCATTGCCTTACGTGACGGTATGACGAAATGTCGGGGCGCATCGATCTGCACCCAGTCCGCCGCATAAGTAGTCCATGCTTCGGATGAGGTCGTCGGCACGCGTGCCAAGCAAATGCCTCCGGCAGCAAGCTTCTCGTATGCCAACTTGAGGGTCGCGATCGGGTCGGGAACATGTTCAAGCGAGTGATTGAACATGATCAGATCGAATTCACCAGTCACGTTACTCAAATCCCGCTTCATCAGCGGCACTCCACTAGGGGTCTCGTGATCGGCTGCGATGAACGGATCTGCGCCAGACAAGTTGCTGAATCCCACTCTGGCCAATCGCTCGAGCAGCAAACCGCTACCACAGCCCACGTCCAGGATTCGCGCGTTCCGTTCAAGCGGAAGCTGGGCGAGCATTCCGAGGACGTCTCCTCCGAGAAGAACGCGGAGGATACCGTCGGGCAAGCGCCTCGCTAAGAGGGCACCGACTAGCCGGCCGCCGGCATGAAATTTATGGCGATCTTGCTGCGTGATGAGCCATCGAAGAATTCCCGGCTCGTTGTACGAGTGATAACCGTCGGGATAATGACGCATGAGCTCGTCGCCCTCGAGCGCATTCACAATTTGTAATGTCTCGCACGAAACGCAGATATAATATTCAAACCGCTCTTGGGTTCCGAACATCATCTCGCGAACGACAATAGTTTGATGCGGACCAGTCGATCCGCATAGTCGGCACTCTCTAGTTATCTCGTTCACTCGGCCTTCCTCGACGAGGATTTTGACATCGCGAAAGCGTACCTTGCGGTGTCGACTAGTCTGCGTGGGATGAACACTAAGGACGTCCCCCCGGTGCCGCGCGGTGTTGCCCTCCTCGTGGCGGCCCGGATACGTCGTATACGTGAATCTTTGAAAGGCCGCACCTCCAAAGAGGATGCGCGGCTGGACAATCGGCTGGCGTTGGTGGACCAGGGCTTGGTCGCGGGGCATCGTGCCGCCGGCATCAACCTGGTCATCCAAGTCGTATGGCTTTACCAGCACGATGTCGACCTCGATGGGCTCAGGCGGCTCAACCGCAATCTCGGGTACGGGATGTTGGGTCGGCTCATCGAACGGTCACCGCTGCCGTTCGGCCGGCCTCGTTGGGTCATAGATCGGGGGCCGTCGGACATCGATGTCGCTGAGTGCGCCCGCCCACGCGCTGAGCTCAGCGACTGGGCCGATGAACGCTCACAGTTGCCAATCGATCCGGAACGGGGGCCCGGCTGGCATTTCGGCGTCCTTCCCCTTACCGACGGCACGACCGCAGTCAGCATGGTGCTTTCCCACTACGTGGTCGACGGCCTCGGGCTCCACCTCGTGGTAGCCGATGCGAGCCAGGGCAAGACTCACGACCTCGGCTACCCACCGCCGCATTCACGCACGAGACGGCGCGCGATGGTTGAGGATGCCCGCCAAACGGCGCGGGACGTGCCGGAGGTTGGCCGGGCGATTGTCGCGACGGCACGACTGGCCCGAAAGCAGTTAGGTGCGCGGCAGGATGCTGCCCGACCACCGGCACCGCGACCCGTCGCCCTCCGCGCAGACGACGGCGATGATGCGGTCGTCGTGCCGGCTGTCTCGATCCAAATCGACCTGGATGAGTGGGATGCCCGTGCGAAAGCTCTTGGCGGAACGGGTAAAACGCTGATCGTAGCGTTGGCTGCGAAACTCGCCGAGGGCATCGGGCGACGACGTGCCGGCGACGGCCTCGTGACCTTGCACCTCCCGATGAACGATCGCACCGCGGGCGATACGCGTGCGAACGCAATGTCGATTGCGACCCTCCGCGTCGACCCGACCGAGGTAACGACGGATCTGCATGACATCCGCGCCGCCATCAGGGAGGCACTGCGCACCCTGCGGGAGACGCCAGACGAGTCGCTGCAGGTGCGGCCGCTGATCCCGTTCACGCCGAAGCTGGCACTGAAACGGATGGTCGATGCGGGGCTCACCGACCCCGATGCCCCCATGCTTTGTTCGAATCTCGACGAGTTCGACCCGACGGTGTACCGCCCCGACGGCACCGAAGGCGAGATCATCCTCACGCGGGTCACTGGGCAAGGCGTAACGCGACAGTGGCTCGAGTTAACGGGCGGCCAGATGACCCTGCAGTCTTGGCGGGTTGGAGGGGGCTCCAAGATCTACTTCACCTTCAACGCCTACCAACCGGGTGCCGAGAACACCAAGGCCGCGTTGCGTGAGCTGGCTGCCCGCACGCTGGCCGAGTTCAACCTGATTGGCGAGATCTACTAACGACGCCGACGGCGTTACAGCTTGAAGCCGGCTTTCTCCGCCTTCGACAGGTCGGTGATCTCGCCCCACTGCGCGGCGATATCGGCCACCGACGGTGGCTTGTCGAAGTTGACGCCCGGGTTCTGGAACAGCGCCACGCGCTGCACCTTGCCGCCGCCAACGACGAAGACCGACCCGTTGTCGTCGGATTCCTCGGTGCACAGGTAAGCGACCACCGGCGCCACGAACTCCGGCGTGAGCTTCTCCAGCGCCTCGGGCGGAAGAATGTCTTCGGTCATCCTGGTGGCCGCGACCGGAGCCAACGCATTGGCGTGAATGTTGTACTTGGCCCCTTCCAGCGCCAGCGTGTTGATCAGGCCGACCAGGCCGAGTTTGGCTGCGCCGTAATTGGTTTGACCGAAGTTGCCGAACAGCCCGCTGGTGGAGGTGGCGACAACGACCCGGCCGTAACTCTGCTCGCGGAAATGCGGCCACGCCGCCCGGATCACGTTGTACCCGCCGTAAAGGTGCACCTTGAGCACCGCGTCCCAGTTCTCCGACGTCATCTTGTGGAAGGTGCCGTCGCGCAGGATGCCGGCGTTGCTCACCACACCGTGCACGGCGCCGAACTCGTCGAGCGCGGTCTTGACGATGTTCGCCGCGCCGTCGGCTTCGGCCACACTGTCGTAGTTGGCCACCGCACGCCCGCCCGCTTCGCGGATCTCGGAGACGACGTGGTCGGCCATGGCCGAACCGGCGCCGGTGCCGTCACGGGCCCCGCCGAGGTCGTTTACGACGACGCTGGCGCCCTCCCGGGCGAGCGTGAGGGCGTAGTCACGCCCCAGTCCCCCGCCGGCTCCGGTGACGATGACGACACGATCCTGCACTCCGGGCATAGAGATTCCTTCCTGGATAAAGGTGAGAGAAAAACCGTCGGCGCCGGCCGCAAACAGCCGGCCGGGCTGACGTCAGAACAGCCGACGAGCCAGCTTGAGCGCTCGTTCGGTGTACGGCGGATAGAGCATGCTCGAAAAGTCGGGCCGGGTCGGTTTGGTCAGCACCGACTTGCGGTGGCTGAACTCGTCGAAGCCCCACTTGCCGTGGTAAGCACCCATGCCCGACGGCCCGACGCCGCCGAACGGCAGCTTGGCCGTCGATACCTGGAACGCGAGGTGGTTGACCAGCATGCCGCCCGCCGACACCTCCTTGATCACCCGCTCGCGGGTCTCGCGCGCCTTGGTGAACACGTAGGCCGACAGCGGTTTGGCCCGCTTGTTGATGAAACCTATTGCCTCGTCCAGTGATTCGACGGTCAGCACCGGCAGGATCGGCCCGAAGATCTCGTTTTTCATCAGCGACCCGTCCGGGTCGGGGTCGACGACCACGGTCGGTTGGATGCGCAGATTCGACGCGTCGCATTTGCCGCCCGCGGCCACCTTACTTTTCCCGTCCGCCTCGGCCTCGGCGATGTAGCCGCTGAGCCGGTCGAACTGGCGTTGGTTGACGATGCGCATCCCGCTCGGATCGTCCTTGGACCGGAACTTGGTCAGGGCCGCGCCGATCTTGTCGACGAGTTCGTCGCGGATCTTCGCGTCGGCCAGCACGTAGTCGGGTGCCACGCAGGTCTGGCCGGCGTTCATGATCTTGATCCAGGCGATCCGCTTGGCCGCGACGTCCACGTCGGCGTCGGCAGCCACGATCACCGGGCTCTTCCCGCCGAGTTCCAGCGTGACCGGCGTCAGATGTGTTGCCGCGCCTTCATAGACCTTGCGGCCGATCTCGGTGCCGCCGGTGAACATCACGCGGTCCAGGCCCTGCGCGATCAGCTCCTGACTCACCATGCCGTCGCCCTCGACGACGGCGATCGCGTCTTTGTCGAGATAGCGGGGTACCAGCTCGGCCATCAGTCGCGACGACGCCGGCGCGATTTCAGAGGGCTTGAGCACCACGGCATTTCCGGCGGCGATGGCCCCGACCGCCGGGCCCAGCGTCAGGTAGAACGGGTAGTTCCAGGCGCCGATGATCAGCACGGTGCCGTACGGCTCGTACTCGATCCAGCCGCGACCGGGCAGCTGTGGCACCTCGAGCAGCAAGTACTTGCGACGCGTCCACTTGCGCAGCTTCTTGGCCGCGTACTTCGCTTCGGCGACGGTGCCGGCCACGTCGGCAATGAATGCCTCAGCCGCGTTGCGGTCCAGATCCTCTGCGAGCGCCTTGGCGATCGCGTCCTCGTTCTCCTCCATCAACTTCGCCAGCTGCAGCAACTGCTGCTTGCGCCACTCGATATTGCGGGTCCGCCCGCTGGCGAAGGTCTTGCGCAGCCGAGCCACCGTGGCGGCGACTTCGCTGGCCTCGGGCGCACCGTTGGTGGCGGCGGCCTCGTCCTGGGCTTCTTGGGTCTTTGGTGAAACCGATTCGGTAGTCATCGTCGTCTTCCCTTCTCGGACCTCCCCGGAAGTGCCCGCGCTCGTTCACGCCGTCACACATCGGTGATAACCGCGATCCTAGCCACCGCGCTGGAAGAGCAATAGGAAAGATCCGGCTGAAGCTCACTCAGGGCTGGGTTGCCGTCACGAATCTGTTGGCAAACGGCCGATCCTCCGACTGCGGCGGCCGGTCCCGGTGACCAAGCTAGTTGTTTGTCGGTGGTGGTTGGGGTTGGAAGGGTTCGTACCACCACCAGTCGGCGCGCTCGCCGGTAGGTCCCGGGCAGGGCGCCACCGCGGGCCGGGGTTGAGTTGGTGGGCGCGCCAGCGATCCTGGGTTCAGTGGTCGGCCTGCGCTGTCGGTGACGAGGAGAGCGCCTGCGGGTCCGGTGATGGTGATGACGCCGCGATGGTGTAGCCGGTGGTGATACGGGCAGACCAGCACCAGGTTGAACAACTCGGTGGGGCCACCGTCTTCCCAGTGTCGGATGTGGTGGGCGTGCAGACCGCGGGTGGCACCACACCCGGGAACCGCACAGCTGGGGTGGCGGTACTCGAGCGCGCGGCGAAGCCGCCGGTTGATCTGCCGTGTCGTACGCCCGGCACCGATGACCTGCCCGTCGCGTTCGAACCACACTTCAAAGGTGGCATCACAGGTCAGGTATCGGCGTTCGGCGTCGGTGAGCAGCGCACCCACATGCAGCGCCGCGGCGCGCTGGTTGACGTCGACATGCATCACCACGGTGGTGTGCTGCCCGTGCGGGCGCCGGGCCGCCTCGGCGTCCCACCCGGCCTCGACCAGACGCATAAACGCCTCCGCGGTGGTAGGAAACGGCAGTGAATAATCTGCTGGGCGCCCGCGGTCCTCGCGATCGAGTTTCCACTCGGCGATCAGCGCATCACGATGAGACTGCAAGGCGGCGTCGAACTTCGCGGCGTCATGGAGGGGAAGTGTGATCCGGTAGCAGCTGCCCTGCTCGTTGGTGGTCTTGGTGATCGCGCGCTCGGGCTCGGGTCGAGGTTCGGGTTCGGGTCGCGGTTCCAGCTTCAAAGCGGTGCGCAGCTGATTGACCGTCGCCACGCCGGCCAGCGCCGCGTAGTGCTCATCGGATCCCTCGCCGGCCCGCGCCGCGATGGCCCCGACCTGATCTAGCGACAGTCGGCCCTCCCGCATGCCTTGGGCGCAGCGGGGGAACTGCTTCAGCCGGCCCGCGACGGTGGCGATCGTGTGGGCGTTTGCCGGCGAGCAGCCGGTCTTCCAGGCCACCAACGCCGGCACCGACCGCGCGCCGGTGACACCGCACAATTGGTCGCGATCGATCTCGGCGACGATCTCAACGATGCGCCCGTCAATCGCGTTGCGCTGACCGGTCAACTCCGCCAGCTCCTCGAACAGCACCTCAAGACGCTCGCCAGGACTCACCGCCACGGCGCCAGCGGATGCGGTCGAAGACATGACGCCATCATCGCAGCCACCTACGACAAATCCCGGCCGCCAGACCCGCCGCTCAGAGTCAGGACTTGGCGGCGGTGACGAAGCTGTTCACGAACGGCCGCGCGTCCGATTCCGGGGGCCGGCCCAACCGATCCGCCTCCTCGCGACCGCTCACCGAGTCCGTGGCCCAGCCCTGCGCCGCGAACCAATCGGCCGGTTCAGAGCGGCCCCCGTGGTCGAACCAGAGGTCGAACGGGTTGAACGAGGTGTCTTCACCGCGGGCTTCGCGTTTGGCCCGCAGTTCGGACCACTTCTGTTCCGCCTCTTTGCGTTTCTCTGGGTCGGCGCCGAAGATTTCGACCGCCACCCGGCTGCCCGGCGCGCTCAACGCGTCGACCGAGGCGAACATGGCCTCCTGCGCGGCCGCCGGCAAAAACGGCAACAGGCCTTCGGCCAGCCAGGCTGTCGGACGGGCGGGGTCGAACCCGGCGTCGCGCAATGCCTGCGGCCAGTCGTGGCGCAGGTCGACGGCCACGGGGCGACGGTCGGCCCTCGGCTCGGCGCCGTGGCGGGTCAGCGTCTGGGCCTTGTAGTCCAGGACCTTGGGCAGGTCGATCTCGTAGACGACGGTGCCGTCCGGCCAGGCCAGCCGGTACGCGCGCGAGTCCAGACCCGCCGCCAGCAGCACGATCTGGCGGATGCCGGCGTTGGTCGCGTCGGCGAAGTAGGCGTCGAAGAAGTGGGTGCGCACCGCCTGATAGTTGATCATTTGCTGGGCACCGACCGCGAAGTCCACCTCGTCATCCGGATCCCCAGCCCACCAAGAGTTCACCTGCTCGCGGACTCCCGCGAGCTCAGGCGTGGAGACCAGCAACTCTGCAAACTGGTCCCGAATCAGGGGATCAGCGCTGGCGGTCTCGACGGCACGCGCCATCGCTACCATCACCGCGGTCGCGCCGACGCTGGTCGCAATGTCCCAGGAGTCGTCCGCGGTGCGTGCCACTACAACCGCTCCCCGACTACAAAGTCGGAGAATGCGTTCTTGTCGTCGGCCAGCGGGACATTCTCGATCCACCGGCCCACCCGGCGCATCTCGTCCACCGCGGGCTGCGCGTGGGCGCGCCAGCCGTGGGTGTTGAGCCAGTCCGCGACGTCCGCGCGGTGCTCGTCGCGGTACATCAACTCGCCGACGTCGATGGTCTCCTCCAGGCCGATCTCGGCGGCCACCTTCTTGAACCGCTCGCGCATCTGCTGCCGCCGCTCGTCGGCGTGCGCGGGCGCGGTTTCGGCCGCGACCCGGCTTCCCGCCGGGCTCAGCTCGCGGATCTGGGTGAACAACTTGTCCTGCGCCTCAGCCGGCAGGTACATCAACAGGCCCTCGGCCAGCCACGCGGTTGGCGCCGACGGGTCGAATCCCGCGGCCCGCAGCGCGGCGGGCCAGTCCTGGCGCAGATCGATGGCGACCGCTCGGCGATCGGATGAGGGCGTCACGCCGTTTTCCGCCAACGTCGTGGATTTGTAGTCCAGCACCTGGGGCTGGTCGATCTCATACACGGTGGTGCCGGCCGGCCAGTCCAGGCGGTAGGCGCGCGAATCCAGTCCCGACGCCAGGATCACCACCTGCCGGATCCCGGCGGCAACAGCATCGTTGAAGTAGGTGTCGAAGAAGTTTGTCCGCACCGCCTGGTAGCTGCGCATGTGCTGGAGATGGGCCGCGGATTCGGTGTCGAGGGCTTCCACCTTGGCCGCGATATCAGGGTCGAGCATGGCCTCCCACAACACGCCCGCACCGGCGCTGGTGACCAGCAGCTTGGCGTATGGGTCGCGGATCAGCGGGTCCTGCTGCTCGGTTTCGACGGCCCGGGCGGCGGCCACCATCACCGCGGTGGTACCGACGCTGCTCTTGATGTCCCAGGTGTCGTCGTGGGTGCGCAGTGAACTCATCGCGTGCTCCAGGTCTGTAGTGATCTGTTCAGTCGGCCGATTCCCACCGCGCATCCGCGCCCCTCAGCGCGGACAGGCGCCGCCGAGATCAGTCATGTCGCGACCATCGTACCCGAATAAGTTAGGCAAGCTATGTGCTTTGCGTAACACCAAGCCGGACCCCGTTCAGGTTGCGCGACGCCAGAGCTGGCCGGCCAGCAGCTGCTGCAACAACGCGGTGACGGTCTCCATCTCTTGGTAGCTGCGGAGATAACCGGCATAGAATCCCACGCCGCACAACACCGCGAGCAATGTCTCGGTTAATACCGAAACGTCCGTATCGGCGGCAACTTCGCCGCGCTCGACCGCGTCGTGGATGGTCCACGTCAGAAATTCCCGGCTGAGTCGCGCCGGGTCGTTTTCTGGAGGGATCAATTCCGGATGCCGTTGCGATTCCATTACCGCGGTAACTAAAAAGGCCGCCGTGCAAGGGTTTTCGTTTTCGGCCTGGTTGGCCGCGGCGATGAACGCCGAGAGCCGTCCCATTGCGGTGCTC
Organism: Mycobacterium sp. NGS41; assembly: GCF_059812725.1. NCBI lineage: Bacteria > Bacillati > Actinomycetota > Actinomycetes > Mycobacteriales > Mycobacteriaceae > Mycobacterium > Mycobacterium sp. NGS41. The sequence goes on from NZ_JCALDF010000005.1 coordinate 192,677, forward strand.
TCGTTGCGGGCCCGGTCGATTCCGGCTGTGACGACGAGTGCGTTGGTTTGGTCCACCACCTCCCCGTACAGCACCCGCTTGCTGGAGAAGTAGTGGTTGATCGCCGGTCGGGTCAGATCGGCACGCACGGCGATGGCCTGGAAAGTCGCGCCGTCGTAGCCGTGGTCGCTGAACACCTGACGAGCCGCGGTCACAATGCGCTTCCGCGTCTCGTCCGCCTTCGCGGCGGGCGGACGACCCGGCCGACGACTGGCCGTAGGCGGCATTACCGAATTGTGCCACCGTTCCGGTGCGGCATAAGTGCATTCGGTGGGACCTGACCGAACTTGCCGGCTTGGTAGTCCTCAAGTGCATCGATCACTTCGGCCCGGGAATTCATCACGAAAGGCCCATAGTGAAATACCGACTCCCGAATCGGCAGCCCGCCGAGGATCAGCACATCAAGTGCCGTCGTGCGATACGAGTCCTGGGCCGGCGCGGCAGCCACGGTAATCCGGTCGCCAGGGCCGAGAACAGCCAACTGACCCTGCTGAATCGGGTATCCGACCGGACCGACCTGTCCGCGGCCGGACAACACGTAGACCAGCGCGTTGAAGTCGCGCTGCCAGGGAATGTTGAGTCGCGCCCCGTTTTCGATCGTCGCGTGCGCCACCGTGATCGGCGTGTGGGTGATTCCCGGGCCGCGGTGGCCGTCGATCTCACCGGCGATGACGCGAACCAGCGCTCCACCGTCGTCGGAGGAGAGCAGTTTGACTTCATTGCCCTCGATCGCCTGATACCGGGGTGTCGCGAACTTGTCTTTCCTCGGCAGATTCACCCAGAGCTGGACACCGTGGAACACACCACCGCTTTCCACCAATTCGGCGGGTGGAGTCTCGATGTGCAGAATGCCCGAACCGGCCGTCATCCACTGCGTCGCGCCGTCGGTGATCAAGCCGCCGCCGCCGTGCGAATCCTGATGCGCGAACTTCCCGTCGATCATGTAGGTGACCGTCTCGAAGCCCCGATGCGGATGCCAATCCGTGCCGCGGGGCTCTCCTGGCTCGTACTCCACCTCACCCATCTGGTCCATGTGCACAAACGGGTCCAGCGCAGCGGTGCTGACGCCGGCGAAGGTACGGACGACCGGGAAGCCCTCACCTTCGTAGCCGCGCGGGCCGGTAGTGACGGATCGGACGGGGCGCTCGGTGTCGGTGGGGCCGGCCGCGCCCACCTTGGGCAATGTGAGGGTGTCTGCGGTAATTGCAGGCATATCGATCTCCCTTTCTAGAGTTACCGATATAACCGGACCGCAGTCCGATTATTCCCTCTTGGCTGGCGGAGACGCGCGGACGCCGAGTCAGGGCAGGGTCACCAAACGCGCAGACCGGAGTGGGAGCGCGATGGTATCGTATTCCCATGAAAGCTGTTGTAGATGCCGCTGGCCGCATCGTCGTACCGAAGCCGCTGCGGGAGGCCATGGGATTGCGATCGGGATCCACCGTGGAAATATCTCGCTACGGCGCTGGCCTTCACCTAATCCCCAGTGGACGGACGGCGCGTCTTGAAGAGGAGGACGGGGTGCTGGTGGCCACCGGTGAGGCCACGATCGACGATGAGATCGTGTTCGGCCTTATCGATACCGGTCGAAGGTGAATTCGACGCTGGCATTGGACACCAGCGTAGCGATTCCGTTGCTGGTACGAACCCATACTGCGCATGGAGCCGTTGTTCGCTGGTGGGCACATCGAGAGGTAGCGCTGTGCGGCCACGCCGTGGCCGAGACCTACTCAGTGCTGACCCGTCTACCGCAAGACTTACGCCTAGCGCCGATGGATGCCGCGCGGCTACTCGCCGAACGCTTTGCGACACCTTTGTTGTTAAGTCCCCGCACCGCTGAGCATCTCCCACGCGTGCTCGCTGATTACGAGATTGCTGGGGGCGCTGTCTATGACGCGCTGGTGGCGCTGGCCGCCGCCGAGCACCGGGCGGAACTCGCCACACGCGATGCTCGAGCCAAAGACACATACGAGAAAATTGGCGTCCGCGTCGTTTTGGCAGCCTAACTTCCTGAAAGGATTACGCGCCTTTGCTAAACGCGCCTGGCGGCAATCTTCCGAAGCCGGAAACTAGGACCTGCGGCGCGCGGTTTTGGCGGTCTTAGCGGCACTCTTTTCGGTGGTCTTGCCCTCATGGGCCAGCTTCCCACCGGCGCTCTCCAGATGCGCCCGAACGAACCATTGGAACTGCTCCAGGTGCCCGGCGTGGTCGATCAGGATGTCCTGCGTGACCGGATCGATCTCTTCGGTCTCATCGATGGCTTTGCGGATGTCTTCGATGACGCCGGTGTAGACCAGGTCTAGCGCAGCCAGATGCGCCTCCACGGTGTCACGGCCGACCGAATAGTCGTCCCAGGCACGGTCCTTGATGATCGCGCCCGGCGTGCCCTGCGGTGACGCGCCAAGAGCGGCTATCCGCTCGGCAACCTCGTCGGCATATGCGCGCACCGCGTCAACTTGCGGGTCGATCATCTCGTGCACGCCGATGAAGTTCGGCCCCACCACATTCCAGTGAATATGCTTTAGCGTGAGATGAAGGTCGTTGTAGGTGCTCAGCTGCCTTTGCAGCAGTTCGGCGAGCTGCGCTCCCTGCTTGTCGGTCAATCCCGGAATCGTGAACTGCGCCATCAAATCTCCTGAGTCTTCCTGAGTTCCGCCTGCGGTCACTTCTTCGGAGGGTTACCCGATGGCCATCGACGGAAACAACGACGCGTGACCTGCGGTGCCGCTAGCCCGCCGGCATGGCGAAGTCGATACGTGCCGAGTCGCTGACTGGCCGGAATCCGATGCGCTGGTAGATAGCGTTTGACACCTCGTTTGCGAGGTCGGTGAACAGCACGACGTCGCTGCCACCGTTGCGGTGACACCACGTTGCGACGGCCGCAGTTACCGCTGAGCCGTATCCGTGACCTCGACGAGCGGGTGGTGTGTAGACCGGCCCGACTCGGCACACTCCGGCCACCGGCGCCCGCGCTCCAGCCAAGCTGACGGGCTCGTCGTTCACGATCCAAAGGAGGTAAACGTCGCCCAGCGCCTGGGCGGCGACCACCGACTCCGCCACGGTCGCCAGGTCAGGTGAGACGCCGAAGGCTTCGCGGCGAAAGTCACTGATCCACTTGGCGACAAGCCCAATGTCGGCATCCTGGGCCGGTCGCGGTTCCCCGCTCACTCCAACCGGCGGACGCAGGGCATCAAGACGGTAGAGCCGCTCGCGCATAGTGACGGTGCCATGAGCTCCCGTGGCGTCCGACCATGCCGCGGCGAATCGGCTCGCGATGTCGCTGCGCCCACGCACTCCATTGAGATGGCCGACCTCACTGACCAGCGCGTCAACCACCTCGTCGAGAGGTGCATCGCGTAATCCGTTACACGCCAAAGGAAATGGTGGTGTTCGCAGCGCCGCGCCGACGAGCCGTCCGCTGTCGTCGCTGACGGTCAGCAGCAGCGGCGGCTCGTTGCCGTCGGTTGAGATGTCGCGCAGAACCGTCAGTTCGACGGTCGCCTCAATCGGGTCGCGGCGGTAGATGTCGACAGCGACGCGACGAAAGTCGTCCGCGCTGTCGTAGAACTGCACGCCCACGTTGGCTCCTCTACTACAGCGAGTGGATTTGCTGAACCGGTAGCCGGGGGCCGCGCCGCGGCTCGTAGGCCAGGCCACTGACTTCGAGCAGCCGCACCACCCGGTGGCGGTGCGGTCGCATCGGCTCCAGCAACTCGAGCATGGTGTCGTCGTCAACCGGGCGGCCGATCAGCGTCCAGCCGACCATCTTCGGAATGTGGTAGTCGCCCACCGACACGGCGTCGGCGTCGCCGAATGCGCGTTGCGCGGTCTCGGCCGCGGTCCACACCCCGACGCCGGGCAGTGACTGCAACGCCTCGCGTGCCTGCTCCGCCGGCTGCGCTACCAGCCGCTCCAGCGCCGTTGCCCGTCGCGCGCAACTCACCACCGTCTGCGAGCGCCGCGGATCGACATTGGCGCGGTGGAACTCCCAGGACGGAATGTGTCGCCACCCGTCGGCCGACGGCGGCACCCGCATCCCAGCCGGGGCCGGCCCCGGGGCCGGTGTGCCGAATTTGGTCACCAGCACCCGCCACGACCGGAACGCGTCTGCGCCCGGCACCCGTTGCTCGATGACCGCCGGAATAAGGGCTTCCAGTACCCCGCCGGTCCGGCCGAGCCGGAAGTGCGGAACTCGCCGATGGGCGGCAGCGACCGTCGGATCCCGCGGTACGAAATCCGACACATCATCCTCGGCACCCAGCAGCGCGGGCAGGATCTCGACGAATTCCTCGGCTCCGCCGCCCCACGCCTCGCAGCGGGCGGCGTTGGCGGCCGCGCGGCTGATCCGCGCTGAGACGGGCCCGCTGGGCAGCAAGCTGGTCCGCCAGATCGTGCCGTCCCCCGGCAGCTGAAAGCACGGATCCCGAGGACCCCGGCGAAGAGGCGCCAGCGTATGCCCGAAGCTGGCCGCTCCGGGGAACGTGACGGTCCGCGCGCTCGCCACCGTTTGCTCCATTCGTTTGACCAGCAACAGTCCGCCAAGACAATATTGCGGGTGTGACGACGCCGTTCGATGACCCGCAAGCCGAACTGGCCTGGATGTTCCTGCAGAGCCTATGCGAGGGCGGCGACCTCGACGAGGGCTTCGCGCTGCTCAGCGACGAGTTCACTTACTGGAGCATCGTCACCCGGACCGGCTATGACAAAGAGACTTTGCGGCGCGGGATCGAGAAACAAAAGCAGACCCTCGAAGTCAAAATCGAGCTTGTGCGCTGCATCAACGAGGGCGAGACGGTGGTCGTCGAGGGGCAGGGCGAAGGAACCAGCACCGACGGCATTTACTACGAGAGCCCGTTCGTTTTCGTCTTCGAGACTCGCGACGGGCTGATCGTATCGATGCGCGAATACACCGATCCCCGATCGCTCGTCAAAGTGTTTCCCGAATTGGCTTAGCCCGCGACGACGCTGATTTCGGCTTTGTTGGGGTAGAAGGCGACGTGCCCGGCAATCGCGGCCACCGCCGGATAGGGCTGTTCGTAGGTCCAGATCACGTCGTCGACGGTGTCGCCGCCCGACGTCGTCACGCTGTAGTAGCTGGCGTCACCTTTGAAGGGGCAGTAGCTGCTGGTGTCGGTGCGGGTAAGCCGGTCTTGGACGACGTCGGCAAACGGAATGTATTGCACGGCAGGCAAAGTGGCCTCCTGCAGTTGCAGCGCGGCGGTGGTGTCGGCGACCAGCTCGCCGTTGACGCGCACCTGAACCCGGCCCTTGGTCGGCTCGATGGTGATCGGATGACCGGCGCTGGGTTCTTTGATTTCTGGATGGCTCATGATTCACCTCTCTGGCTTGGGTCTGGCTTGGGTCTGTCTTCGGTTCAACGTGGCCCGGCCGTCGACATTCCCGTCAGAACGCGTAGCGGTGATATTGGGACATGTTCGCCACGGCCGGGACGACGGACATGACCCGGCCCAGTAGCTGGTAGGCGCGCGGCAGCCGCGCGAAAGTGTCGGATTCGAACCAGCGCATCCAGGCCAGCAGCCGGGTACCGGGCACCGCTTGAAGAATGTCGCCGGGCCCCTCGATGCTCCAGCGCAACGTCGATCCGGATCGGCGCACGACTCTGTTCATCCATTGCGACTTGACGCCCAGCCGGTTGAAAGCATCGAACTGCAACTCGCCAGACGGAAAGCGGTCGACCACACGTCGCAGTAACCCGACGCCGTCCTGCTCGCTCAAGTACATGGTCAGCCCCTCACCGATCATCAGCGTGGGCCGGTCATCGGGGATTTCTGCCAGCCAGGCCGGGTCGGTTACCGAGGCAGCGACGACGCGGTAGTGGTCCCGGACGGGATAGAGCTTTGAGCGCAGTTCGGCGACCTCCGGGTAGTCGATGTCATACCAGTCCACTTCCGGGCCCGGCTGCAGCCGGAAATACCGGCCGTCCAACCCGCAACCCACGTGCAGGACTACGGCTTTGGTGTGCGCCGCGAGAAACTGCCGGGCCCAAATATCCAAATGCGCGGTCCGCGTCGTCACCGACGCGGAGTTGCGCGCGGTGATCGTGGTGTTCTTCCAGTCGTAGTCGATGCGTTCGACGGCCTCCTTGGCGTACCGGTCCCCCAGCACCGGGTTTGCGAAGTCGGCGTCGAGGGCTTTAGCGTAAAGCGTCGCGAGCATCGTCTGCGGTGGGCCATCGAGGTCGACACGAACGCGTTCCATTGACGCGAGCCTATTCAAGATCAACTGGGCTTGAAAAGATCGCGTGCCGCTTCCGGCTTGCGCATCGCCGCCCAGAATCGCGCCGCCTCACGTATCGATTCCTCTACCGGGCGCGGCTGCCAGCCCAATTCGCGGACCGCCTTGCCGTGGTCGACGTCGGCTTCGGCGCGCATCATCCGCACCGAATCGAGGCTCAGCTCGGCGTCCTTGCCGGTAAGCCGCGTCCTCAGGCTGCCCAGCGCACCCAGGGCATAGAGCACCGGGACCGAAATCGACCGTCGCGGCGACGGCACACCCGCCTCGTCCGCCGCGATCCGGACGACCTCCCTCAACGCGATCATTCGTTCCGAGATGAGGTAGCGCTCGCCGTCGCGCCCGCGTTCGGCGGCCAGGATCAGCGCCCTGGCCGCGTCGTCGACGCCCACCGCCTCCAGCTGGATGCCGTTCATCTGGAACGGCAGCTTGCCGAACACCGCCCCGGCGATGAAGGCGCCGTGCGGGGTGCGGCCCCAGTCGCCGCCGCCGTACGTCGTCGAAACGCACATCGCGACGGCGGGCAGGCCATGCTCGGCGACATACTGCATCGCCAAATCCTCTGCCTGCACCCGGGATTGGACGTAGGCGGTGACCCGCCGATCCGGACTGATCCGGTCGGATTCGGTCGCCACGTGCCCGTGCCGCCGGTCCACTGTCACGTAGCTGCTGGTGAGGACGAACCTGTGCAGGTTGGCTTCCTTCGCGACGTCCAGAACGTTGCGCAGCCCCTCGACGTTGGTGCGGAACAGTGGCGTTGGGTCGCGCAGCCACGCGCGAGTGTCAACGACGCAGTAGTACACGTCGTCGCAGCCGTCCATCGCCTCGCGCACGGTGGCGGTGTCGAAGACGTCGCCGTGAAACCGGGCGACCTCCAAGTCGTCGATGCTGCGGGTGTTCGCGGTGGGCCGAACCATCACCCGGACCTGTGCGCCGTCCTCGACCAGCAGGCGGGTCACATGTGAGCCCAGAAAGCCGTTGGCGCCGATCACCAGCTTGGGTTTTGCGCTCACTTGGTGCCGCCGCCGTGATCCCGCAGCCACTGGGCTGCGTCGTCGTCGAGCTTGCCCAGTTCCTGCGCCTTGAGACACCACTTCAGCCCCGCCTTCAAGAAGCGCAGCGGGTTGTAGATGTCCTCCTGACGGCGCCACAGGCCGTCGCCGGCATAGGTGACGATCGAGATGTTCGTCGCGCTGATTACGCTGCCGTCGCCGGGGTCGCGCATCGGGTTGTCCAGCTCCATGATGATGCGCCCGGTCGGCTCGTCGATGACCGACCACAACGCCGGGAACGCGACCATGTGGCTACCCGGGTAGGTCGTCATCGTCCGCCGGATCCAGTCGCGAACCTGCTCGCGGCCGCGCATCGTGCCCGCGGCGTGTTCGATGTATTCGACGTCGGGCGTGTAGTGCTCGACCCAGGCGTCCCAGTCCCGGGTTTCGGCGGCCCGGGCAACCGTCTTCTCGAACTTCTCGAAGGCTGCGGCCAATTCGCTGCGGGAGAACTCTGGGCTGCTCACGAGCCGTTACACCTCACGGCCGGAGTGTAGCCTGGGTCGTTAGCGGATCCCGGCCCGGCTAGGAGGACGAGAAATGACAAGCACGCAAAGAGCCATCCTTGCCGGCGGCTGCTTCTGGGGAATGCAGGACCTGATCCGCAAGCAGCCCGGGGTGGTCTCCACCCGCGTCGGCTACAGCGGCGGCGACGTTCCCAACGCGACCTACCGCAATCACGGCACGCATGCCGAGGCGGTCGAGATCGTCTTCGACCCGTCGGCCACCGACTACCGCACGCTGTTGGAGTTCTTCTTCCAGATCCACGATCCGACGACGAAGGACCGGCAGGGCAACGACCGCGGAACCAGCTACCGGTCGGCGATCTTCTACGTCGACGACGAGCAGAAGCGCGTCGCGCTGGACACCATCGCCGATGTCGAGGCATCCGGCCTCTGGCCCGGCAAAGTGGTGACCGAAGTCAGCCCCGCCGGGGATTTCTGGGAAGCCGAGCCCGAGCATCAGGACTACCTGCAGCGCTATCCCCACGGGTACACCTGCCACTACGTGCGCCCCGGCTGGAAACTGCCGCGACGGGCCGACGCCAACCGCTGAAAGCCCTTTCCGGCGCGGCTCAGCGCCGGTGTACGACGACTCGTCCGCCGTACTTCGGGGTGTAGGCGACCCCCCGGCAGTGCCACGGTTCTGCGGGATCGCTGGTGGTCTCAAGGGTGAAGTGCCGCAACACAGTTCGAAGCACCACATCCATCTCCATGTTGGCGAAGGCGGCTCCCACGCAACGACGGGTGCCACCGCCGAACGGGAGCCACGCGAACGTGGGCGGCTTGCTGTCGATGTAACGCTGTGGGTCGAACCGCTCCGGGTCGGGGAAGACGTCGGGGTTGTCGTGGATCTGCGAAATGCTGATGAGGATCGAATCCCCGCGTGGCAGAACCCATTCGCCGAGTTGGTAAACCTCTGGATAGACATGGCGACCGGAGAAGTCGATGACGGTCCTGGCCCGCTGGACTTCCAGGATCGTGGCCTGCCGCAACTCCGAGCCGTCGTTGTCGGCCTCCTCGACGAGCGCCGCCAGCAGGTCCGGGTGCCGGGTTATCCGCTCGAATGCCCAGGCCAGCGTGGCCGCCGTGGTTTCGTGCCCGGCTGCCAGCAGGGCGAGTAGCTCGTCACCAATGTCCTTGCGCGACATGACCGAACCGTCGTCGTAGGTGCTGCGCAGCATCAGCGCCAGCACATCGTTCCGGTCGGCGAAGTTCGGGTCCGATCGCTCGGCGTCGATCAGCTTGTCGATGATGACGTCGTATTTCCGCCGAAACTCGGCCAGCCGCCCCCACGGGGTGTACCGGCCATAGTTCCGTTCCGGTTTCGGCATCGCTGCCAATCGCGAGCCCAGGGTGACCCACGGCGGGATGATCCGGCGCAGTTCGTCGAGTTCGGCACCGTCGGCCCCGAAGATCGCGCGCAGGATGGCGTTGAGGGTGATGTGCATGGTTGACGGCAGCGTCGCGAAGGGCCGTCCCTCTGGCCAGTTGGCTGACTCGCGCAGGGTTTCCTGCTCGATGATGCTCTCGTAGTGCTTCATGCTCTTGCCGTGGAACGGCGGAGCCAACAACCGGCGCCGCCGGCGGTGATCGTCACGGTCGAGGGCGAACACCGAGCCGGAGCCGAACAATCGGCTCAGATTGGGCTGGATGTTGCCGAGTTCCTCTGGGCTGGTCGTGAAGACCTGCTTGGCCAACTGCGGGTCGGCAACCACCGCGACGCGACCGAAAATCGGGACGTTCAGCATGAAGACGCTGCCGTAGCGGCGGGTCAGCCGCCGGAACATCCAGCGTCGCGACATGGCAAAGATGACGCCCTGGACGACCTTGGGCAGCCGGGTCGCCGGTGGCAGCCTGACTGCGGGGGAAGCCGATGGTGCGGTGACTACTTCGGTCATGACGCTGATGCTCCCAATATCTGACCCTTAGATCGGGGTGGTACGACGGTGTACCGCGAGCCTTTCCCGGTACGGTACTCTGTGGTACCAAGCCTGACAAGGGCGAAAGGGCGCGATCGATGACATCAGTGGCACCAGCGGCGGAGGACGCGGATCTCGTTGCTGCTGACCCATTTCGGCTGCGGCTGCTCGACGGCCTCGCCGCTTCCATCCGCGAGCGCGGGTACCGCGCCACCACCGTCGCCGACATCGTCCGCCATGCCCGCACATCGAAACGCACGTTCTACGACCACTTCGCCGGCAAAGAGCAATGCTTCCTGCACCTGCTGGAGGCAGAGATCGCGGTCATGGCCGAAGACATCCGGGTGGCCGTCGATCCAGAGGCCGAGTGGCACCGACAGATTCGTCAGGCTGTGGAGGGCTACGTCGGCCATATCGAGTCCCGGCCGGCCCTCACGTTGAGCTGGATCCGTGAACTCCCGTCGCTGGGTGACGTCGCCCGGCCCGTGCAGCGTCAGGGTTTGGAGCTGCTGACCAACCTGCTGATCGACCTGAGCGGCAGCCCAGGGTTGCGGCGCGCCGGCCTGCGACCGCTGACGGCTCCGCTGGCGGTGATTCTGGTTGGCGGTCTGCGGGAACTGGTCGCGCTGGCCGTCGAAGACGGACGGCCGGTGCGGGAAATCGTGGAACCGGCGGTAGATGCGTCTATCGCCCTGCTCGGCCCCCGGGGCTAGGCTCAGATTCCCGACCCTCGACCAGGAGGACTGCGATGAAGCTATCGACCCGCAACCAGCTCACCGGAACCATCACCGAGGTCGACCTCGGCAATGTGATGGCAATCGTCAAGGTTCGGCTCGACGGCGGCGACCAGGTCGTCACGTCCTCGCTCACCAAAGACGCCGCCCTCGACCTCGGCCTCGAGGTCGGCCGGCCCGCGACGGTGTTCGTCAAATCGACAGAGGTGACCATCGGCGTCGAGTAGTCATGGCGTCCACCATGCGCGCAGAGCGCTTCTACGCCGACACTAAAAAGGTTGCGCTGGAAGACGTTCCGATCCCGGAGCCGGAACCGGGCGAGGTGCTGGTCAAGGTTGCCTTCTGCGGGATCTGCCACTCGGACCTGAGCCTGATCAACGGAACGTTCCCGGCCCAGGCACCGGTGGTGACTCAGGGCCACGAGGCATCGGGCACCATCGCGAAGCTGGGTCCGGACGTCACCGGCTGGGCGGAAGGCGACCGGGTCGTGGTCGCCGCCGGCCGACCATGCCAGCGCTGCCCGAACTGCCGTCGCGGTGACGTGGTGAATTGCCAGCGGATCCAGTTGATGGCCTTCGCCTACGACGGCGCGTGGGCCGAATACACCGTGGCGCAAGCGGCGGGCCTGACCCGTGTGCCGGACAACGTGCCGCTGGAGCAGGCCGCGATCCTGGCCGACGCGGTGTCGACGCCGTTCGGCGCCGTGGTCCGGACCGGGAAGGTGGCGGTGGGGGAATCGGTCGGGGTGTGGGGCGTCGGTGGGGTGGGCACTCACATCGTCCAGCTCGCGCGGCTGGTCGGCGCGGTGCCGGTGATCGCCGTCGACATCAACCCGGTAGTTCTGGACCGCGCCGTCGAGCTGGGCGCGGACTACGCCTTCAGCTCCCGCGAAGACCGGCTCAGGGACAAGATCGCCGAGATCACCGGCGGTCGGCTGCTGGATGTGGCCTTCGACGCCGTCGGGCTGAAGGTGACGTTCGAGCAGGCGCTGGACTGTCTGACGCCCGGTGGCCGGCTGGTGGGCGTCGGGATGAGCGCCGAGTCGCCGACCGTCGGGCCCACCGCGATGTTCGGCTTGACCCGCAAGCAGGTGCTCGGCCACCTCGGCTACCAGAACGTCGACATCGAGACTCTGGCGAAGCTGGTTTCACTTGGGCGCCTTGATCTTTCGCGGTCGATCAGCGAGATCGTGCCGCTTGAAGACGTCCAGTCGGGTATCGAGAAGCTGGAGCGTCAGGACGGCAACCCGATCCGGATCCTGGTCCAGCCCTGAGCACTGGTAAGAACGCCGCAGCAGTTTATGTCTCGAGGCGAAGAAAGGCGCGGATCCGGTCCAGCACCAGCTCCGGCCGCTGCTCGACGATCCAATGGCCGACGTCATCGACCAGCTCGACATCGAAATCGCTTATCCGGTCGGCGTACCCGCGCAGCAGGTTGGGCGTGATCACCGGATCGCCCATGCCATGCAGCCAGCGGACCGGGACGTCGACGTGGCCGCCGTCGAATTCGCCGCGCATCCAGCGCAACATCTCCGTGGTCTGAAAACTGCGGTACCACCGCGATCCGGCTACCGCGTGACCGGGCTGGCGCATGCACTCGACGTACATGCGGACGTCCGCTTCCGGCACGCCGAATCCGCCGGCGAGCGTTCGCAAGTAGCGGCCTTTGGGGTCGGCGATCACCCGTGGGCCGATCACCGGTAGCGCCATCGGGATCTGGTACCAGAAGCGCCACATGTGCCGGATCATTCCCAAGTCGCGAATGACCCACGGCGCCGACGTGTTCACCCCGAAGAATCCGGACACCTTCGCGGGATGACGCAGCATCATGATGAATGCGACCGGTCCGCCCCAGTCGTGTGCGACGAGTTTGGCTGAGGCAACGCCCAGCCGGTCCAGTACGGCCGCCAAATCGTCGGCCATATCGGACTTCAGGTATCGCGAACGCGGCGCCGAGCTCCAGCCCGCGCCGCGCAGATCCGGGCACAGCACCCGGTATCCGTCGGCGGCCAGCGGACCGATCAGTTCGTGCCACTCCCACCAATTCTCCGGAAAGCCGTGCACCAGCATCACCGCCGGGCCGTCGGTCGGCCCGGCGTCTGCGGCATGGATCGTGACACCGTCGTCCAGATCCACAAACCGGTGTTCGACGCCGTCCAGTGCGGGCATGGAGACCATGCAGCCTGACGCTAGTACGGCGCACCAACCTCGCGGACCAATTCGATGGCCCGGCCCAGGGTCTGCAGCTTGGCGTCAAGCGTGTCGCCCGCGGGATACAGCCGCACGGTGTTCACACCGGCGTCTCGCCAGACCGCCAGCCGCGTGCGGACCATCTCCTCGGTCCCGATCAGCGTCGTGGCCAGTACCATCTCGTCGGTCACCAGCCCAGCCGCGCCGTCGCGGTCGCCGCGCTGCCAGCGCTCCCGCACCTCGGCGGCGACACCGGCCCAGCCCTGGCGGCTATAGGCCTGGTTGTAGTAGTTGGTCGTCGACGAGCCCATCCCGCCCAGGCTGAACGCGAGCTCCATTTTCCGACCAGCGACGATGCCAGCCAGCTCGCCGTCGTCGACCGCGAACGCAACCTCGGCGCCCTGGCAGATGTCGATATCGGCGCGACTGCGACCAGCGGCGGCCAGCCCGTCGTCGAGGTGGGCGAAGTAAGCGCGCGCGGCGCCTTCCGGAACGAAGCTGGTGCCCAGCCAGCCGTCGGCGACCTGTCCGGTCAACCGCAGCATCGCCGGCGACAGCGCGGCCAGATAGATCGGGATCGTATGCTCAGGCCGCGTCGACAACCGCATGGGCACCGCCTCACCGCCCGGCCGCGGGATCTGAAACTCGTCGCCGGAGTAGGAGATCTTGCCGCCGGTGAACGCTTGCCGAACGATGTCGACAGTCTCGCGGATCCGAGCCAGCGGCCGGCTGAAGGACACCCCGTGCAGTCCCTCGATCACCTGCGGGCCGGAAGCCCCCAAGCCGAGCAGGAAACGGCCGGATGACAAGTTGGACAGCGTAATCGCGGTCTGTGCGACGACCACCGGCGAACGGGTGCCGACCTGCAGCACACCCGAACCGAGCAGCATCCGGTGCGTCCGCGCGGCGATATACCCCAGTGCCGACGGCGCGTCCGTACCCCACGCCTCGGCGACCCAGCAGACGTCCAGACCCAGCTTTTCGGCCTCGACCACGAACTCGACCACATCCGGGCCGGACCCCGAGAGTTCGACCGTCGTGGCGGTGCGCATCAACGCACCCCGTGTTCGGCCAGCCTCTTGATCGCCGCCAGCGTCTTGCCGATTGCGGCCTCGAACTCGCGCATGCGGACAAACACGATCTTCTGTTCCTTGTCGGGCATCGCATCGATGGCCAACGACAAGCCAGACCGGCCGGGTCCCATCTGCGCCCGGTAGGTCAGCGCCGTCCCGCCGTCCCGCGGGGTCAGCAGGAAGCGCCAGGTCGCCGCGGGGTTGTCGGAATCACCAACGGCCCAGGCGAATTCGCGCGGCTTATCGCAGGCGACGATGTGCGAGGTAGTGCTCCATTGTCCGAATGATTGGTGTTCGTTGTGGCCGACGAAACGAGCGCCGAGTCGGGGTCTATCGGCGCCGTCGGCCCACTCCACCGCCTGCAGCTCGGTGCTGAGGGTCGGCATCAACTCGATATCGGAGACCAGGCTCCAGACCCGCCCGGGATCGGCGTCGATCCACGTTGAGCCCTCTACCGTCGGGTTGTCCGCATAGCGTGCGCCGGTCCATTCCACGGCGCCCATTCTGCTCTCATCGCGGCCATAGCTCGCCCCCGGTGTGACGCGAGACTGCGCCCAGGGTGGCCCGATGTCGAGCGGGCAGACCCTGGACGCAGTCTCGGCGCCGTCAGCGCAGCCTCGATGACGCGCTATGCGGCCACGAGCTCCTTTTCAGCGGAGACCGTGGTCTTCCCGCGCGAACGGAATTTCCAGGAATCGGGGAAGGTCAGCCGAACGATCTTGCGGACGACGGTGCCGAACTGCTGCAACAGCGGGCCCTTGTTGTAGGGGATGCCGTAGCGTTCGCAGATCTCCTGCACCTCGGGCGCGATCTCGGCGTACCGCCGGGCCGGCATGTCCGGGAACAGGTGGTGCTCGATCTGGTGCGACAGGTTGCCGGACAGCAGGTGAAAGACCTTGCCGCCGGTGAGGTTTGCCGATCCGAGCACCTGACGGAAGTACCACTGGCCGCGGGACTCGTCCTTGGTTTCCTCGACGGTGAATTCCTGAGTGCCCTCGGGGAAGTGGCCGCAGAAGATGATCATGTACGACCACACGTTGCGCATCAGGTTGGCTGTGAGGTTGCCGGTGAACACGAACGGCGCGAACGGGCCGGCCAGCAGCGGGAAGGCGACATAGTCCTTGAGCGTCTGCCGGCGGGTCTTCTTCCAGATCTCCCGCAGCGTCTCGCGCTTGTCGCGGAGCTTGATCTCGCCGGAGCGGATCCGCTCGGTTTCCAGTTCGTGCAACGCGACGCCGTACTGGAACAGCACCATCAGCAGGAACGCGTAGACCGGGTTACCCAGGAAGTAGGGTTCCCAGGGCTGGTCTTCGCTCATCCGGATGATGCCGTAGCCGATGTCGCGGTCCATCCCCACGATGTTGGTGTGGGTGTGGTGCATGTAGTTGTGCGAGTGCCGCCACTGGTCGGCCGGGCAGGCCGTGTCCCACTCGAAGTCGCGACCGGAGATGGTGGGGTCACGCATCCAGTCGTACTGACCGTGCATGATGTTGTGGCCGATCTCCATGTTGTCCATGATTTTCGCGATGCCCAGCATCGCGGTGCCCACCAGCCAGGCTGGCGGCAGGAACAGCAGCACGCGGCCGCCGACTTCCAGGGCACGCTGGGTCTTGATGACGCGGCGGATGTACTCCGCGTCCTCTTCGCCGAGGTCTGCCATCACACGTTCCTTGATGGCGTCGAGCTCGCGGCCGAAGGCGTCGGCTTGGTCTTTGGTCAGGGTGATCTTGTTTGACATGGCTTTTCTCCTAGAACTAGAGGGCGATATCGACGTTGCCGACGGGGACGCTGACGCAGATCTGCACGTTTTCGTCGGGTCCGGTCGAGACCGCGCCGGTGGTCAGGTTGCGTACGGCGCCAGAGATCTTGCGCCGTGTGCAGGTGTGGCAGATGCCCATCCGGCAGCCGTTCTGCGGCGTCAGGCCCGCCGATTCGGCCTGCTCCAGCAGCGAGCGCCCGTCGTCGACGACGTCAACGGCGCTGTCCGCGAAGGTGATTCGTCCGCCCGATGGATTCGCTGGCGCGTCGAACACCGGTGGCACGAAACTCTCGGTGTACACGTTCTGGCAGTGCTCTTTCACCGCCTCGACCAAAGTTGTTGGCCCGCAGACGAACACCGCGTCGGGTGACGGCATGGCGGCAGCCAGATGCTCTGCTCCGAAGCGCCCCACCAGGTCGCCGGCGTCCGATCGGGTGTACCCGTGCAGCACCCGGACCCGGGGCATCGCGGCCAGCTCATCGCGGTAGCAGGCCTCCTTGGGGGTACGCGCGTAGTGCACGAACGCAATCTCAGCGCCCACGTTGTTCAAGTGGCCTTCGGCCAGCAGCGTGCGCAGCATCGCCATGACGGGCGTGATGCCGCTGCCGCCGGAGACGAACAGGATCCGCCGCGGTCGCTGCTCCGGCAACACGAAGTCGCCGCCGACAGCGTCCAGCCCCACCACCATGCCGGGGCGGGCGCGCTCATACAGGTAGTTCGACACCAGGCCGCCCTCGTGGTGGCCGATCGTCAGCTCGAGCTGCTCGCCGCCTTCCGCGTTGGCCGGCGAGTAGCACCGCGAGTACATGCGACCGTCGATCTCGACGGTGACGTTGACGAACTGACCCGCCGTGACGGTATTGCGCTCAGTGAACGCGGCGTTCGGCACCAGCGTCAGGGTGACGCTGCGCGGTGTGGTCCGCCGCACGTCGACCACCTTGGCGCGGGCCTCGCCCGACGTCCATGTCGGCGTCACAAGCTCGGTGTACCGGTCAACGCCGTGCGGGCCGGTGAGCAGATCAACGAGGTCAGAACTCAAGACTCGCCGCGCGATCGTCCGAGTGAAAGTTTGAGTGAACATGTGTACACCGTGGCATTGCTCTGCGCAGGTGGTCAAGGGTTTTGGCAGCTCTGTGTTACGGTTCACATAGTGAACAGCCGTACTCCTAGCTCACATCCCCGACGGTCGGGCAGCGATAAGGCCCGTGATAGAGGCCGGGACAGTCGTTCCCGCGAGGAGCGCAAAGAGGCCACGCGGCGCGCCATCATCTCCGCGGCGCTCAAGCTGCTCAACGACCGCAGCTTCAGCAACCTGAGCCTGCGGGAGGTGACCCGCGAGGCCGGGATCGTGCCCGCGGCCTTCTACCGTCACTTCGAGTCGATGGAGGCCCTCGGACTGGTCCTGATCGACGAGTCGTTTCGCAGCCTGCGTGACACATTGCGCGGAGCACGCGCCGGCAAGCTCGACCCGAGCCGGGTTATCGAGTCATCCGTCGAGATCCTGGTCGGCAGTGTGGCCGAGCAACGTGAGCACTGGCGCTTTATTGCCCGCGAACGCTCGACCGGCGTGTCCGTGCTGCGCT
This sequence comes from Mycobacterium sp. NGS41, assembly GCF_059812725.1. NCBI lineage: Bacteria > Bacillati > Actinomycetota > Actinomycetes > Mycobacteriales > Mycobacteriaceae > Mycobacterium > Mycobacterium sp. NGS41. The sequence continues at coordinate 209,780 of NZ_JCALDF010000005.1, forward strand.
ATGCGATTCGCACCGAGATTCGGCTGATCACCTCGGAGCTGGCGACCGACCTGGCGCGCTTCCCGCGGCTGAACGAATGGAGCACAGAGGATCTCAATGTGCTGGCAAGTCTTTTCGTCAACGCGATGATCGTCACCGCCGAGGCCATCGAGGACGCCCAAAGCACCGAGGCGCTGGACGAGATTCACCGCATCGCCGTCAAGCAGTTGCGCATGATCGCCATCGGTGTCGCCGGTTGGCGCAGCAGCCCCTGAGTTGTGCGGCTGCCGTTATCGAGGCTCGCGCCACATCGGCCAGATCGGCGGACCGCCGTGGGGCAGTAGGATCTCGCCGGTAACTGTGAAACCGAAACGTTCGTAGTACGGCACATTTTCGGGCTTGGACGACTCCAAGTACGCCGGACAGTATTCGGCATCGCAACGCTCGAGCCGAGACCGCATCAGCGCCTGGCCGTACCCCTGGCCGCGCACTGTCGGGTCGCTACCGATGACGGCCAGATACCAGTGCGGCTCTTCGGGATGCGCGCGCTTCATCACTTCCTGCACGGCACGTCCTATCCCCATCCGGCGCCCGAACACCCGCACGAAGGTCGGCGCCATCGCCAATTCACCGCGGTGCGATTCTCGCCATTGATTCGGTGGGTCCCACAGTGCTGCCGCGCCGATGTCCGCGCCGTCGCAGGCCACCTCGACACCGCCGCGAGGCAGATGGTGATGTCGGGTCATTGTCGTGAATAGCCGGCCCAGATGCGCGAGCCGGGTCTTGTCGTCGGGAAACAGCCACAGCATGACCGGATCGTCGTAGAAGGCACGGGCCAGACTACGTGACAGCGCGCGGAGGTCGGGCTTTTGCGCGGGCCGTGCCTGCGGGGTCACCTGAGTCAGGGTAGCGGCAAGTGTGACCTGCCACGTCACGGGTATTCGGCTCGGATGATCGGTATCTCAAGGCGGGCGTTCGGTGCGATAGCAGCCGGGATGGGCGTGCTCGGTGCGGGCGGGGTGTCCAGCGGGTGTCAAACCGAGCGCGGCAAGCCGGGCGCCCCGCCCGCGCCGTCAACCAAGGGCGTCGGAGTTGTGTTGTCGCACGAGCAGTTCCGCACCGATCAACTGGTGGCGCAAGCACAGGCCGCCGAACGGGCCGGCTTTCAGTACCTTTGGGCCAGCGACCATCTGCAGCCATGGCAGGACAACGAGGGCCACTCGATGTTTCCCTGGCTGACACTGGCATTGGTAGGAAACGCCACCAGCCGCATCTCATTCGGCACCGGAGTGACCTGTCCGATATACCGCTACCATCCGGCGACGGTGGCCCAGGCGTTCGCGTCGCTGGCGATCCTGAGCCCCGGACGGGTGTTCTTGGGACTGGGCACCGGTGAGCGGCTCAACGAACAGGCCGCCACCAACATGTTCGGCCGTTATGTCGAGCGTCATGACCGGCTGATCGAGGCCATCGAGCTGATCCGCCAGCTGTGGAGGGGTGAACGAATCTCATCCAGTGGCAAGTACTTTCAGACCAACTCGTTGAAGTTGTACGATCTGCCGACCACGCCACCGCCGATCTTCGTCGCCGCCGGCGGACCCAAGAGCGCCAAACTGGCCGGCCAGTACGGCGACGGTTGGATCGCCCAGGCCAGCGACCTGACGAACACGAAACTGCTCGACGCATTCAGCGCGGGCGCGCATGCCGCCGGGCGTGATCCCGCCAAAATGGGCAAGCGAGTTGAACTGTTCGCCGTCGTCGGTGACCAGAACGCGGCCAGCCAGGCCGCCGCGTTGTGGCGGTTCACCGCCGGAGCCGTCGACCAGCCCAATCCCGTCGAAATCCAGCGGGCCGCCGAGTCCAACCCCACCGACAAGGTGCTCGCAGACTGGACGGTCGGCACCGACCCCGCCACCCACATCAAGTCCGTGCAAAAGGTTCTCGACGTCGGAGCCGTCCCTTTTCTGCACTTCCCCCAGCAGGATCCCCTAGCCGCCATCGACTTCTATCGCACCAACGTCCTACCCAAACTGCGTTGAGGGTTGCCACTTCAGAGATGCAGCACCGTTTCGGCATTCCCGTGAGCGATTGCGTCGCGCTGGTCGTCGGTGAGGTCGGCGTGGGCGAGGAAGTCCGATACGTTGTCACGTACCACGTACGGGAAGTCTTCGGAGTAGATAATTCGTTCGGCGCCGATCTCGGCGACGATGAAGTTCAGTTGGTTGTAGTTGTACATGCCTGACGGCGTTGCCCATACATGTTCGCGGTAGTACTCACTGACGGTGCGCTCCAAGCCGGTTACCTGCCGGTCCAGCATCTCGTCGAAGCGGTCGAGCCAGCCGGCTAGGAACTCGCCCCAATGCCCGCTGAGAAGCTTCAGGTTCGGATGCCGGTCTAATGCTCCGGACAAGATGAGTCGCAGCACGTGGATGCCGGCTTCGGCGTGCCAGCCGAACCCCGGCCCGGCGAACAGGAAATGCACAGCGGCGGGCCAGTTTCCGGCGTAGTAGGCGGTCGACACGGGGTTCTCCGGCATGCCCGGATGAACATAGATCGGCAAGTCCACGGCCTCGGCGGTAGCCAGGATCGCGTCGAACCGCTCGTCGTCGAGGAACAACCCGCCGCAGGTTCCCATGACGAGGGCTCCGACGAATCCCAACTCCTCGACGCAGCGCCTCAGTTCGTCGGCGGCGGCCGTCGGGTCATACAAAGGCAACGTGGCGAATCCACGGAATCGGGTTGGGTGTTCCGAAACCTGCTGAGCTAATTCGTTATTGACCTGGCGGCACAGATCGACCGCCTCCGGGTGGGTTAGCGTGCCCGGGCTGTTCGCGCCGTGGGACACCACTTGCACGTCGATGCCGACACTGTCCATATGGGTCAACCGCGCACCAGCGAGGCGCTCGGCGACGCCGGGGTCCGGCATGAATCCTTGCAGAAAAGCGCCGAACCCCGCGTCCGGCACGATCGGGGACTCCTCGAGCTCCAGGACCCTTCTGGTGACCTGCGGGTGATGAAAATGCTCTTCGACGGTGATGATGCGCAAAACGACTCCTCTCTAGACCAACCCACTGAGGTATTACCCAAAGGTTCGGCGTTCGTGTAGCTACGTTTCGATCATTCGAGGAGGTCGGCGTCTGGCGGTCGTATCCCGTCTTTGGTGAACGCGGGCAGCAGGTGCGTGAAGGCGGGCAGTAGATCTGTCGGATCTCCATGCCAGGGCAGCGCTAACAGTTGCCGGATACTGCGTCGTCCACCGAAGGCACGTAGCGCCTCGAAATCGGAGAGGTCTAGGGCGACTTGGCCTCGCGCGGTGTGCGGGTCGCCGAGCTGTACGGAGCCCATTGCGGGGGTGATCAGCCGGAGCGACGGCAGGCCCGCGTGTCGGATGAAATGATCGCCCATCGTCGTCGAAAATCCGAGGGCGACCATGAACGCGAGATCGCCTGTGCGGGAACCCGGTTCACCTAGTGCACCGCGAATATCGTGCTCATGGGTGAGTGCATCGAAGACGAGCTGGCACGCGGATACTTCCACGGCGAGCGTCGTTGTCACCGAGTCGATCATCTGCCCCCACAGGTCGAGTAGGTCATCGATGCTGTGCCCGCCGAGGCGCGCGACCTGCGCCTGGGTCCAGGAGTTGGCAGCCTTTGCCTCCATGTTGAGTGAAACGATGTCCTGCGCGACCCCGACTAGGTGAGCAACGGTCTGGCCGATGGTCCAGGCAGGACACGCCGGCACTGTCAGTTCGGCGATTTCAGCACGGCCGCGGATCAGCGCGTCGACACGGCGGTAGACGAGGTGGTAGGCGGCCGCGGCGTCGGCGATCGGCAACAGTCGAGGTGATCGCTCCTGGGATGCCATGGCAAGCGACCGTACACCAAAATTAAGAAAAATAAGAGTAAATTAAGGTCACAGTAAGACGTGTCGATCAGCTGCCAGCGGCCCTATGGGTGCTCAGTCCGCCCAAAAACCCTCTAATAGCGTTGCGACTTTATGCGGCACGCCGCGATTATCGGCTGCGATGTGCCCGGTTCCTTTGATTTCGACACGCTTGGCAGTCGGCAGACGCCTGGAAAGCGCGTCAAGCACGAGGTGGAGCGGGTGGGCGCTCTTCTCTCCGCCAAGCAACAGCACCTGCGACCGCAGCTCCTCGATCCGAGGATTCACCAGCGTCACGGACTGTTTCGTGGCGATGCCGTCGAGCCGCATGGTCGGGACCAGGTCGCGAAGGGCAATGTCGTCGGAAGCGTGAGTTTTCTCGTCCACCTTGAGAGCTATTCGCAGCAGCGTGGTCAGGAGCCAGTTCGGCAGCCGCCTGAGCGCTGACTGGTCGCCTGTCCCTTTCAATATTTCGGTCAGCGCGGCCGCGAGACCTGAAGTGGCAAGTGCGTTCTCGAATCGCGGTAACCAAGCCGCGGGCTCGGCATCGTCGATTGTCAGCGGCGGCTCGTAGAGGGCGAGCTTGTCGACGCCGCCATATTGAATTGCGGTGTAGAGAGCGATGATCGCGCCCGAACTCAAGCCGAAGATGTGGCGGCTCCCGACTGCGCGCAGCAGTGCTTCGAGATCTTCACCTTCGCGGGCGAGCCCATAGTCGTTGCCGGCCGGCACATCGGGTCGGCGCCCGCGCCGATCGGGAATGTAAACGGTATAGCGGGAACTGAGCATCTCAGCGAGCCGCCGAAAGCTCTGTGCGGCCTGTATTCCGCCGTGGACCAGCACGACCGGTGTGCTACCTTCGCCGAATATTCGGTGGGAGACCGCCGTTCCATCGGCTGACAGCACTGTGCCGGTCCGATAGTTCACGAACACCTCCTGCGTAAGCTCCGATGCGATCGTTTGACTACGCTAGCAATCCGACGTGCGGTTACCTGATACCCAGCCAGCAGCCTTGATGACGGAACGAATCGGCGCGTTCAGTCGCGCGCCGCGCATTCAGTGTGTACTGACGGCTTTGGGTGTGAGCTGACGACGTTGGGTGTGAGCTGACGGCGCGAACCGGCGCGCATTTCCGCCCGGGCTGCACTCGCAAAGCCAACGATTCACTCGCAAAGCCAAGGATTCACACCGAAATCCCAAGACCACGAATGGCGTCTGACGCCTTAACACTTGGTCAGTCCACCCGTATCGAGTTCGCGCATCGATCAAGCTATTGGCCGGTGGTGAGCAGAAGGCGGTTGCGCCTGAACAGGACTGCCAGGGCGACCGCAGCGAACAACAGATCGGCGGCGATTTCGACGACGGCCGACGCCCAGGAGAACCAGGTGACACGAGCGGCCGGTGATGCATTGATGAAGCTGTCGCTGAACGCACCCCAGGTTGGAAGAAGATGCGCCACAGTGAATCCCACGGCGCTGGCAAATCCGATTACCACCGCCGCATAGGGAGCCCATCTATTTCCGACTATCACCAGCACCACGGTGATCACGGCCGCGACGATTTGCACCATGCCCGCCACCATGACCGCGTGCGGAACGACATTCATGCCCCGCCGCAGATGATCGGCGGCATGCAACCCAAGTGCCACCGCGAAAAATACAGTCGCCCAGGAGAACCGGCGATCCCACTGGGTTCGGTCTCCAACATGTTGTTCGGCCACGATCTTTCCCAACTCTCGACCGGCCCCGACGCATAACTACTACGCAGTGTAGTACTTACCACTCGTCGGGACAAGGTCGTTGGTTCCGGACAACGACGGTGTAGCGTCCGAGGCCATGTCGACTCAGGAAGCCATCGCACAGACCGTCAACCGCTATCTCGAGCTGGTCGCAAAGGGACCCGCAGACGATGTCCTGACCCTTTATGCCGCCGACGCTACGCTCGAGGACCCGATCGGATCGGACGTCCGGCGCGGCCACGACGCGATCCACGAGTTCTACGCGGGATTCCAAGATGCGCCCAAAGAGACCGAACTCGTCGAACTGCGGGTCAACGGCAACGAAGCGGCGTTTCTGTGGCACCTCACGCTGATCGCTCCCGACAGCCGCACCAGGATCTCGCCCATCTCGTTGATGACGTTCGACGACGACTCCAAGATCACCTCGATGCGGGCCTTCTGGTCACCTTCCGACGTTCGGGCCATATAGCACCAGATCTACGATGGTGTGACTTCATCCGACAATGCCGGTGCGGGCCTGCACCGGAGAACGGTTGGCGACGGTGTGGGAATTCGAAACGGACCCGGAATACCAGGCGAAGCTGGACTGGGTCGAAAAATTCATGGTCGAGGAACTCGAACCGCTCGATCTGGTCGCCCTCGATCCTTACGACAAGAAGAACCCGGAGATGATGGCGATCCTGCGGCCGTTGCAGCAGCAGGTAAAGGATCAGGGGTTGTGGGCGGCGCATCTGCGTTCCGAGCTCGGCGGTCAGGGCTTCGGCCAGGTCAAGCTGGCCCTGCTCAACGAGATCCTCGGGCGGTCCCGCTGGGCGCCGTCGGTGTTCGGCTGTCAGGCACCGGATTCGGGGAACGCCGAGATTCTCGCGCTGTTCGGCACCGACGAGCAGAAGGCCCGCTACCTGCAACCATTGCTCGACGGCGAAATCACCTCCTGCTATTCGATGACGGAACCGCAGGGCGGTTCTGACCCCGGGATGTTCGTCACGGCCGCAGCCCGCGACGGGGACGATTGGATTATCAACGGGGAGAAGTGGTTTTCCACTAACGCCAAGCACGCGTCGTTCTTCATCGTCATGGCCGTCACCAACCCGGAGTCGCGGACTTACGACAAGATGTCACTGTTCATCGTGCCGGCCGAGACCCCCGGCATCGAGATAGTGCGCAACGTCGGTGTGGGCGGTGAAGCCTCCAAGCACGCCAGCCATGCCTACGTCCGCTACAACAATGTCCGGGTTCCCGCCGACCACGTGTTGGGCGGCGAGGGCCAGGCGTTCATGATCGCGCAGACGCGGCTCGGCGGTGGCCGTATCCATCACGCGATGCGCACAATTGCGCTGGCTCGCAAGGCGTTTGACATGATGTGCGAGCGAGCGGTGTCGCGGCAGACCCGCCATGGGCGGCTGTCCGACCTCCAGATGACCCAGGAGAAGATCGCCGACAGCTGGATCCAGATCGAGCAGTTCCGGCTGCTGGTGCTGCGAACCGCCTGGCTGATCGACAAGCACGACGACTATCAGAAGGTCCGTCGCGACATTGCCGCGGTAAAGGTCGCGATGCCCCAGGTGCTGCACGACGTGGCGCAGCGGGCCATGCACCTGCATGGCGCGCTCGGCGTCTCCGACGAGATGCCGTTTGTCAAGATGCTGGTGGGCGCCGAGTCATTGGGCATCGCCGACGGCGCCACCGAGCTGCACAAGATGACGGTGGCCCGTCGCACCCTGCGTGAATACCAGCCTGTAACAACGCCATTCCCGTCACAGCACATCCCGACCCGTCGCGCGGAAGCTCAGGCCCGCCTGGCCGAACGCCTGGAACACGCGATCGCCGAGTACTGACGGCTGCCGACCTTCAGCGCCCGCGGCCCTGCAGGGTGGCCACCACACGCTCGAGGAATTCATCGACCTCGTCTTCGTTGTAACCACGGCGAAAAAGCGGAGGCTTCCTGAACACCACATTGCGAACATCGTCCGCGGACAACTGATTTCGCGATTCGAGGCACGCTTCGATCTGCCTGAGCAAGCTGTCCACATCGTCGCTGTTGTAGCCACGCTTGCCTGCCGGTGGCGGCGAGAACACCACATTGCGAACGTCTTCGGCCGACACCAACCCGCGGGAATTCCCCATTGGTCGATCTTAGGCGATATAGCGGACAATGCTTTCGGCTACACATGCCGGCTTGGCCGAGCCATCGATCTCGACGGTCGTCGACACGATCGCCTGCACGGCACCGTTGCCGACGTCGTCGACGCTGACCAGCGAGCTCGTCGCTCGAACACGCGAGCCGACCGGTACCGGCGCGGGGAAGCGAACCTTGTTGAGGCCGTAGTTGATTGCCAACTTGATGCCGTTGACGGTGTACATCTGGTGCTGCAGCCGCGGCAACAGCGACAGGGTCATGAAGCCGTGGGCGATGGTCGTGCCGAACGGTCCCTTGGCCGCCCGTTCCGGATCGACGTGGATCCATTGATGATCGCCGGTCGCATCTGCGAACAGATTGACCTCTTCCTGAGTGATGGTCACCCAGTCGCTCTGCCCGATGGTCTCGCCCGCAGCGGCGGCGAGGTCGGCGACTGACTCAAAGGTGCGCATGGGTCTCTCCTCTGCTTGGGTGATCAACATGGTGCCACTTGCTATCGGCACCCCTGGCGCGGGACTCGGCAACCGACTACGGAGGGCATGCAATGAAAGCAAGGCAGGCCACATTGGCCACGGCGGTGTGGCTGGCAGCCGCCGCGGCCACGATGGGTTTCGCGAGTCGCGTCCACGCCGACCCAGAAATCGGGCAGTGCGATATCCAGCAGCTCGCGGTGGCCGCGGGCCCGCAGCAGGCCGGCGCGGGCCATCGCGCCATCCCACTGAATTTCACGGTGCAACCCGACGTCAGCCCGTGTCAGCTGTCGGGCTACCCGACGGTGGAAGCGTTGGTGGGTACGACGACAGTTCCTGCCGCGCAGACCCCGAGCGGGTACTTGGGCGGCGCGACCCTGGGCACGGTCACCTTGGGACCCGGCCACGGCGCCCACGCGGTGGTCGAGTGGGTCGCCTCCGGCACTGCCGACGACCCGGTGTGCCCGACCTACGGGCCCAATCCGACCGACGTACGGCTGCGCGTGATACCACCCGGAATATGGCAGACGTTCAGCGTCCCGATGTCGATCGGGCCCAACGAGGGCCTCTGCAGCCTGCAGGTCCATCCGCTGGCGGCCGACTGAACCGGTGCTGACGCATGATGGCCAGGTGCGGCTGCTGTTGATCGCCGATACCCATGTCCCGGCGCGGGCACGCGACCTGCCAGCGCAGATATGGGCCGAAGTCGCCCAAGCCGACGTTGTTTTCCATGCCGGCGACTGGGTGGCCCCCGAGTTGCTTGACGCGCTGGAATCCAGGGCCCCGCGGCTGGTGGCGTGCTGGGGAAACAACGATGGCCCCGCCCTGCGGGCGCGGCTACCCGAACGCGCCGACGTGACATTGGCGGGTGTGCGTTTCACCGTGGTGCATGAGACCGGCGCCGCATCCGGTCGCGAAGCACGCATGTCACGGCTGTATCCCGACCGCGACGTCCTGGTGTTCGGGCACAGCCACATTCCTTGGGATTCGACGACGAAAACAGGGTTACGCCTGCTGAATCCCGGCTCGCCGACGGATCGCCGCCGGCAGCCGTTTTGCAGCTACATGACGGCCGTGGCCGACAACGCGGCTCTTGCAGATGTGGTCCTGCACCGCGTCGAGAAGTAGCGAAGCCCAAGTGGCCTCGGCCCTCCGACACGCCCGTACACAGCTCACTCACATATATAGCTCGTATACAGAGGTATTATCGAAACAGTGAAGTCCCGTACCGACCTGGTCACCGACGTGTTCAGCGTGGTGGGCAAATTCCGACGGCAATTGCGCCGGTCAGCCGGTCGCGGGTTCGGCTCCACGCATCTGTCCGAGTCCCAGTCGGAGCTGCTGTGGCTCGTCGGCCGTCAACCTGGGATCTCAGTCAGCGCCGCCGCTGCCGAACTCGGGCTGGTGCCCAATACGGCGTCGACACTGGTCTCCAAACTGGTGGCCAACGGCTTGCTGGTCCGGACCATCGGCGAAACGGACCGCCGGGTTTGCCGGCTACGACTGGCCGAACCCGCCCAGCAGGTCGTCGACGCTTCTCGGGCCACCCGGCGAGCCATGCTGTCCGAAGTGCTGGGCGAACTTGACGGCGACCAAATCGAGGCCCTGACAAAGGGATTGGAGGTCCTTGCGACGATGACCCGATTATTGCAGGAGCACCGCTCATGAGCGCAACATTGCCGACGGCGATCGACTGCCGGCACTTGACCTTCCGTTACGGCCGGTTCACTGCCGTCGACGACTTGACGCTGCAGGTGCGGCCGGGCGAAACCATGGGCTTGTTGGGGCCCAACGGCGCCGGAAAGACGACGGTAGTGCGGATGCTGACCACTCTGACACCGGTGCAGCAGGGCGAACTGCGCATCTTCGGAATGGACGCCCGCGATCAGACCATGGATATTCGAAGCAATATCGGCTATGTGCCGCAACAGCTTTCGATCGAGCCAGCACTTACCGGCCGACAGAACGTGCAGTGGTTCGCCCGGTTGTACGGGGTTCGGCGCGCCGACCGGTCCGACCGGGTGGACGGGGCACTGGACGCCATGGGGCTGCTCGACGTCGCGGATCGGCTGGCGGCCACGTACTCGGGTGGCATGGTCCGCCGCCTGGAAGTGGCACAGGCGCTTGTCAACCGGCCCTCGCTGCTGGTGCTTGACGAACCGACCGTGGGGCTGGATCCGATCGCGCGTGACCAGGTGTGGACTCAGGTGCAGAACATGCAGGCCCAGTTCGGCATGACCGTGCTGCTCACCACACACTACATGGAAGAGGCCGACACCTTGTGCGATCGGGTCGCGCTGATGCATCACGGCGCATTGCGGGCCGTAGGGACGCCCGCCACGTTGAAGTCCCAGATATCCACGGGGTCAGCCCAGGCCACGCTCGAAGATGTGTTTCGGCACTACGCGGCTTCGGGGTTGGACGATGCAACCGAGGAATCGTCCGGCATCCGCGAAATCCGTTCCAGCAGAAAGGTTGCCCGCCGTGCAGGCTAACCCAGCCATCAAAGCCGCTGAAGAGGCCACCGTGACGCTCGTCCGTGCCCCACACGGTTGGCAACGGGTCGGCGCCACGTTGAGCTGCATCAGCACGTTCGCAATCGTCGAACTGCAGAAGTTGCAGCACGACCGCACCGAACTGCTCACCCGGATGGTGCAACCGGCGCTGTGGCTGGCGATCTTCGGTACCACGTTCAGCCGCTTACGCGTCATCGATACCGGCTCGGTGCCCTATCTGGCGTTTTTGGCGCCGGGGATCATCGCACAATCGGCACTGTTCATCTCGATCTTCTACGGGATACAGATCATCTGGGATCGAGACGCCGGCATCCTGTCCAAACTCATGGTGACTCCGGCCCCGGCATCGGCACTGATCACCGGCAAGGCATTCGCGGCCGGCGTGCGATCGGTCGCCCAGGTCGTCGGCGTCATGGCGCTGGCCTATCTGATGCACATCGGCCTGACCGTCAATCCGTTGCGGATTCTGGCGGCGATGGGCACGGTCATGCTCGGCGCTGCGTTCTTCGCGTGCCTGTCGATGACGCTGGCCGGACTGGTGCGCAATCGCGATCGCCTGATGGGGATCGGACAAGCGATCACCATGCCGTTGTTCTTCGCGTCCAACGCCCTGTATCCCGTCGACGTGATGCCCGCCTGGCTGCACGCGCTGAGCAGGGTCAACCCGCTGAGCTACGAGGTCGACGCATTGCGTGCGCTACTGATCGGCACGCCATTTCACCCGTTGGACATCGTTGTGTTGGTGGTGGCGGCGGTGCTCGGAATCGCCTCGGCGTCAACGCTGTTGCGCCGCCTCGTTTCGTAGCGCGCCTAAATAGCGCATGCGCTAGCGCATTTGAAGCCATCGATACAGTTCCGATGGCCCATTGTGACCCGGCTGTGACGTCTCCGCGCCGACGCTTAATCGTTAGCCAACCGCGACGTCGGACCACGGCCGCGACGCCTGAGATACGCGGTTCCCCTGTGTTTCACTCGCCCAGAACAGATTCCACCGTAATCCGCGGCATCTGGCAGAAGATGAAAGTTAGGGGACTATGTCGTTCGTCGAAGAGATGCGAAAGTTGCGTGGTGCCACGGCACGTTTGCCGCGCCGGCTGGCTATCGCGGGTGTAGGGGCTGCGCTGTTGGCGGGTCTCGTCACTGCCATCGGTGGCACGGTGCCCGCGGGGGCGTTCTCCAAGCCGGGTCTTCCAGTGGAGTACCTGGAGGTGCCATCAGCGTCGATGGGCCGCAACATCAAAGTCCAGTTTCAGGGCGGCGGGCAACACGCGATCTACTTGCTCGACGGCCTTCGCGCGCAAGACGACTTCAACGGTTGGGACATCAACACCCCGGCCTTCGAGGAGTTCTACCAGTCCGGCCTGTCAGTGATCATGCCGGTCGGTGGCCAGTCCAGCTTCTACAGCAACTGGTATCAGCCCTCGCAGGGCAACGGCCAGAACTACACCTACAAGTGGGAGACGTTCCTGACCCAGGAGATGCCCACCTGGCTGCAGGCCAACAAGCAGGTTTCGCCGGCCGGCAATGCGGCGGTGGGTCTTTCGATGTCGGGTGGCGCGGCGATGATCCTCGCGGCCTACTACCCGCAGCAGTTCCCCTACGCCGCATCCCTGTCGGGTTTCCTCAACCCGTCCGAGGGATGGTGGCCGACGCTGATCGGCCTGGCGATGAACGACGCCGGCGGCTACAACGCCAACAGCATGTGGGGCCCGTCCACCGACCCGGCATGGAAGCGCAACGACCCGATGGTCCAGATACCACGGCTGGTCGCCAACAACACCCGGATCTGGGTCTACTGCGGTAACGGCACACCGAGCGACCTCGGCGGCGACAACATGCCGGCGAAGTTCCTGGAGGGCCTCACGCTGCGCACCAACCAGGCCTTCCAGAACACCTACACGGCCGCGGGCGGACGCAACGGAGTGTTCAACTTCCCGACCAACGGGACGCACTCATGGCCCTACTGGAATCAACAGCTCCTTGCCATGAAGCCCGACATCCTGCAAGTGCTCAATGCCGGTGCCAACCGCGCGTAAGAGCAGACAAAGGTAACCCAAGCCGGCATCGGCAGCAGTGCAACGGCCAGCGCTGCTGCCGATGCTTTTTAATTCCTACTTCACCCGTTCCTGGCTGCTCTCCACCAAAGCGCGGCGGTCTTGGTGAAAGTAGGTGTAGCCGGTGGTCACCGCGCACACGACCGAAGCGATCAACAGCATCTGGGTCCCGGTGACGAACATGGCGATGATGCCGCCCACCGTCGCCCCGGCGATAAAGGTCGCAAGCATCATGAAGTACCCGAACCAGTCCGCGGCCCTTCCGCCGGCGATGTGACGTTCGATGCCTTGGCCCATCTTCACCAGCGTGCCCGTGACGTAGCTCAGCGGGATCGACACCTCGCCATTCTTGACGAATGACGTGTTCAACGCTCCAACCCCGAAGACCACGACCATGATTGGGATGAAGTCGAGCTGAGATTGGTCCCACTCACTCTTGATGATGTCGATCGCTGTCGCGAGCACCAGGCTGAAAGTGGTCAACACCGTTGGTCCGTGCGGATGCGCCACCCAGAAATAACGCCGGCACACCGACGCAACCACCACGCCGCACACGAAGCACAGCATCAGCAGACCCGCGGTCACCGACAGAACCACGTCGTTTCGGAAATACCCCAGCACGGCGCGTTGCGCATTGCCCGTCATGAAGGTCACGAAGTAGCCAGCGGAATGGCTGAACGCGGTTGCGCCCAGCACTCCCGCCAACCCTGCCAGGACCCACGCCAGCCGCGTTTCGCTGTTGTTAATCTCACCGGCCATTCGCCAACCCTACGCAGCGGTGAGGCGCGCGATCGACCGCAACGGGATCGGCAGCCAGCCTGGCCGGTGCCGAGCCTCGTAACCGGTCTCGTACACCGCCTTGTCCAGCTCGTAGGCGGCCAGCAGCAGCGCCGAATCCCGTGGATCGACGCCCGAGGCGGCGGCGTAGCCGTCGCAGAACGCGGTGTGATTGCGCTGGACCCATTCCCGGGCGCGCGCGGCGCGCTGCTTGTCTGTGTCTTTGGAGGCCTGGTCCACCAGCGGTCCGTATGCGGCGTACTCGAAGGAACGCAAGACACCGGCCACGTCGCGTAACGGTGAGTCCGGTGCCCGCCGCTCGTCCAGCGGCTGACCAGGTTCGCCTTCGAAGTCGATCAGCAGCCAGCTCTCCGGGGTGCGCAGCACCTGCCCGAGGTGCAGATCGCCGTGCACCCGCTGAACCGTGATCTCCTCTCGGCCTAACTTCTGGAATTGCTCTTCGATCGTCGCCGCGTACTGGCCCAGATCGGGAACCGCCGCAACCGTCGACGACAACCGCGCGAGCATGGTGTCCACCGGAAACGCCGCCTGGGCGGTTCCGAGCCGGTCGGCCAGGGTGGCGTGGACCGAGGCGACGGCCTCGCCGAGCCGGTAAGACTCGCCGGCGAAATCGCCGCCGACTTCGTGGGCATACAAGTCGCCTTCCGCGAACAGGTCGCGGACACTGGCGGTAGCCATCGCCCAGCCCTCGGCGGCGTTGGGTTCGTACTCGGTCACCATGCCCAGCGGGCATCCCGGCTGGTCCGACTCGTCCGGCGCGGCGATCTCGTAGACGCCGAGCAGACGCGCCACATGCGGATTTCCGGCGCGGGCCAGCACCCTGTTCAGCTCGATGTCGGGATTGATGCCGCTGCTGACCCGGCGGAACACCTTGAGGATCGCGTGCGGGTCGAAGATCACGCTGGTGTTGCTCTGCTCTCCGTCCAGAACACGCGGATATTCCTCCAGCGGGAGCTTTACGTCGGGTTCCGGGGCAAACCGTACTTCGGTGCCCGCCGACTCTCGTACGGCAGACGAGTCGATCAGCGACAACAGATATTGCGGTGCGCTGACGTCGTACAGCGCGTCGAAACCGGTGCGGTCATCGGCCGCGCCGATGGTGGCTACCGTGCTGAACTCGAAGATCGGCGCGGAATCCCAGCCCACGATCACCTGGTAGCGCTCCGACGAGCCGTCGGTATAGGCCACGTCGATGAGAACCAGGTCAAGATTGTCCCGCAGGGGGACGACTACGCCCGGCTCGGCGGTCTTGAGCTCGCGACTTCGGCCCGCGTACCAACGTTGCTGCGGAAGCCACTCTGACCAGGGCAGCTTGGCCGCCAGCTGGCGGTTCATTGATTCTCCTCAGATGCAGACAGCTGGAACCAATAGAACCCGTGTCCCGGCAGCGTGAGCAAATAGGGCAGGTGGCCGATGTGCGGGAAATTGACCTGCCCGGTCAGTTCTACGGGCGTGTAATCGTTCCAATGCTGCAGGTTCAGTTCGATGGGCTGGGGAAACCGGGACAGGTTGTTGACGCACAGAACCGTGTCGCCGTGCTCGCCTGGCGCTTGGCGGACGAAGGCCAGCACCGACGGGTTGGATCCGCCCAACTCCTGGAATGACCCGACGGCGAACGCCTCGTGCCTGCGGCGTACCGCCAGCATCGTGCGGGTGAAGTTGAGCAGCGACGTCGAGGTGTCGCGTTGCGCCTCGACGTTGACGGCCTGGTAACCGTAGACCGGGTCCTGGCTGGGCGGCAGGTACAGGCGGCCGGGGTTGGCGGTGGAGAAGCCGGCGTTGCGGTCGGGCGTCCACTGCATCGGCGTGCGGACGCCGTCGCGGTCCCCCAGCCAGATCACGTCGCCCATGCCGATTTCGTCGCCGTAGTAGAGCACCGGCGAGCCGGGCAGTGACAACAGCAACGCCGTGAACAACTCGATCTGGTTACGGTCGTTGTCCAGCAGTGGCGCCAACCGGCGGCGGATGCCGACATTCGCCTTCATCCGCGGGTCCTTGGCGTACTCGGAATACATGTAGTCGCGTTCTTCGTCGGTGACCATTTCCAGCGTCAACTCGTCGTGGTTGCGCAGGAAGATCCCCCACTGAGCCATGTCCGGAATCGGTGGCGTCTGGCCCAGGATCTCCGAGATCGGGAAGCGTGACTCGCGGCGGACCGCCATGAAGATGCGCGGCATCAGCGGGAAGTGAAACGCCATGTGACACTCGTCGCCGCCGGTGGTCGCATCGCCGAAGTACTCGACCACGTCGGCGGGCCACTGATTGGCTTCGGCCAGCAGCACCCGGCCCGGGAATTCGTCGTCGACCACTTTGCGGCACCGCTTGAGGAAAGCGTGCGTCTCCGGCAGGTTCTCGCAGTTGGTGCCCTCACGTTCGAACAGGTAGGGCACCGCGTCCAGCCGAAACCCGTCGATACCCAGACCGAGCCAGAAGCGCAGGACGTCGATCATCGCCTCCTGCACGGCAGGGTTGTCGTAGTTCAAATCCGGCTGGTGCGAGAAAAACCGGTGCCAGTAGAACTGCCGGCGGACCGGATCGAACGTCCAGTTGGACTCTTCGGTGTCGACGAAGATGATGCGGGCGTCGGTGTACTTTTCGCTGGTGTCGCTCCACACGTAGTAGTCGCCGTAGGGCCCGTCGGGGTCGTGCCGCGACTCCTGGAACCACGGATGCGATTCAGACGTGTGATTCATCACCAGGTCGGTGATCACCCGGATACCCCGCCGGTGGGCCGCGTCGATCAGCGCGACGAAATCGTCGACGGTGCCGAACTCGGGCAGCACCTTGTAGAAGTCGCGGATGTCGTACCCGCCGTCGCGCAGCGGTGAGTCGTAAAACGGCGGCAGCCAGATGCAGTCGATGCCGAGCCACTGCAGATAGTCGAGGCGGTCGATCAGTCCGCGCAGGTCCCCCGAACCGTCCGCGCTGGCGTCGAAAAACGCCCGGACCAGCACCTCGTAAAAGACTGCGTGTTTGAACCAGGTCGGGTCGGCGGGGAGCTTGGTGGCGTTGCCGAAATCTTCGACATTGGGGTGCTCGACCACGCCGCCCTCGACGTGACTGCCCTCTCCGGAATGGTGGGAATGGTGCTCGACAACCTCGACAGCCCCCTGTGCGCCGTTCATCAAATCCACGATGCCACGTGTACCCGAGGTGCGGCCTCGGGAATCACGGCGGGAAACATGGTTAGCCACAATCGAATTGGGCGGACGAGCAGTATACGCGACGTCAGGCCGGGGGGCCGTCCGCCAACGTGACGTTCACGGTGCGGTCCCCGCCCGACTTGGCGCGCAACGTCACCGCGATGGTGTCGCCGGGGTGATGCGGGACCAGCACATCGGTCATCGCGGTGGCGGAGTTGATCGGCACGCCGTCGATCGCGGTGATGACGTCGCCGACGGAGATCCCGGCTCCCGCGGCGGGGCCGGTGCTCACGACGCGTTCGACGCGCGCGCCGCCGTTGTTGTCCACCACTCCCAGCCCGAGGAAGGCCGTCGGGCCGATGTGCACGGTGTTCGAGCCGGCACCGCCCCGGATAGCGTTGGCGACCCCCATCGCCTGACCGATCGGAATGGCGAAGCCCTGCCCGCCGGACATCTTGTAGCTTTCGGTGGCGGCGGTGTTCACTCCGACTACCTGCCCACCCTGATTGACCAGGGGCCCACCCGAATCACCGGGTTTGATCGCGGCGTCGACCTGGATCAACCCGCCCAATGTCTCGGTGGCGCCGGTCAGCGTGTCGGTCGCCTGCACGGTCTGGTTGACCGCGACCACCCGCCCCGCCGCCGCACTGGGCTTTCCGCCCGCGCCCCCGGCGTTACCGAGAGCCACCAGCGGCTCACCGACCGCAACCCCGCCTCCGATGGAGGCGGCGGGCAGGCCTCCGGCGCCGCGCAGCTGCAGCACCGCGACATCCTGGGTGCGGTCGTAGCCGACCACGTCGACGCCATAGCTGCGGCCGTCGGCGACGCTGAAAGCGTTGATGTCGGTGGCACCCGAGATCACGTGGTTGTTGGTCAGCACGACGCCGTTGGGATCGATGACGATGCCTGTCCCGGCTCCCACGGCGTTGTTGTAGCCGAACTTCGTGCTGATGTTGACGACCTGCGGCGACACCATCGAGGCGGGATCGAGCGGTAGCGGAGGTCGTTCGGCGAAGCTGCCGAGCGCCAGCGTGGACGCCCCAGTCCCGGCGTTTGCCGGCGCGGTGACCAGGCCCAGGCCCAGCCCCACCGCAGCCAGCACGCTGACCGACCATGACCACCAGGAAGCGCGGTGGTGCGCTTTGCTCATCCCGTAACCTCCTGCGTCGGGGAAAGAAACCAGAATTGTCCCAGCCTTTGGATCAGCGGCCGTTCGGCCTAGGCAAGACATCGTCTAGGTAACCGTAGTCCAGGTAGCCAACTCAGACGGTTTTTATCCCGACGCGTCACCTGACCCGGGGCGCAATCGGATGAGTGAGGTGGTGACTGACGTCACCCACCATGTCGATGAGCGTGAGATCGCGGTAGCAATAACGCCACTGGCCGTCGACGCGTTCGAAGCGGTCGTGATAGCGGCCGGTGACGATCGTCTGCAGCGGAAAATCGTCGGTCTGCTGCAGCACGGTGTAGTAGCTACGGCAGTCGGCCGTGCCGGCGTGTTCGTCGACCTGGATGATCGGATTGCTGACCACGTGCTTGGTTCGAGGTGTGCCGTCCTCGTGTAGCACGATCAGCGACTTCCAGATCCCCAGCAGCGCGCCGGCGTCGATGGTGTCGTGGTCGGCGTCAGGGCTGATCCGGATCCGGGCATGCTCGAACAGCGCAGCTGCGCCCTCCAGATCTCCGTCGTCGATGCATTCGGCATAGCGATAGAGAAGGTTCGCGATCTGCGCCTCGGCCTGCATGAAGCTAAGTTAGCGCGGCGCCGTGACCCGCGAGCCGTGGTGAAACCCTTCTAAGCTGGTTCGATGAGCGAGTTCGACCCGGCGGTCAGGTTTGCCGAGTCGCCGGTGGCGCGGCTGGCCACCGTCACTCCCGACGGAACACCGCACCTGGTTCCGGTGGTATTCGCCGTCGACGACAACGTCGTCTACACCGCCGTCGACGCCAAGCCGAAAACGACGCGACGGCTGCGTCGCCTGACCAATATCGAGCACGATTCGCACGTCAGCCTGCTGGTAGACCACTATGCCGACGACTGGGCGCGGTTGTGGTGGGTCCGGGCCGATGGGGTCGCCAGCATTCATGCCGACGACGCGGAGCTGAGCGCTGGATACCGGCTGCTGCGCGCCAAATATCGTCAGTACCAATCGGTGCCGTTGGACGGACCGGTAATCGCGATTGCCGTGCACCGCTGGTCCAGCTGGCACGCCTGAGCACGCGCCCCCGATACGCACCGGCCGGCCCTTGTGTTGGGCGGCTGTTGGGGGAAAAGTTGCTTACTGCCTCCTGTGGTCTGGGACACACCGCGCGACCCGACGAGCACCCCACACCCCGGAGGGACGCTGCCCGCGCGCGGGCCCAGCGAAGCTACCCGGGAGAAGTGGAGGAAAGCCATGGCGGACAGAGCGAGTGCTTCCCAGGGGGCGGCCGCTCCCACTGCGGACGGTCCCGGCGGCGTTCGCAACGTGGTGCTGGTGGGACCGTCGGGGGGCGGCAAGACCACCCTGGTCGAGGCCTTGCTCGTCGCGGCCGGCGTCTTGAACCGCCCGGGTTCGGTCACCGAGGGCACAACGGTCTGCGACTTCGACGACGCCGAGATCCGGCAACAACGCTCGGTCGGCCTTGCGGTGGCCTCCCTGTCGCACGACGGCACCAAGATCAACCTCGTCGACACCCCCGGGTACGCCGACTTCGTCGGTGAACTGCGGGCCGGGCTACGGGCCGCCGATTGCGCGCTGTTCGTCATCGCCGCCAACGAAGGCGTCGACGAGCCGACCAAATCGCTGTGGCAGGAATGCAGCCAGGTCGGCATGCCCCGCGCGGTGGTGATCACCAAGCTCGACCATGCCCGGGCGAACTATGCCGAGGCGCTGGACGCGGCCCAGAACGCGTTCGGCGACAAAGTCTTACCTCTTTACCTGCCCACAGATGACGGCCTGATCGGATTGCTGTCGCAGAGCCGGTACACGTATTCGGCCGGCAAGCGGACCGTCGGTTCGACGGACCCGGCGGATGCCGATCGCATCGAGGAGGCGCGCGGCACCCTGATCGAAGGCATCATCGAGGAATCCGAGGACGAGTCGCTGATGGAGCGCTACCTCGGCGGCGAGACGATCGACGAGTCGGTGCTGATCGAAGACTTGGAGCGGGCCGTCGCCCGGGGTTCGTTCTTCCCGGTCATCCCGGTATGCAGCGGCACCGGCGTCGGCACCCTGGAGCTGCTCGAGGTTGCCACCCGGGGATTCCCCTCGCCCATGGAACATCCACTACCGGAGGTCTTTACGCCGGCCGGCGCCCCGCATGCCGAGCTGGCATGTGACGTCAGCGCGCCGTTGCTGGCAGAGGTGGTGAAGACGACCTCGGACCCCTACGTCGGCAGGGTCAGCCTGGTCCGGGTTTTCTCCGGGACCATCAGGCCCGACGCGACGGTTCACGTGTCGGGCCATTTTGCGTCGTTCTTCGGCGGAGCTAACGGCTCCGGCAATTCGCATCCCGACCACGACGAGGACGAACGCATCGGCGTCCTGTCCTTCCCGTTGGGCAAGCAGCAACGCCCCGCGCCCGCCGTGGTGGCCGGCGACATCTGTGCGATCGGCAAACTGAGCCGCGCCGAAACTGGTGACACGCTGTCCGACAAGGCCGAGCCGCTGGTGCTGAGGCCCTGGACCATGCCCGAGCCGCTGTTGCCGGTCGCCATTCAGGCCCATGCCAAGGCCGACGAAGACAAGCTGTCCGTCGGCTTGGGCCGGTTGGCTGCCGAAGACCCGACGCTGCGGATCGAGCAGAACCAGGAAACGCACCAAATCGTGCTCTGGTGCATGGGTGAAGCCCACAGCGGAGTGGTGCTCGACGCGCTGGCCAACCGGTATGGGGTCACCGTGGACACCGTCGACCTCCGCGTGCCGCTGCGAGAAACGTTCGCGGGCAAGGCAAAAGGCCATGGTCGCCACATCAAGCAGTCCGGTGGACACGGCCAGTACGGGGTGTGCGACATCGAGGTGGAACCGCTGCCGGAGGGTTCCGGGTTCGAGTTCGTCGACAAGGTGGTCGGCGGGTCGGTGCCGCGCAATTACATCCCCAGTGTGGAAAAGGGCGTCCGCGCGCAGATGGAGAAAGGCGTGCACGCCGGCTACCCGGTCGTCGACCTGCGCGTCACCCTGTTCGACGGAAAGGCCCACAGCGTCGACTCCTCCGACTTCGCCTTCCAGATGGCGGGCTCGCTGGCGCTGCGGGAGGCTGCCGCGGCGACGAAGGTGGTTCTGCTGGAACCGATCGACGAGATCTCGGTGCTGGTGCCCGACGATTTCGTCGGCGCGGTCATGGGCGACCTGTCCAGTCGTCGCGGCCGGGTGCTCGGTACCGACACCGCGGGCCACGAACGCACCGTGGTGAAGGCCGAGGTGCCTCAGGTCGAGCTGACCCGGTACGCCATCGACTTGCGCTCACTCGCGCACGGTGCCGCGTCATTCACCCGTTCGTTCGCCCGCTACGAGCCCATGCCGGAATCCGCAGCGGCCAAAGTGAAAACGACGGCGTAAGGGCGTCACGCCCGGCGGGCGAATTGCTCCGCCACGGCCCGACGGTCGAGTGAGCCTTTCGCGGTGTGCGGCAGCGCGCTGACCTCCCGGAAACTGGCCGGCACCTCGAATGCCGCCAACCGCTCGCGGCAGAACACCGAGAGCTCCGCGGGTGTCGGCGCGGGCGACACGCGGGGAACAACCACCGCGGCCACCGTCTCCCCGTACATCTTGTCCGGCACACCGAACACCGCCACTTCGGACACATTCGGATGGCAGGCCAGCACGCCCTCGACACGTTCCGGCGAGATCTTTTCGCCGCCGCGGTTGATGAGTTCCTTGATCCGGCCACGGATGCTCAAGTCACCTGCCACCGACAGTGATCCGAGATCACCGGTACGCAGCCAGCCGTCAGTGAAGTTGGCGGCGGTTACCGCCGGGTCGCCGAGATAGCCGCGCACCACCGTGGGCCCGCACAGCCAAACCTCTCCGACCGCGTCCGGCGGCAGCGGACGCCCGTCCGGTGCGACAATGCGGATCTGCGGACCGGTCGACTGGCCGACCAGACCAGTTGTCCCGGAAGGGCTTTCGGATTGTCCGATGCTCCCGATGCGGGTGGTGCTCACTTGGTGGGTGGCCTCCGTCATCCCGAACGCGCACACCACCGGCGCCGAAAACTCGTCGTGCAGCGCTTGCGCGGTTTCCGGGGTGAGCGGCGCGCTGCAACTGCGGATGAAGCGCAACGTGGCTTGTCCGGTTCGCTTTGAGTCGCTTCCGGCGCGCTCCAGCAGGATCTGGTGAATCGTGGGCACCGCGGTGTACCAGGTGGCCCCGACCGCCTCGATGTCGTCCCAGAACGTGTGCGCCGAGAACCGCCCGCGAGCCGGCAGCAAGACGGTCCCACCCGATGCCAGGCTGGCCAGCAACGCCGCGATCAGCCCGTGACCGTGATACAGCGGCATCACCGCGACAGTCGCGTCCTGCGGGCCGAGGCGATACCCGGCGATGACGGCCCGGATCGAGCCCGCGATGTTTTCGTGTGTCCAGGGGACCATCTTCGGCATGCCCGTGGTCCCGCCGGTGAACATGATCATCGCGTCGTCGTGCCGCAGCCCCATAGGCACCGAAGTCCCCCGTTCGGGCGCGGTGGGAGCGTCGAGCTGGACGGACAGGCCGCTTCCGTTCGGGCTGCTGTCCACCGAGATCCGCCACCACCGCAGCGCCGGCTCGCGCCCCTCGCCAGCGCCAGGGGCGGGCTCGTCGACCAGCACCACCCGTACGCCGGCCGCATCGGCGCGGGCGCGCTGCTCGTTGACGGGCAGAGCGGGGTCCAATGGGACGACGATCAGGTCCGCCCGCGATGCCGCCAACAAACCGACGACGAACTCGGCGTTGCTGGCCGCGCGCAACGCGACCCGGTCACCCGGTAATAGGCCACGCCGGTCGAACTGTCCGGCCAGGTCATCGACCAGGCGAACTAGGTCGCGGTAGCTGACCGCTATCCGGTCGGGCGTGATGACGAGCGCTGCAGCATCCGGCAGCCTGGTCGCCGCCACCTGGACCAGGTCGGCGATGCGCGGGCTTGGCATTCCGTGGGTCACCTCCGCCGTGCCCGGAAAATCGCTCCGGGTGATTGTGTGCGATGTCATTGAATGTGCCCCTTCTGCCCAGATCTCAAAAGCACTTCTATTTCGCACCGTGCCAGGCGACGGCTCCGCGCTCTAATACGCATTCTTGCACACTTAATAACCACTGCTTATTAAACAAACGCCAGTAGCTTTGACCTGCGCTAATGCACACTCGATAAATAGAGTTAATCGGTGCATAGTGGCTTGGTCTTGGACAGTGGCAGGCAGCGGGACAACAGTGAGACGAAGATTGGAAAAATCCTTGAGCCGGACGGCGAAAAAGCACCCGAACGCAAACAAAGGAGTCGTCAGATGAATGCAATTTCGGCATCTCCGAGCGGTGCGCCGGTGTTGACGGACGGCTTCCACCTCGTCGTGGACGCCCTCAAGGCCAACGACGTCAGCACCATCTACGGAGTGGTCGGCATCCCGATCACCGACCTGGCCCGCATCGCCCAGGCGTCCGGGATCCGCTACATCGGTTTGCGCCACGAAGCTTCCGCCGGCAACGCCGCTGCCGCCGCCGGGTTCCTGAATCGCCGCCCGGGCGTCTGCCTGACGACATCCGGGCCCGGCTTTCTCAACGGCCTGCCCGCTCTGGCCAACGCCACCACGAACTGCTTCCCGATGATCCAGCTCTCCGGATCGAGCCGGCGCTCGATGGTGGACCTGCAGCGCGGCGACTACCAGGACCTCGACCAGCTCAACGCGGCAAAGCCGTTCGCCAAGGCGGTTTATCGGATCGGCCGCGTCGAGGACATCGGGCTCGGCGTCGCGCGGGCCATCCGCACCGCGATCTCCGGCCGCCCGGGTGGTGTCTACCTCGACATCCCCGGTGAGGTTCTGGGCCAGAGTTTGGAGGCTACGGCCGCCGCTGACACCATTTGGCGGGTCGTCGACCCGGCTCCTCGCCAGCTGCCGGCACCCGAGGCGGTTGATCGGGCGCTGGAAGTTCTGGCGCGCGCACAGCGGCCGCTGATCGTGCTCGGCAAGGGCGCGGCATACGCACAGGCCGACGGCGTCATTCGGGAGTTCGTGGACACCACCGGGATACCGTTCCTGCCGATGTCGATGGCGAAGGGGCTGCTGCCGGATTCGCACCCGCAGTCCGCGGCCGCGGCGCGCTCGCTGGCGATAGCCCGTGCCGACGCGGTCTTGCTGGTCGGTGCTCGGCTCAACTGGCTGCTCGGCCATGGCGAGTCGCCGCAGTGGCCGGCCGATGCCAAGTTCGTCCAAATCGACATCGCCGCCGCAGAGTTCGACAGCAACCGGCCGATTGCCGCACCACTGACCGGCGACATCGGCTCGGCGATGTCGGCGCTGCTCGACGGCCTGGCCGCGCGACCCGTCGTCGCGCCCACGCAGTGGGTCACCGAACTCGCCGACCGTAAGGCAACCAACGACGCCAAGATGCGCCAGCGACTGGACGAGGATCCACATCCAATGCGGTTCTACAACGCGCTCGGGGCCATTCGCTCTGTGCTGCAGGCCAATTCGGACGTTTATGTGGTGAACGAAGGGGCCAACGCGCTGGACCTCGCGCGAAATGTCATCGACATGGAGCTACCGCGGCATCGGCTGGACACGGGGACGTGGGGCGTGATGGGCATCGGTTTGGGCTACGCCATCGCCGCCGCGGTCGAGACCGGCAAACCGGTTGTCGCAATCGAGGGCGACAGCGCATTTGGCTTCAGCGGCATGGAGATCGAGACCATCTGCCGTTACCGGCTGCCGGTGGCCGTCGTCATCCTGAACAACGGCGGCGTCTATCGAGGTGACGAAGAGACGCCCGCCGGGGTGGCCGAAATCGGCGATCCGGCACCCACCGTTCTGAACGCGCAGGCTCGACACGAGCTGATCGCAGAGGCGTTCGGCGGCAAGGGATACCACGTCACCACCCCGTCCGAACTGCGGTCGGCGCTGTCCGAAGCGCTCGCGTCGAACGGGCCGTCAATCGTCAACTGCGTGCTGGACCCGGCCGCCGGGGTGGAAAGCGGCCATCTGGCCGGCCTCAACCCGTCTAGTACTGCTGCGTCGGCGCCGGTCAGCGCCGACGGGTAAGCCCCTCTAGCTGAGCGTCGAAGAATTCGTTCAGCGTCAGTTGTTGGGCGCTTTCCTTCAGCGCGCGAGCGACGGGAGATCCCGGTCCGGCCGCGTTGGTGGCCAGGCCGATCTCGGCTTTCACTACGGGGTCGACCAACTGGACCGCGCGGATCTCGCCGCCCGTCGGCGTGGTCCACAGCCAGGTGTGTGGCACGATGCACGCCCAGTTGCCGGCGGACACCTGGGCGAAAAGCGAAGCGACGGAGTCGGTCTCGACCTGCGGAGTGACGGCGATGTCGTGACCTGCGAAGGCCTCGTCGATGATCTGACGGTCTCGCATATCGGCGGTGAGCAACGCCAGCGGGAGTTGTGCGGCGTCCGTCCATGCCATTGTCGATACGCCAGGGGCCAGCATGTCCGCCGGTGACAGCAGCACGTAGTGCTCCTGATATAGCGGCACCAGATCCACGTCGTGGGCGCCTTCGGGCGCGTGGTGGACGATCGCCGCGTCCAGCTCGAACTCCCGCAGCCGCCGGTACAGCTCGGTGGTTGCAAGCCGGGAACGAATCTGCACTTTTGCCAACGGATGCGCCGCACAGAAGGCCGAAAGCACCAGCGACGCCGTCGTGGAAGCGGTCGGAACCGTGCCCAGCCGAAGCGTCCCGGTGATCCCGGACCGCACGGCGTGGACCTCGGACTTGAACGCATCGTGTTCGGCCAGAATCCGCTTGGCCCAGACGACCAACCGTTCACCCTCGGGCGTGAGGCCTTCGAAGCTGTGCCCCCGGTTGATCAGCGTGACGTTCAGCTCCCGTTCGAGTTTGGCGATCGCCGCCGATAGCGCGGGTTGTGATACGTAACACTTTTCCGCCGCCCGGGCGAAGTGCCGTTCCTGAGCGACCGCGACGAAGTACTCCAGTTGACGAAAGAGCACCGCACCTCCTCCGCCTACGAACCTCGCCGAGCAGACGCAAAAGCCCCTATTTCGTGCCGAAATCGGGTGCTTTTGCGTCTGCTCGGCATCAGGCTAGCCCTTCCCGGCCAGCCATTCCACCGTGGTCGACACGGTTTGGACCTGCACTCCGATACCGCGGCACTCTTGTATGCCCGTCTCGTACAGGCCTGACATAGCGTCTGACGCCAGGACAATCCTGAAGTCGCGTTCGGAAGCTTCGTAGATCGACGTCCGCGGGCAGTTCGGAAAGTTGCAGCCCGCGAACACCAGTGTGGTAGTACCGCTTTCGCGCAGGTGTCGCTCAAGCTCGGTGTGGTAGAACGCACCCCATCTCGGCTTGTATATGACATGCTCAGCCGGTCCGATTTGTTGCAAGTCACCGGCCAGCAACGATTCATGGTTCAGCTCAACGGTATTGGGCAGCAGCTCCGGAGCGATCTGTGAGCCGCTACTGCCTGGCACGGCGATCCGCGCGCCCTGCTCGATCACCCGCCGTCGCACCAGGTCGACATTCGACCCATCCGGCCGGTACAGCCGAACCACATGCACGATCGGCAGCCCACGCACGCGAAATGCCGTCGTCAACTTGACCATTGCCGAGATGGCCGCACGCGTACCCTCGATGCGCATCGGGGCGTCGTCGGCGTAAAAGTCGCGCTGCACGTCAATCAGCACCAGCGCGGCCGAATCCGGCAATGGGCGGGTATAGCGATCGTCCACGCTCTTGCCTGCTCCTTTTCCTGAACGGATTTTTCCCCGTGACGGGCCGTCGCGGACCGCTATTATGGCGCCCAAGCTAACAGGCCATTGTTTGCTACAGCTATCTACAGACTAAGGCCGACTAGAATACCGGTATGTTGATCGCACCATCTCGAAGGGTTGACCCTATGCGTAGAGCGGTTCGTTATCTATTCGTTATGGTCGCGATCTCGGCATTGAGCATGGCGGGAGCGGTCGGCCGGAGCGTGGCCGCTGTTCCGGGGGCTGAGCCGGTTCCCGGCGTTTCATCGGTTTTGCCGGCGAACGGCGCGGTGGTCGGCGTTGCACACCCGGTCGTGGTGACCTTCAGCGCCCCGGTCACCGACCGCGCTGCCGCCGAGCGGTCGATTCGCGTCGTTTCACCCAGCAACATGACCGGACACTTCGACTGGGTCGAGAGCAATGTCGTGCAGTGGGTTCCGAGCCACTATTGGCCCACCCACACCCACGTCTCGGTGGAGGTGCAGGGCCTGGGAACGGGCTTCGAAACCGGTGACCAGTTACTGGGCGTCGCCAGCATCTCCGCGCACACCTTCACCGTCAGCAGAAATGACGAGATACTGCGTACCATGCCGGCGTCGATGGGCAAGCCCAGCCGCCCGACGCCGATGGGCAGCTTCACGGCTCTGTCCAAGGAGCGCACCGTCGTAATGGACTCACGGACCATCGGTATCCCGCTCAGTTCGCCGGACGGATACAAGATCACGGCGTCGTACGCGGTGCGTGTCACGTGGAGCGGTGTTTACGTGCACTCGGCCCCATGGTCGGTCGATTCGCAGGGCCACGCCAACGTCAGTCACGGCTGCATCAATCTGAGCCCGGACAACGCCGCGTGGTATTTCAACACCGTGACCGTCGGCGACCCTATCCAAGTTGTGGCTTGACCCCACGTCAGGCGTGTTAACAGCAACAGCCACAGGGGATTACGAGTATCCGAGCAAGCTTCCGTGCCAAAGTTAGTGCGGGAACGAGCATTCCGCACCTCGCCACAGCTCTATCGCGCTACTTGGGCAACCCGGCCTTGATCGCAGCATCTTGCTTGCGGCCGATGTCCTTTGCGAACTCGGGATCGGTGGGATCGGTTGACGCATTGTCGAATTCCAGGCTGACCAGTGCCTTGCCCTCGGTGAACAACAGCACCGTTACCGCTTGGGAATTATCTGGCGAATTTCCCGAGATAATGGCTGCGCCATCGCCGACATCGACCGACTGCCACGAGCCGACGACCTTGCTCCCATAGTTGTTCTTGGTGTTTTTGAGTCCCTCCGCCGCGGTCTTGGCCTCGTTTACCAGCAAGATGGTGTCCCCGATGCGGCGGGTGTTGTCCGCGTTGGTGAACAGCTGCGCGACGCCGGGGGCGCCATTGGGATTCTGCGTCGGGTCGGACGCGGTGTAATCCGGGGCGATATCGCTCGCCTTGATCAGCAAGTTCGTGTAGTCGCCGAGAGGGGGATACGGCGGGCCCGCGGTCGTGTTCGCGCCGACCCCAGACGGTAACTGCCCTTTGGTCTCACCGCCGCCGCAGCCGGTAGTCACGGCGCTCGCCACGATGGTGACGATCGCCCAGCCGGCGATAGTTTTCCGAGAAACCTGCATGGGCATTCCTTCCACCCCGTACACCAGTGCCGCGGCGCCTGACGCTACTAAGAATTGCGGGCGGGAACAAGGGCAACGCCGGCCGCGTTGGCCACGGGCATGGGCTGCGACAACGGGGCTCATGGGCGGGAGAGGAGTTCAAGATGACGGCTGAGGTGGCGCGCGCCGTACGGTTCGACCGTTACGGGGGCCGTGAAGTGTTGTATGTGGCGGACATTGACATGCCGTCGCCAGGTCCGGGCGAGGTGGTGGTCGAAGTCCGTGCCGCGGGGATCAACCCCGGTGAGGCCGGCATCCGGGTCGGGGCGATGCACGAGATGTTCCCCGCGACGTTCCCGTCCGGCGAAGGCAGCGACCTCGCCGGCGTCGTGACCGCGGTGGGACCAGAAGTCAGCGAGTTCTCGGTCGGCGACGAGGTGCTGGGGTTCAGCTTGCGCCGAACTAGCCATGCCACCCACACCGCCGTCCCGGTGGGCCAGCTGATCCACAAACCTCCTCAATTGAGTTGGGAGGTAGCGGGTTCGCTGTATGTGGCCGGTGTGACGGCCTACGCGGCAGTCCGCGCCGTCGCGCCCCAGCCGGGCGAGACGGTAGCAGTCTCCGCGGCCGCCGGCGGTGTCGGCAGCCTTGTCGTGCAATTGCTGGTCCTCCGCAAGGCGGTGGTACTGGGCATCGCGGGGCCGGGCAACGCCGACTGGCTGCGCGCGCATGACGTCATCCCAATCGTCTATGGTGACGGGCTGGCGGCACGCCTGCGTGAGGCGGCACCGGACGGAATCGACGCGTTCATCGACCTATTCGGCCCGGACTACGTCCAGCTCGCCGTCGATCTCGGGGTGGCGCCACAGCGGATCGACACCATCATCTCGTTTCAGAAAGCCGGCGAAGTCGGCGCCAAAACCGAGGGCAGCATGGACGCGTCGACACCGGAAGTGCTCTCCGAAATCGCCGACCTGGTCGCTACCGGAGCCGTCGACTTCGACGTCGCCGCGACTTATCCGCTGGACCGGGTCGCCGACGCTTTCGAGGAACTCGAACGTCGGCATACGCACGGCAAAATCGTGCTGCTGCCGAACG
>NZ_JCALDF010000050.1:0-22950 GCF_059812725.1 Mycobacterium sp. NGS41
ACCCCCAACGACATG
Source organism: Mycobacterium sp. NGS41 (assembly GCF_059812725.1). Taxonomy (NCBI): domain Bacteria; kingdom Bacillati; phylum Actinomycetota; class Actinomycetes; order Mycobacteriales; family Mycobacteriaceae; genus Mycobacterium; species Mycobacterium sp. NGS41. Next base: position 16 of record NZ_JCALDF010000050.1, read on the forward strand.
CTCCCTAGGAAATGACGTGTCGCAGATGCGATTGCATGGCGTGAGCTACACGCTGAGCAAGCTGGTGCATAGCAGAACGCCCTCGGTAGCCGCGTCAGGACAGCGCCGGCGCCGCGCGCGCCTGATATGCGGCCTCAGTGCAGCCGTTTTCGACGAACGGTTCCTTGTATCCGGCGACATACGCCTCGCTGCTGCTAGGTGAGGCAAGTTCAAGGAGGTACAACATGCCCAATCAAAATCCCGATGAGTCCGCAGATGCGCGGCTCGAACACTTCGACAACCCGGAATTGGGCAGCGGCGCGCGCGACACCGGAGAGGACACACCTGAACCCGGTGGAGAAGGCCGCCCAGTTGGAACCGTCGACGAAGACGCCAACCCCCCAACCAGCGATCCCACGGCCTCTGAAACCTACGGCGGCACCGGGGAATTGCCCCCGCAAGACACTGGAAGTGCTATGCCGCCCTACGAGGCCGCCAAGAAGCTGGCGAAGTAGCACAGAGTTCGCAAAGCGCCGGTGACGCGAACGCCGGTGGCGCCGCGGGTCCGGTCGCCGATCCGGACTACAAGTCAGCCAGCCCCGCAGATACACCAGGCGGTGCGGCGAAGTCTCCGGCCGATGAGCAGCCCGCTGCGCAGGCCCCAGAGTCGGACCGAGACGATGACAGCGTGGGGCCGGCGCATGTAGCGGGTACAGGGGGGGCGAGTCCAAGAGCTGAGAGTCAAGGACGGCCGTCGGTCATTGTCCGTACAGCCAGCCCGCCTCGCGCGCCATTGCTGCTGGTAAGCGGCATTAGCGGCGGTGCAATCCCCACAACGACACCTCTCGTTGTATGGCCGTCGCATGCCGTGTCGTGCTCCCACCATCGACCTCAATATCGTTGCGTTTCAATCCCATTCACGGCCATTCACGCGTGAACTCGGTGTGAGCCTTGTCTGAATGTGTTGTAACAGCGTCGCTTTCAAACCGCTTGGCGAAAAGCGGACGAGCCGCAGGCTCGTCCGGGGTGGTCTTTACTGTGGATTTGCATACCCCGGCCAGGGCCGCCGACCGCTTCTCCTGCGCCAAGAATCTTCCAAGCATCCTGTTGCACCCTACGCATTGTCGGCCACCACTACCGACCCCCGAGCATGATGGAGCACATTCGGCGACCGGCATACCCGCGAGTTTGGAAGGTTGGGCCGATGTGGGAGCAACTGTCACCGACGAAAAAGTTCTGGGTGGTCGCCAATGGCGTCTTGCCATTGGCGAGGTTGTCGTCGGCCTGGTTCTGCTGTTCAGTGGCGCAGGGGTGGGAGCCTTATTTCTTGCTCTGGGCGTCTACTTCGCCTATATGAACTATAGGGGTCCGGCCGCTACCGATAGCGACGCCGACTTTAAGAAATGCCCCGCCTGCGGCAAATTCACCCGTAAAGCTATTGTTTGCAGGCACTGTGGCCAAGACCTCAACCCATAGCGTGTCAGATACACCGTCGACCAAAGTTCACGAGAAACTGCCGACTACGTCAGATTCCCCGGCGACTGAAGCGCATGGGGAATTCACGATGGTGAGGTGTAACGGCCCTAAATAACGCACGCTCACGCGAAAATGTGGGCAACTTGTGGGCGCGGGGTGGGCACGACGCCTGATTCCGCCACCTCAACAAGTTTGCCAGACGTGCCCGAGCGGGCAGCTGCGTCTTTAGAAGTTCCAGTCCTCGTCTTCGGTGACGACGGCTTTGCCGATGACGTAGCTGGACCCCGACCCGGAGAAGAAGTCATGGTTCTCGTCGGCGTTGGGCGACAGCGCTGAGAGGATCGCGGGGTTCACGTCCGTTTCGTCGCGAGGGAACAATGCCTCGTAGCCAAGGTTCATCAGCGCCTTGTTCGCGTTGTACCGCAAGAACTTTTTGACGTCTTCGGTGAGCCCGACCTCGTCGTACAGGTCTTGGGTGTACTCGACCTCGTTGTCGTACAGATCGAACAGCAGCTCGTAGGTGTAGTCCTTGAGCTCGGCGCGCTTGGACTCGTCGACCAGCTGCAGGCCGCGCTGGAACTTGTAGCCGATGTAGTAGCCGTGTACGGCTTCGTCGCGGATGATCAGCCGGATCATGTCGGCGGTGTTGGTCAGCTTGGCCCTGCTCGACCAGTACATGGGCAGATAGAAGCCCGAGTAGAAAAGGAAGCTTTCCAGCAGCGTGGAGGCCACCTTGCGCTTCAGCGGCTCGTCGCCGCGGTAGTACTTGAGGACGATCTCGGCTTTGCGCTGCAGGTTGGGGTTCTCCTCCGACCAGCGGAACGCGTCGTCGATTTCGGCCGTCGAACACAGCGTGGAGAAGATCTGGCTGTAGCTCTTGGCGTGCACCGACTCCATGAACGCGATGTTCGTGTACACGGCTTCCTCGTGCGGAGTCAGCGCGTCCGGGATCAGGCTGACCGCGCCCACAGTCCCCTGGATGGTGTCCAGCATGGTCAGACCGGTGAAGACCCGCATGGTCAACTGCTTCTCACCGGCGTTCAACGTGCCCCACGACGGGATGTCGTTGGACACCGGCACCTTCTCGGGAAGCCAGAAATTTCCGGTCAGCCGGTCCCAGACTTCGGCATCCTTCTCGTCTTGCAGCCGGTTCCAGTTGATCGCCGAGACCCGGTCGATCAGCTTCATGTTTTCGGTCACCGAAACCCCACTTCACCTGCCGGATTGCGTTACGTACCTGGACCTCAAACACTACCCCTGGGGTCCGACAAGGCGGGGCAACACAAGAGGTTGTGTTTGCGTGTCGCGAAGGCACGCCCGGGCAAAGTGGCGCGAACAGACGCAAAAGCACCCAATTCGGCGCTGAACTGGGGGCTTTTGCGTCTGCTCGGCACCCTTAGCGGCCAACACGCCTAGCCGGCGGCCAGCACCCGGCGTCGATCGGTCTTTGAGCCTTTGCCGACTCCGTCGAACTGGTACTCGGCGGGCTTGACCCCGCGGGTGGCCCTCCAGTACTGCCAGGTGTAGCCGCCCCACAGCACGGTGTTCTTGCCGTGCTCGTCGAGGTACCAGCTGCTGCAGCCACCGCTGTTCCACACCGACTCGGACAGCTTGGCCTGCAGCTCGTCGTTGAACCGGTCCTGGGCCGCGCGCGTAGGGGCGAGCGCCTGGGCGCCCAGCTTCTCGCAGGTCGCGATCGCGTCGGCCACGTAGCGGATCTGGGATTCGATCATGAACACCACGGAGTTGTGCCCCAGGCCGGTATTCGGTCCCAGCAAGAAGAAGAGGTTGGGCATGTCCGCGACGGTGATCCCACGATGCGCACCGATGCCTTCGCGGTTCCAGCGGTCCACCAGATCCTCGCCGTTGCGGCCCTTGATCTGGACGTAGGTGTAGGAGTCGGTGACGTGGAAGCCGGTGGCGTAGACGATCACGTCAGCCTGGTGTTCGATTCCGTCAGCGGTGACGATCCCGTCGCGCGTGATTCGGCTGATGCCCTCGGTGATCAGCTGCGTCTTGGGGTCCGCGACGGCGCCATAGTAGGTGGATGAGTTCAGGATTCGCTTGCAACCGATGCGGTAGTGCGGCGTCAGCTTGCGACGCAGCTCGCGGTCCTTGACCGAGCGGCGGATGTTGTATTTGCAGTAGGCCTCGATGAACTTCAGCGCGTTCGGCCGCTTGGTCATGCCGTAGGCCAGCGCCTCCTGGGCCCAGTAGAGGCCGAGACGCACCAGCGCCCGCAGCCCCGGCACAGTGGCCATCGCCCGGCGCAGCGCAATCGGGATGTCTGGGTTGGAGCGCGGCACCACCCAGGGCGGAGTGCGTTGGTAGAGCTGTAGTTCGGAGACCTGCCCTACGATCTCGGGCACGATCTGAATCGCGCTGGCGCCCGTCCCGATGATCGCCACCCGCTTGCCGGTCACGTCGACGCTGTGGTCCCACTCCGCGGAATGGAATGCGGGGCCGGCGAATTCGTCACGACCGTCAATGTCGGGAAGGGACGGAATGTGCAACGCGCCGGCCCCCGAGACCAGGAACTGAGCGACGTATTCCCGCCCGTCGGCGGTGAACACGTGCCATCGGTATTCGTCCTCGTCCCAGTGCCCGCGGTCGACCAGGGAGTTGAACTCGATGTAGCGGCGCAGGCCGTATTTCTCGGTGATGCCCTTGAGGTAGTCCCAGATCTCCGGCTGATAGGAGAACGGGTTCTTCCAGTCCGGCTTCGGTTCGAAGGAGAACGAGTACAGGTGCGACGGGATGTCGCACGCGCAGCCGGGGTAGCTGTTGTCCCGCCAGGTGCCGCCGATGTCGTCGGCCTTCTCCAAGATGACGAAGTCGACCCCCTGCCGCTGCAGGGCGATGGCCATACCGAGGCCGGAGAACCCGGTCCCGATGATCACGACGCGGGTGTGCACCGGCTTGTGGTTTTGGCTGTGCGTCGACTCCGCTTCGGTCACGGGAATCGCGGTATCAGTCATTGGCTGGTCCTTCTTATTGAGGCCTGTGTCGGCTGGGGCGTTTGCTGGCGCGTCTGGTGGCTGGAGACGCCTGGCCGTGCAATTACCGAACAAATACCCAGTACCCAGGGTATCGGTTAGGACGAGTGTTATCGATGGTCGTGACGATGTCAACGCCTGCCAATGCTGATCAACGCCGCCTGTTGCTCAGCTCACGGCGGGGTTGCTCGGTACCACGCTGTGGATAGGTTGGTCAGGATCCATGGTGATGCCGAGCGTCTCGGCGGTCCCGACGATGACTCCCATCATGATCGTCGTCAGATGTGCGACGAACTGGTCAGACGGCATGCGCCGCGGGCTGTCGGGCTCCGGGCCCAGCCACCACTCGGTAGCCGACGCGGCCGATCCGAAGGCAGCGAACGCCGCGAGTTCCAGCGCATCGCGGCTCAACTCCATCTCGCGCAGCTCGTTGTCGAACATCTCGGCTATGGCTAGCGTGATCTCCCGGCCTTCGTTCAGCGTGCGCACCGCCGCCTCGGACTGGGCCATGAAGCGGCCCTGGATGAAGACCCGCAGCACATTGGGGTACTTGTCGACAAGGTTGGCGTACTCTTCGACGCTGCGGCGGATAACCTCGCGGGCCGAGTCGCGGGCCAGGTCGATGTTCGGGAAAATCGCTCCCCACAGCATGTCGCGCAGGCGTTCCCCGATCGCCTCGAACAGGTCGGACTTGTCGTGGAAGTGGCGGTAGATCTTGGGCTTGGCGGTGCCTGCCTCCTCGGCGATTTCCCGCACGCTCACATCGGGGCCCAGGCGTTCGATTGCGCGGAACGCAGCCTCGACGATTTCGCCGCGCACCTTCTTGCGGTGTTCACGCCAGCGTTCGCTGCGCGCGTCGACCTTCACTCCTGGCTTCGCGCTGGAGTGGTGCGGTCTAGAAGGTCGAGGCATTCTCACCACGTCAAGCACCTTACCGCGCTACGGCTGCCGACCTGGGCAGACTGGCGCGGCGCAACCGGATGCCTCCGTCGCCGAACGTGTACTCAGCGCGAAATCCCGCACACTTTTTCGCAGTGAGTGCACGCTCGGCGAGTGCCTTAGATGGGTATTCGCGCCCCAACCGCCACGGGTGCATGATCAACCCCATGCAGACAGCGGGAGCCGGTCGAGATCGGGAGGTCGAGGTGCCAGTCGAACTGCTAAGCGCCCTCGACGAACTCACCGAACGGCTCCCCGGCATCGACGTCGGCACTGCCTGGACGGACGGTGCGCGCTGGGCTGCGCGGCTCAGCGCAAGTCGAAAGCGGATCGCCCGAGGAGACCCGTACGGGATCAAAGACCTGCTGTCGGCTTTCGGCGGAATGGGCAGCTTCAACGACCTCTGTCTCGACGATGAACTCGGCCGGCTCCGGTCCCGTGTCGCCGCCATCGCCTCTCAGACGGCTCGGCAGCTTGGAATCCGCGACTGATGAAACGGCCGTTCCATACCACTGAACTGCGCCGAAGCCGAACTCACAGCATGCAGGACACGCAGCCCTCGACCTCGGTCCCTTCCAGTGCCATCTGGCGCAGCCGGATGTAGTACAGCGTCTTGATTCCCTTGCGCCAGGCGTAGATCTGCGCCTTGTTCACGTCGCGGGTGGTGGCGGTGTCCTTGAAGAACAACGTCAACGAAAGCCCTTGGTCCACATGCTGAGTGGCCGCCGCGTAGGTGTCGATGATCTTCTCGTAACCGATTTCGTAGGCGTCCTGGTAGTACTCCAGGTTGTCGTTGGTCATGTAAGGCGCCGGATAGTAGACGCGCCCGATCTTGCCTTCCTTGCGGATCTCGACCTTCGACACGATCGGGTGGATCGACGATGTCGAATGGTTGATGTAGGAGATCGACCCGGTCGGCGGCACCGCCTGCAGGTTCTGGTTGTAGATGCCGTGCGCCTGTACCGACTCCTTCAGCCGGCCCCAATCTTCCTGCGTCGGGATGCGGATCTCTGCGTCCGCGAACAGCTGACGCACCTTCTCGGTCTTGGGCTCCCAGGTCTGGTCGATGTACTTGTCGAAGAACTCCCCCGACGCGTACTTGGACCGCTCGAAGCCCTTGAAGTGCGCGCCCCGTTCGATCGCGATGCGGTTGGAGGCGCGCAGCGCGTGATACAGGACCGTATAGAAGTAGATGTTGGTGAAGTCGACGCCTTCTTCGGAGCCGTAGAAGACGCCCTCGCGGGCCAGGTAGCCGTGCAGGTTCATCTGCCCCAGCCCGATGGCATGGGAGTCGTTGTTGCCCTGCTCGATTGAGGGCACCGACGTGATGTGGGTCTGGTCGCTCACCGCGGTCAGCGCGCGGATCGCCACCTCAATTGTCTGGGCGAAGTCCGGTGAGTCCATCGTCTTGGCGACGTTCAGCGACCCCAGGTTGCACGAAATGTCTTTGCCCACTTTGGCATACGACAGGTCGTCGTTGAACACCGACGGCGTGGACACCTGCAGGATCTCCGAGCACAGGTTCGAGTGCGTGATCTTGCCGTCGATCGGGTTGGCGCGGTTCACCGTGTCCTCGAACATGATGTACGGGTAGCCGGACTCGAACTGCAGCTCGGCGAGCGTCTGGAAGAACTCCCGCGCCTTGATCTTCGTCTTGCGGATACGCGCGTCGTCGACCATTTCGTAGTACTTCTCCGTCACCGAGATGTCGGCGAACGGCAGGCCGTAGACCCGCTCGACGTCATAAGGCGAGAACAAGTACATGTCGTCGTTGCGTTTGGCCAGCTCGAAGGTGATGTCCGGAATCACCACGCCGAGCGACAGCGTCTTGATCCGGATCTTCTCGTCGGCGTTCTCACGCTTGGTGTCCAGGAAACGGTAGATGTCGGGGTGATGGGCGTTCAGGTAGACGGCGCCGGCGCCCTGGCGCGCCCCCAGCTGGTTGGCGTAGGAGAACGAGTCCTCGAGCAGCTTCATGATCGGGATGACGCCCGACGACTGATTCTCGATGTTCTTGATCGGCGCGCCATGCTCACGAATGTTGGTCAGCAGCAGCGCAACTCCCCCACCGCGCTTCGACAGCTGCAACGCCGAGTTGATCGACCGTCCGATCGACTCCATATTGTCCTCGATGCGAAGGAGGAAGCAGCTCACTGGCTCACCGCGTTGCTTCTTGCCCGAATTCAAGAATGTCGGCGTGGCCGGCTGGAACCGGCCGTCGATGATCTCGTCGACCAACTTCTCGGCCAGCCCGGTGTCACCAGACGCCAAGGTGAGCGCCACCATGACCACCCGGTCCTCGAAGCGCTCCAAATAGCGCTTCCCGTCGAATGTCTTCAGCGTGTAGGACGTGTAGTACTTGAACGCCCCGAGAAACGTCGGGAACCGGAACTTCTTGGCGTAGGCGCGGTCCAGCAACGTCTTGACGAAGTTGCGCGAGTACTGGTCGAGAACCTCACGCTCGTAGTAGTTCTCGCGGATCAGGTAGTCGAGCTTCTCGTCCTGATTGTGAAAGAAGACGGTGTTCTGGTTGACGTGCTGCAGAAAGTACTGATGGGCGGCTTCCCGGTCCTTGTCGAACTGAATCTTGCCGTCCGCGTCGTACAGATTCAGCATCGCGTTGAGCGCGTGGTAATCCGTTTCGTCGGGCAGCCCGTGGGTGGACGCGGTTACAGGCTCTGCAGTGACGGTTGGGGGCACGTCTGTTCCTTCCAGAAGTCAGCCAGGCCCGCGCGGACGGCGTCGACGTCGTCGGCGGTTCCCATCAGTTCGAATCGATAGAGGTATGGGACGCCGCACTTGCGGGAGACCACGTTGCCCGCATAGGCGAATTCGGCGCCGAAATTGTTGTTGCCCGCAGCGATGACGCCGCGGATCAACGACCGGTTGTGCTCGTTGTTCAAGAAGGCGATGACTTGCTTGGGGACGTAGCCACCGGCATTTGTTTCTAGGTCGAGGTGCGGGTCAGCGCGCCCGCCGCCGTACGTGGGCAGTATCAGCACGTACGGGTCGTCGACCTCGATGCGGCCGTGCAGCGGTATCCGCGTGGCGGGAACACCCAGCTTCTGGACGAAGCGATGGGTGTTCTCCGACACGCTGGAGAAGTAGACCAGTGACGATCGCAAGCGCGGCGCAAGCGGGTCGCCACTCATCCAACCTGGGTTGCGCGACTGCACCGCAACCTCCTAACCAATCGTCTGCCGCTTAGGCGCTCAGCGCGGCCGTTGCGAGCGCCTTGATCCGATCCGGCCGGAAACCCGACCAGTGGTCGTTTCCTGCCACCACGACGGGAGCCTGCAGATACCCCAGCGCCATCACGTAGTCCCGCGCCTCGGAGTCGAGGGTGATGTCGACCGCGTCGTAGGCGATGCCTTGCTTGTCCAGCGCCTTGTAGGTGGCGCTGCACTGAACACATGCGGGCTTGGTGTAGACGGTGATGCTCATCGCGGATGCCGCTCCTTTGCGGAAGGTGGGGACAGTAACGAACTGGCAACTACTCGGGTGATGCGTCTGCGCTGTATTCAGCGGCCCGTCAAGCCCCAAAATTCCCGTTTTTCGGCCGTCGTGCCGAAGCTAATGCTTCGACATCTCCGAGCCGATTCCGGGAGGTCCACCAGGCCTGGCTGGCTCGGTGATCCTGGGTTCTGCCGGCGCTGGAAACACTACACCTAGTGGGTGACAAGTTGTCGAGATACAAGATCTTCTGAATAACATTCCTGAAATTCCCTGGTCGTGAGCCGTGTGTCGCGTGGCGCCCGGCGTGTCGCAGATCACAACAGCCGTCGCCCGTGCCCATACGCTCCGGTATATCAGGGGCCACCGACAAGTGCTGGCGTGAGCGTCGTTCGCGCCGTCCGCACGGCGGCCTCCAGCAAAGCCGACGGGGATGCCGCTGTCAGCCGATTTCGGCGGCGAGTTTGCCGACCACGTCGCGCACATTCGCCACGAGCTCGGCATTCTCCGCGGCGGCGTTTCCGCCCAGCGTTTGGAAGGGCACCGAGAGCTTGATCGCGTCGACCACGCGCGCGCCGGCGATGCCGAACGACTTGCGGGTCTCGTCGTGGGCCCACACCCCGCCATAGCGGCCCAGCGACCCGCCGATGACGGCCAACGGCTTGTCCTTCAACGCGCCAGCCCCGAAGGGGCGCGAGAGCCAGTCGATCGCGTTCTTCACGACCGCGGGGATGCTGCCGTTGTACTCCGGGGTTACCACCAGGGCCGCGTCGGCATCGGCCGCCGCGGCGCGCAGTGCGGCCACCGGGGCAGGTGGCTGCTCGACTTCGGCATTCATCGCGGAGTCGATGTCCTCGTTGTAGAACGGCAGCTCGCCCAGCCCTTCGAAGACGGTGACGGTGACGCCCTCCGGAGCGACCGCCGCGGCCAGCTCGGCGATCTGGCGGTTGATCGACGCCGCGCGCAGGCTGCCCACTAGCGCCAAGACCTTGATGTCGGACATGTCGTTCCCTTCACTTGTGATCTATATCTTTGCACGACGGAACCGGACTATAGTCCGGTTTATTCCATCCGCGTTACAGTGCAGGGGTGAGCGAGCGGTTGGGCGAGTTGCCGGTGTCCGCTCCGCAGGACCTGACACCAGAACCTGCACAAGAGAGAAGTGACGCAGCACGCAATCGGGCGCTGCTGCTCGAGGCTGCCCGCGCCCTGGTCGCCAAGCGCGGCGCCGACGCCGTCACGATGGACGACATCGCCGCGGCCGCCGGCGTCGGCAAGGGCACACTGTTCCGCCGCTTCGGCAGCCGGGCGGGTCTGATGATGGTGCTTCTCGACGAGGACGAACGGGCCAGTCAGCAGGCCTTCCTGTTCGGGCCGCCGCCGCTGGGACCCGACACACCGCCGCTGGACCGGCTGGCGGCGTTCGGCCGGGAACGCATGTGCTTCGTCCACGCTCACCATGCGCTGCTGTCGGCGGCCCACCGCGACCCGCAGACCCGCTATGGGGCCGGGGCTGCCGCGGTGAACCGGACGCACGTGCGGGTGTTGCTGCAGTCGGCGCACACCAGCGGTGACCTCGACGCACAGACCGACGCTTTGCTGGCCCTCCTCGACGTCGACTACGTCGAGCACCAGCTCAACCACGGCGGTCACACCCTCGAGACGCTGGGCAAGGCATGGGAGAGTCTGGCGCGCAAGCTTTGCGGGCGGTGAGTCCGGAAATGGCCACGCCTGCACCGCTCTGGATCCTGCACGTGGACCTCGACCAGTTCCTGGCGTCCGTCGAACTGCGCCGCCACCCCGAACTGGACGGGCTTCCGGTCATCGTGGGCGGCAACGGCGATCCGAACGAACCCCGCAAGGTCGTGACCTGCGCCTCATACGAAGCCCGCGAGTTCGGCGTGCGCGCGGGAATGCCGCTGCGCCAGGCAGCCCGCCGCTGCCCGGACGCCACATTCCTGGCGTCCGACCCAGCCGCCTACGACGAAGCGTCCGGCCAGGTGATGGGGTTGCTGCGCGATCTCGGACACCCAGTCGAAGTGTGGGGCTGGGACGAGGCCTACGTCGGGGTGGCCGCCCCTGCCGATCCCGCCGAAGTCGCCGAACAGATCCGCACCGTCGTCTCAACCGAAACCGGGCTGTCCTGCTCGGTAGGCATCAGCGACAACAAACAGCGCGCCAAGGTCGCCACCGGCTTCGCGAAACCGGCCGGGGTCTTTGCCCTCACCGACGCGAACTGGATGACGTTGATGGCGGATCGTCCGGTCAACGCGCTATGGGGCGTCGGCCCACAGACGGCGAAAAAGCTTGCCGCCCTGGGGATCACGACCGTCTGGCAGCTTGCCCACAGCGACGCCGAGGTGCTGACGGCCACGTTTGGTGCGCGCACCGGACTTTCGCTGTTGCTGCTCGCCAAGGGTGGCGGCGACACCGACGTCAGCGCCGAGCCATGGGTGCCGCGCTCGCGCAGCCACGTCGTCACGTTTCCGCGCGACCTCACCGAACGAGCCGAAATGGACTCGGCGATAACGGAACTGGCCCGTCGCGCGCTCGACGACGTAGTCGCAGAGGGGCGGATCGTGACGCGGGTCGCGGTGACCGTGCGCACCGCGACGTTCTACACCCGCACCAAGATCCGCAAGCTGGCGATGCCCAGCACCGATTCCGACGTCATCGTCGCGGCTGCACTACACGTCCTGGACCTGTTCGAGCTGGACCGGCCGATCCGGTTGCTGGGTGTCCGGCTGGAACTCGAGATGCCTAACAGTGGCGATCGCAAGCGCGGCGCAGCCGGGCGCAGCGGGTCGCCACCATAGGGAGTAGTGGCGATCGCAAGCGCGGCGCAGCGGGCGCGGCGGGTCGCCACCATAGGGAGTAGTGGCGATCGCAAGCGCGGCGCAGCCGGGCGCAGCGGGTCGCCACCATAGGGACTGCTAACGTCGCGCCGGACTGGGCCGAAGCGCGCGCGTGAACACCACGTTCACCTGCCGCATCGCCACACTGTAGGGCCACCACGCCAGCCGCTTGAATGCATACAACGCCCGGATGTCCGGCGACGTGTAGATCAGGTATCTGTTCTTGGCGACGCCGGACAGGATCTTCTCGGCCGCCCTCTCCGGCGACACGGCGTGACCGCTGAATCGGTCGATCCACCGGCTGACGTCGGGGTCTTCGCGATCCACGCCTGCGATTTCCACCGTGTTGACCAGCGGAGTCTTCACCGCGCCGGGCACCACCACCGACACCCCGATGCGGTGCCGGGCCAGGTCGAAGCGCAGCACTTCGGAAAGCCCGCGCAGTCCGTACTTACTGGCGCTGTAGGCGGCGTGCCAGGGCAGCGCGACCAGGCCGGCCGCCGACGAAACATTGACCAGATGCCCGCCGCGGCCGGCCGCCACCATCGGCGGGAGGAACGCCTCGATCACGTGGATCGGGCCCATCAGGTTGATCGAGACCATCCTGCTCCACTGGTCGTGGGTGAGGCGGTCAACGGTCCCCCAGGCCGAGACGCCCGCGATGTTCATCACGACGTCCATGCTGGGGTGGGCGGCATGGATGTCAGCCGCGAACGCGGCCACCTGGTCGTAGTCGGAGACGTCCAAGGCGCGGTGCTCGGGCACCTCCGCGCCCAGCGCGCGTGCGTCGGATACGGTCTGCGCCAAGCCGTCGGCGTCGCGGTCGGTCAGATACAACTCGGCGCCCTGGGCCGCCAGCCGCAATACGGTGGCTCGGCCTATCCCACTGGCCGCACCGGTGACAAAACACCGCTTTCCTGAGAAGTACCGCCCCTTGAACTGCTGAGCCGTCTGAACCATGCCGGTGACGATACCGGCGGTAACAACTACGTCTTGGGCGAACCGCCCCATAGCGCGGTGAGCCACAACTGTTCGAGCACCCGCACGCGGCGGTCCAGGTCGCTGTCGCGGCCGACCAGGAGATGGTCGCCGGTCAACATCAATGCGGTGGTGCCCGCTAGGGTGCGGATGAGCGTCGGCAGGTCGTCACTGATCGGGTTGGCGGTTCCGGCTTTCACCTCGGTGTCGACGACGGCGACGATCTCCCGCAGCACCACCTGAAACTGCTGCTCGAGAATGTCGCGGATCTCGATGTCGGTGTGGCGAGCGGTATTACAGGCCATCATCACCGGATCGTTGTGTGCGTAGACGGCCGCGGCACTGCCGACCATCCGCTTGGCGAACTGCTCCGGTGACTCGTCCGGTTGACGCGGGGCGAAATACTGCGTGCGCTCTTCGAGTTCTTCAGCCGCCTCGGCCAGTATCTGCGCGAGCGCCGAGTACTTGGAGTCGAAATAGAAGTAGAAACCCGATCTGGCCACGCCGGCTCGCTGGCTGATGGTGCTGACCGACAGTTCGGCGAACGGCCTTTCCTCCACTAGCTCCCGCACCGCCTGCAGGATCGCTTGTCTCTGCTTGTCACCGCGCCGGCGCATTGCCGGCATGGCCTCCCGATTGGCGGCTTGGTGATTGGCGGCGCTATTCACCCTGGATCACATCCTGACCTTGCACCACCACACCCGAAAAGCAAACTTGACAGGCGTCAAGTTTATCCGAAGTATGAATAATTAGTGACACCGCTCACCAGTAGCGGACCCGCAAAGGAGCGTTAATGGTCGCCACCATCAGCACCCCGCAATACCTGCTGGACCAGGCGCGGCGCCGGTTCACGCCGTCGATCAACAACTTTCCCGGCATGGGACTGGTGGAACGCAGACTGCTGAGCACGGAGTTTCCGGAGAAAAAGCTCGCCGAGCCGCCGGAGGGCAGCGGGCTCAAGCCGGTTCTCGGCGACGCGGGGCTGCCGATCATCGGCCACATCATCGAGATGTTGCGCGGTGGGCCGGACTACGTGTTGCACCTGTACCGGACCAAGGGGCCCGTCGTATTCGGCGATTCTCCGGTGCTGCCGGGTGTCGCTGCGCTAGGCCCGGACGCCGCGCAGATCATCTACTCCAACCGCAATAAGGACTACTCCCAACAAGGCTGGGTGCCGGTGATCGGGCCGTTCTTCCACCGGGGACTGATGTTGCTCGACTTCGACGAGCACATGTTCCACCGGCGGATCATGCAGGAGGCCTTCATCCGCTCGCGGCTGGTCAGCTACGTCGAGCAGATGGACGAGGTGGTATCGCAGGTGGTCGCCAACGACTGGGTGGCCAACGATGCGCGCTTCCTGCTCTATCCGGCGATGAAGGAGCTCACCCTCGACATCGCCTCGATGGTGTTCATGGGTCACGAGCCCGGCACCGACCACGAGCTGGTCACCAAGGTCAACAAGGCATTCACCGTCACCACCCGCGCCGGCAACGCGGTCATCCGCACCAGTGTTCCGCCGTTCACCTGGTGGCGCGGCCTCAAGGCGCGCGAACTGCTGGAAAACTACTTCCGCGAGCGAGTCAAGGAACAACGCGGCAAGCAGGGCAACGACCTGCTGTCGGTGTTGTGCCACACCGAAGATGAGGACGGCAACAAGTTTTCCGACGAGGACATCGTCAACCACATGATCTTCTTGATGATGGCCGCCCACGACACGTCGACGTCGACCGCGACGACGATGGCCTACCACCTCGCCGCCCACCCGGAGTGGCAGCAGCGCTGCCGTGACGAATCCGACCGCCTGGGCGACGGTCCGCTCGACATCGAGTCGCTGGAAAAGCTGGAGTCACTCGACCTGGTCATGGATGAGTCGATACGGATTGTGACGCCGGTGCAGTGGGCGATGCGGCAAACGGTGCGCGACACCGACCTGCTGGGTTACTTCATCCCCAAGGGCACCAACGTCATCGCGTATCCCGGGATGAATCACCGGTTGCCGGAGTTGTGGACGGACCCGCTGAAGTTCGATCCGGAGCGGTTCACCGAGCCGCGCAGCGAGCACAAACGACACCGCTATGCGTTCTCGCCGTTCGGCGGCGGCGCGCACAAGTGCATCGGAATGGTGTTCGGGCGGCTGGAGGTCAAGACGATAATGCATCGCCTGCTGCGGAAATACCGGCTGGAATTGCCGCGGCCCGGTTACCAGCCGCGCTGGGACTACGGCGGCATGCCGATCCCGATGGACGGCATGCCGATCGTGCTGCGTCCGCTGTAATCTCGCGAGCAGTCGCAAAAGCCCCCAATTTCGTTGCGAAATAGGGGCTTTGCGACTGCTCGCCGTAAGGAGGTAAGCATGGCAGTGGTGCGATCCGGGCTGCGCCTTAGGCGCAACGCCCTGAAAAGCGCCGGCAGGCGTGCCCGCAGAACCAGCCCGTCCCCAATTACGCCGGATTGGACGCCACGTCCGGCGACATACGGCGTAGGCGTCCGGCACAACGTCGCGGTGCCGATGAGCGACGGCATCGTGCTGCGTGCCGACATCCACTACCCCACCGTTCCGGAGACCGGACAGCCCGCGACCGGTCCATTCCCCGTGCTGCTGTCGATCACGCCGTATGGCAAGAAGGCACCGCCGCCGGCGGCGCAGATCGGCGGTGGCGCCACTCCCTACCTGGTCAAACGTGGCTATATCGAGGTGATGGTCGACGTTCGCGGGACCGGCGCGTCCGCCGGTTCCTTCGAGATGTTCGGCGATCGCCAGACGCAGGACGGCGTAGAGCTGGTGAATTGGGCTGCCACGCTGCCCAACTCCAGCGGCCGCGTCGGCATGTTCGGGATCTCCTACCTGGCGATCAATCAACTGTTCACCGCGGCCGCGGTCGGCGCGGACTCCCCGCTGAAAGCGATCTTTCCGGTGATGGCGGCCCGCGATTTCTACCGCGACGCCGCCGCGATGGGCGGGGTGTCACACCTGCGCACGGTGCGCGCTTACGGGGCCACCTACACCCTGCTCAACGTGGTCAACCCGACCTTGGAGCTGCTCACCCGCGGCGGTCACACGCGACCGCGTTCCGGTGGCTTCTCCGCGGTCCGGCAGCGCGGACGCGCCCAGCGACAGTACTTTCGCCCGCTGATCGCCGATGCGTTGGCCGGCGGCGAGACCGCGTGCGACGGGCCGTTTTGGGACGCAATGCGGCCGGCCATGGTCTTGCCCAAAATCGCCGCCAACGGCGTCGCGGTATTCCTCGTCGGGGGATGGCACGACGCATTTCAGCGCGGGGCTCCGCTGAACTACGCGGCGTTGCAGAACGCTATCGCCGGCCGGCCGGACGAGGCGCCGATGCAGCCCGGCCAGCCGCTATCCGATCGGGTGCGGCTGATCATGGGCCCCTGGTACCACGTCTCGGATTTCGGCGGCTTGCACCTCAACGCGCTGCAGCTGCGTTGGTTCGACCACTGGCTCAACGACCAACCCGCCGCAGCCATGTCGGGTTCGCCGTTCGTCTTCCAAGCGATTGGGAGCACCCGGTGGTACCGCACCGACACCTATCCGCTGTCCGAGGCGACGCCCACCCGCTACTACCTGTCCGACCCGGGCCGCCTGAGCCCCGACAGCTCACCGGACACCACCATGGCGACTCTCGACTACCTGGCCAGGGGTCCAGTGTCGGGCCGCAGCCTGGAGCAGTGGACATTGGGCATGAACAGTTACATGTCGACCCGCCGGGGCCGGGCCATTCGCTACGACCAGGACAACCGGCGCCTGCAACGCGGAGCACTGACCTACACCACGGAGCCGTTCACCAACGCGCGGCTGGTGGCCGGACCGATCACGCTGACCGTCCACGCGACGGCTACCACGACCGAGACAATGTGGGTCGCGCATCTGGATGACGTTGCTCCCGACGGGGCCAGCCGCCCACTCACCCAGGGAGCGTTACTCGGTTCGCATCGGGCGCTGGACCCCGAGCGCACCTGGTATCTGCCCGACGGCACCGTGCTGAGGCCGCATCACTTCAGCACCCGCTCGGCCGCGCTGCCCGTCGTCCCGGGCGAGCTCACCCGCTACGACGTGGAGATCTTCCCGACGGCCGCGCTGATCGCGCCCGGTCACCGGCTGCGCCTTACAGTCACCACCTACGACTTTCCGCATCTGGTGCCCACCAAGCCCGCCCGTCGCGCCCTCGCCGGCGGTCGCTACCGACTGCATCAAGGTGGCCCTACCCCGTCGCATCTCGTCATCCCGCTGGCCGATCCGGACGCGCTTTAACTGGCGAGCAGACGCAAAAGCACCCGAAATCCTGGCGTGTCGCGTGCTTTTGCGTCTGCTCGGCACACTTAGGTGAGCAGTCGGTTGGCGCAGGCGATCACTGCGCGCAGCGCGGACTGCGTCGGATCGTCCGACCAGCCCATCGCCCACTGCGCCCGGTTCCCGTTTGTGCCGCAGATGAAGGTCGCGATATCCCCGCCAGACCGCAGCTGGTGGAACTTCAACGTCTCGATCTTGATGCCGCGACCGTGCAGCATCGCGGTGAGCGCCGCGATCGGTCCGCTCGCCGAGGCCGTCGCGCTGCTGATCCGATCGCCGACGGCGATCATGGCCCGGAAATGGCGGGCCTGCGGGCCCAGCCGGCCGGCGGGCCGCTCGTCGGTGCAGGCCCAATGGCGCAGCCGCAGCGGGCCTGCGGTGTGGCCGTAGGTCGCGACGAAGCTGTCCCACGACATTGCTTCGGCGTGCTCGCGTAGACCGCGCGGCAACGCGGCGCCGAAATGGTCGCCGAACCACGCGTTGGCGCCGCACTGACACGCGTCGGCGCTCAGGGAGGGAAAAAGAGCTGTCATTGTGCCGGTCTTCTCTGGTCAAAAGGAGTGACCGACGGCAGTAGCTTCCGACCCACAGCGGGGGGTCGGTCTGGATCAGACCCCGCTGCGGGTACTGGCTACTACGGCACGCTTAAGAAGACGCACGAGGCCCGACAGTAGTTCGCGTGCGCGGGTGGGGCAAGTTCATTTGCTCGGAACCGCGCTGACTACGAACCCTGAGAGACCTCCTGAAGGGCTTCGTTGAGCAGGTCGCGCACCTCGTCGGCGATCTCGCTCAGCCCCGACTCTTTGGTCACGTCGACCATCAATTTGGGGTCCATCGCGTCGACGATCACCGAATCGGGTGCGTCCGGATCCTTACGGACAACAACATTGCACGGCAGCAACACGCCGATGGGCCGGTAGACATTGACCGCCTTGTGAGCGAACGACGGATTGCATGCGCCCAGGATCAGGTAGTCCTCCATGTCTTCCCCGAGCTTTGCTTTCAGGGTCGCCTTCATGTCGATCTCGGTCAGCACGCCGAAGCCTTGCCGGGCAAGCGCTTTCCGGGTCCGCTCGACGGCGTCGTCGAACGTGGTGTGCAGTGTCGTCGATAGCGAAACACCCATTGTCTTGTCCCTTCTCGCCGGAAGCCGCTGAATCCAGCGCGAGAGCGGGCCCTCCTGACCGAGCGGCTGCGTTATCCGGTAGGCCCAGGCGACGGTTCGAACCGAAGATACGCCTGGATAGTGGTGCCGCTCGCGGTGGTGTAGGTGCGTACCAAATCCGCCGTGGCGTTGACCAAAAACAGTCCGCGGCTGGCCGAGCCCTCGGCGCCCGGTGGTCGGCGTCCGGTCAGCGGGTCGTCGAAGGGTCCGCTGTCGCGCGCCTCACAGACCAGATGGTCGTCGTGTCGCCAGAAGGCCAGCTGACAAGACCCGCGGGTGTACATCAAGCTGTTGGTGGCCAACTCCGTGGCGATCAACTGCAGATCCTCGGCGCCGTCCCGGGACAGCCCGACCCAGTCGGCGTAGTCGACCGCGAAAGATCGCGCCGGCCGCAGGTCGGCGCCCTCTCGGACGATGTAGGTGACGGCTCCCGGATGAGCAGGCAGCGGCTGGTTGCAGCGGGCCAGCACCTCGTCGGGCGCGTAGTCGGCGCTGCGATGCGCCGATCCGCTGCTCCACAGCGTGGGATGTGTGGCGCGCGCGACCGCCAGAACATCCGCGTCGAGCCGGCTTGCGTCGTAGAGGCACAACTGTGTAACCGGGTAGGCCGCTAGATCTGCGTTGACCAAAGCCTCGTGCTGCGCGCAGGCAAGGTGTTCATCGGTGCTACGACCGGGCCAGACGACTTGGCTGACGATCCGCACCCGCCGATCCGGGTATTCCGCGGCGAAGGAAGTCGCCAGTGCCAGAAGCCGGCTGGGATTTCGGGCCACCTCGGCGATATCGGTCATCCGCAGATCGGCCGGCAGTCCGTCGCAGGCGCGCCACAGATGGCCGGCCAGCAGAGCCAACTCGTCGCCCGGCACCGCTACCAGCACCGGCTCATCCATCGTCAGGCCTTCGACGACGAAACCCACCACGACATCCACGTACTCACGCTGAGAGTGGTACTGCAGCGCGGAGTGGACGAAGCCTCGTTGCTCGGTTTCCATTCGCTCCAGGCTCAATGTCATCTCAGCGTCCCCGCCCTTGGTATATACCGGCGCCACGCTGGACCGGCACTTGCTGAGGCAAATACCCCAAGCGGGCGTTTCATATACGTGATTCTGCTTATCCCGCCAGGAATCACATTTGCCCGCCGCCCGCCGACGCGCTCACACGTGCTACAGCCACCACGACGCCGCGGCGTCCAGATGGCGGCGGATGCGGTGGCGGGCCAGGCTATCGTCACCGGCGACGATCGCATCGAGAATCCGTGCGTGAGCGTGCTCGACGGCGACGACGTCGCCCCAGCTAGGTAGCGCCTGCCCGGTGCTGGCCCAGTGCCGGCGGAACAATTCGACGATTATCCGCAGGAAGAGGTCCAGCACCGCGTTGCCGGCCAGTTGCGACAGTCCGCCGTGGAATCGGTATTCCTCGACGGCGGCCGTGCTGACATCGTTTCCGGTGTTTGCGGCTGTGGCCGAGCCGGGCGCGACGTTTCGCGACCGGTCGAGGGTCGCGAGGAAGGTCGCCACCTCGGATTCGCTGCGCCGCTTGCCGACTCCGGTGACCATCTCGGTGACCTTCGAGACATTGTCGATCTCGATGGCGTCCCGGAGGCAGCGCAAGTCCTCGCGGCTCGGCTTGCGGTACTGCAAGTAGAGCGCAATGGTGTCGATGCTGGCCTGCGCCTGGGGTTTCGTGATGATCAGCCCGCCGCCGGGTCCGCGGCGCATCTGCGCGATGGTATGGAACTCCAGCAACCGCACCGCTTCGCGAAACACCGCGCGGCTCACCCGATAACGTTCCAGCAAGGCCGTCTCGGTCCCGAAAACTGAACCGACCTGCCAGCCGCCGGCGGCGATCTCGTCGCCGATGGTGGCTGCCAGTACCTCCGCCAGCTTTTCGCGCGGTGCCTCGACATGGGCAGCCCGGCGTGGCTTGTTCGCCTGCGCTGTGCTGGCGGAGGCCTTCTTCCTGTCATGGTGGCTTTGCAGCCATGCGGTCACCGCTTGCACGTGTTGCTCGGTGAGCGTCTTGGCCCCCGCGAAATCGCCGGCGGTGACGGCGGCAGCGATCGCGGTGTGGTCGTGGTGCACCCGGTCGATCCCTTCGACGGCCACGCCGGCCGTGCGGCCGCCCGAGTCCCGCAGGTAGCGCCGGGTCAGGCGCATCAATACGTCGATGAACAGCTGCAGGACGGGATTTTTCGACTGCTCGGCGAGCGCGACGTGGAATTCGTCGCGCGGCGTGGGCTGGCCCGGCTTCCAGTGTGCTTCCGTTTGCAGTACCGCTCGCAGGCGCTCGATCCCGGCTTCGTCGATATGTTCGGCGGCAAGAGAGGCCGCCAGCGGCTCAAGCACCAGCCGCGCGTTGAGCAGTTCGGCGATCGTGGTGCCCAGGTACTCGAGGTAGATGACGACGGCGCGGGTCGCCGGACCGGCGTCCGGCTCGCAGATCAGCAGCCCGCCGTTGGGTCCGCGCCGCATCCGCGCGACCTGGTGGTGTTCGACGAGGCGAACTGCTTCCCGCAGCACCGACCGGCTCACGCCATAGCGCTGTTGCAGCGATTGTTCGGATCCCAGCGATTCTCCCACCGTCCAGCCGCGGCGAACGATGTCCGCCTCGATGCGGCGGGCGACCCGCGAAGCTCGTTTATCCGCTCGGTCGGTGACCGGCTGGACACTCAATTGCGTTCTCCCGCAGACTGTCTCAGCATGTGAGCAGCATGCATCCAGCGACGGGGCCGCCGCCGACGGAAACGACGCCGACCTCCGGACGTTGTGACACCTGCCGCTCCCCTGCCTCGCCGCGTAGCTGCAAGCAACCCTCGTGCAGCGCCCAGTAACCATGCATGCGGCCCGCCGACAGTTGGCCGCCATAGGTATTGAGCGGCAGTTGACCGTCGCGGGCAATGCGCACACCGCCGTCGACGAACGGGCCGGACTCGCCGTCGCCGCAAACCCCGAGGGCTTCCAGCCACGCAAGGCTGAGATAAGTAAACCCGTCGTACAATTCGGCGACGCCGAGGTCGGCAGGCTTCAACGCCGTTCGCGACCACATCTGGGCCGTCGCATCCGACATGGCCATCTTGGGATAGTCGTCGCGGTGGAACCACCCGCCGGCGCCGTCGGACCCGCCGATCGCCTCCACCGCCACCACGCGGTGCGGACAGTCAGGCGCGTGCTCGGCGTTCGATACCACCACGGCAATCGAGCCGTCGATGGGGACGTCGCAGTCCAGCAGCCCGAAGGGCGTCGACACCAACCGTGCGTCCAGATAATCGGCCATCGTCATCGGGTCGCGGTAGACCGCAAGGGGATTCAGCGCGGCGTTACGCCTGCCGTTGAGCGCCACCCAGCCCAACTGCTCTTTGGTGGTTCCGTACAACTCCATGTGACGACGGCAGTTCAGCGCCAGCCAGTTCGCCGCGGAATAAGCCTGGGCCGCAACAAGATCGTTGACGTCGTCCATCGCACCGACTGCCGGACGTGCGGCGCCCTCGGGGGTCTCAAACATGCGCGCAAGGGGCGGGGCGGGAGCATTCTCTTCCTGTTTCACCGGTACGGTGCCACCGAGCATCTGAATCGTCCGGTAGATCACCACATGGCGGGCCCGTCGCTCCGCGACCGCACGGCACGCCGACATCACCGGGCTGAGCAGGCCACCGGTGCCGAATCCGCTTCCGCAATCCGCGGCTTCGATGTGCAGGGCGGCAGTGACTTCGCCCGGCGGAGTATCACCGAGGGTCGCGATGCCGTCTACGTCGGCGGCGGCCAGACCCGCGTCCTCGATGGCGGCGCGCACCGCCTCCATGGTCAGTTCGAGTCCCGGAATGCCGGTACGACGGCCGATCCGCGAGATGCCGATGCCGGATATGATCGCGTCTTTTTCGAAATAGCTCATCTGCACCCGTCCGTGAGACCAAAGCCCGCCACATGCGCGAAAACAAATAGAGTGTACTGTATTGGTCGTGTCAGCCGAGTCGGCCTCTCCCTCTCACCAATTGCTTGTCGAACACTGCGACGCCTGCGCGCGCTGGGTGCATCCTCCCGCCGGCGAGTGCCGCGATTGCGGGGGGCCGTTGGTGGCGCGCCCGGTATCGGGACACGGCACGGTGTTCACCTACACCGTCAACCACCACCCCTACAACCCCGAGATCCCGACGCCGTATGTGATCGCCATCGTCGAGCTCGCCGAACAGAGTGGGCTTCGGGTCGCCGCGAATATCGTTGGCTGCGAACCCGATTCGGTGAAGTGCGGGATGTCCGTGGATGCCCGGCCGGAGCGGGGCGCCGGCGGCGCGCCGTTGTTCGCGCCGGTGTAGGCGCGAACAGACGCAAAAGCCCCCCGACACGCCGAGCGTGTGGGAGCTTTTGCGTCTGCTCGCCAACTTGCTTTATTGTCCCTCGCACACCTGCGTGGCTGTGCATACTGTTCCCCAACGATCAATCCGGCCCGGCCGGATGGGGCTCCTGCTCACCGGCATGCCGGGCGCTTTGCAGGGTCCACAATTCGAGCTTCGAGAAAGGGCGCTCGCATATATGAACACGTTCCATTTGATGATTCCGGGTGACGCCTATGTCCGTTTCGGGTCGGTGTCGGCTGTTGTTCTGATTATTTTGGGGGCCGTCGCCGGCTGGGTCTACCTGGATGCGAAGGAGCAGGCGCGGCGCGGGAACCCCGTTGTCTACTCGGCCAATTCGTTCAAGCTGAGCACCCCGGTGCGATGGTCTGTGTGCTGCCTGCTGTTGGCGGAGCTGTTCCTTCCGCTGTACTTTGACAGCCGCAGCGCAGGCTGAG
>NZ_JCALDF010000051.1:0-20128 GCF_059812725.1 Mycobacterium sp. NGS41
CCTGTGGGCTCTTCAGGTGCTCACAGGCATCGAAGTTGTGGCCCCCGAGTTGGGGCTGCGGCCGCATCTGCCCAGCGTCGAGCCCAAGCGGCTGGCGCTGGAACACCCGGTGACGGCCGAACTGAGAGCCGTCGGCGTCATCGACGGGTCGGACACAGTCGATAGCACCGTAATGGAGTGGCTGACCGTGCTCTCCCGGCGCGATATCGCGCTGCTGATGCAGTTCGGCACGCCAGGAACCGATGAATCGGCGCGGGTGCTACTCGCCCGCTTCGCGAAATGGTGGGTGGCGATGGAACGGTCGGCGGATCTCGTGCGGATCAGCGGAGCGGGAACGGCCAACACCGAAGGCGCCGCCGGCGCGGCGCTGACCGCACAGATCGACCGATTGTGCGGCACAAAGGCGGCCGCGGCCCTGCGACCCGTCACCCTGGACGCGGACGCCATGCAGACCGCCGCGACCAGTAGGGAGGCGCTGCGCAGATTCCTGGACAGCCAGGGACTGGAGGCCGACCAGGTGCAGATGCTGGCACGGGCCGCCGATCCCGACCGATCAGCCCAGGCCTCGATCGTCGCGATCCAGTCCGGCGTGGAAACAGGCCGGCCCACCCGTTCCTACGTTGAGCCGAGCGTTGTGACAATCATCGATCTGCCGGAGGGAAGATTGGTCGCCGAGCACACTTACTCGGGGGCTTCAGGTGGCAGGAAATGGATGATCATCGCCCCGGGCACCAGGAGCAATGTCGCTGCTGCCCTCAATCGTTTGGTGCGGCGCCTGCCCGCCGATCAAGAATGGTATTCATACCGCAAAGTTGTGTAGTCGAGAGGTATCGCACAAAAATGTTAGTACCGGCATCGTGACAAGTCCGTGGGCAACGCCAACCCGTTCTCCGGAACCTGGCGTACAGGTTGACAGAGAAGCGCCTCCCGCGCGCTATCAACGGCTAGATTCCGTATCGGGAACATTGCGGATCTCCGATATGGTGGCGCCGCGTAAAATTCCGCCAGGCTCAGGATGGCGTAAGTTTCTATATCGCCTATCGTTCGAAGCACTCAATTTCGGTGAATCGCCCGCCGAACGGCATTACCGCGAATTGCAGGAGCGGATACGGCGTCACATCCGAAAGCAGTACGTGATCGGGGTGGTATCCGGAAAGGGCGGCGTCGGAAAAACCACCATGACCGCGTGCATCGGAGCGGTGTTCCGGGAATGCCGGCCGGAGAACGTGGTTGCCGTGGATGCGGCGCCCGGCTTCGGGACGCTGGCGGGCCGGATCGATGAATCCCCGCCCGGCGATTACGCGGCGGTGCTGAACGACACCGACGTCCAAGGCTATGCGGACATCCGAGAGCACTTGGGGCAGAACAGCATCGGGCTCGACGTACTAGCCGGAAATCGGGTCTCAGACCAGCCGCGGCCCTTGGTGCCGTCGATGTTCAGCGGGGTGTTGTCCCGGCTGCGCCGCACGCACACGGTCATCGTGGTCGACACCTCCGACGATCTCGAGCACCCGGTAATGAAGGCGGTGCTGGATGCCTGCGACACACTTGTTTTCGTGTCCGGCCTCACCGCCGACACCTCGCTGCCCGTCACCCGCGCGATCGATCTGCTGCGGTCGTTGGGTTACCACGAATTAATGTCCCGCAGCATGGTTGTTCTGAACGATAGTCGCGATAAATACGACCCGGATGCGCGCACATATCTCACCGAACGCTTCGGACAGTCGGGAGCGACCGTCGAGTTTATGCCGTACGATCCTTACCTCGCGAAGGGCGGGATAATCGATACCCGGCACGAGCTGAAGAAAAAGACTCGACTGCGGGTCTTCGAAATTACCGCATCGCTGGCCGACAAATATATTCCAGATGCCGACAGGCCGCGCTAGTGACCCCGTTGCTGGGTAAAGTTTCGTTTCCGGCCCGCTGCGCTGTGGCGGTCGTGTGCGGCGAGCACCTGGTTTCGCAGGTATATCCGGCATCCGTGCCGATTGAGGTTTTTATAGACGACATCGTCGAATTGCTCAACGACGAGATCAAGCGCCGCGGCTTCGGCGGCCTGGAGCCCGGCCTCGGATACGAACTACACAGGGCCAACGGAGTTCGGCTGGACGTCACCAAGACGCTCGACGAGCTCGGCGTCGAGGACGGGGCCACGCTCTCCCTGGTTCCAGCGGTGGAAGGCGAATCTTTCGAGCCGCAGTACGAGTCGTTGTCCACCGGCCTGGCCCGGATCGGCAAGAAGCTGTTCGAGCCCGTTACGGTCGAAACCGCCTCGCACACGGCGTTGTTGATTCTGACGATGGTCGCGGTGACGGTGATGGGACTGGCCGTGCGCCAGCGCTGTGCCGGCGATTCCCTGGTGCCGAGCATCGTCACCGGCGCTGCCGGACTGTCAGCCGCCGGTGGTGCGGCCGCGGTGTGGCGGTGGTGGCCGCGTCGCACCGACATGATCGACGGGCTGGGCTGGCTCGCGGTGCCGCTGCTCGTGGTAAGCCTCGCGGGCGGCGCGCCCGGGAAGCTCGGGTCCGCACATGTGTTCATTGCAGCCTTGGCGGGCGCGGTTTTGACCTGTGGAATCGCGGCCGTGACGCGACGCCACACCACGGTCGCGGCCGCGGCGGTGACGCTGTGCACCCTCGGCGGCATGATCGCGGCGGCCCGGATGTGGCGGCCGGTTCCGGCCCAGTGGCTGGGGATGTGCGCCCTGGTAGCGCTATTGCTGGTGCTGACCCAGGCTCCGACGATCGCACTGTGGGTGGCGCGGATCCGGCCACCGTACTTCGGGTCGATCACCGGGCGCGATCTGTTCCGGCGTAGCGCCGGTCAGCCCCCGGATGTGGTGGCACCCGTGAACGACGAGGCAGATACTGCCGACGAGGACGCGAATCCGGATACCACCCCTCGCGGCGCGCAGATCGCGGCGGCGGCGGTACGCGCTAATAGCGTGCTGACCGGAATATGCGTGGGCGCCGGATTGGCGCTCCCGCCCGCGGTGTGGGCCACGTTGATGCCGGGCCGCGACCGCGGCGTGCCGGCCGCAGTACTGGCCGGGCTGTTCGCGGTGATCTTCATCAGCCGGGGCCGGGCGTTCGCCGACAAGTGGCAGGCGGTCGCGCTGGTGTGCGGGTCCGCAGCCGCCGTGTGCGTGGGCGTACTCAAATACGTTGTGCACGAATCCGGTTCAACGTATTCGGTGCTTTGGGGCGCGATGGTACTGGCCGGGTTCGGCGGCGCCGGCCTGCTGGCGGCGCTGTTGGTACCGATAACCAGGTTCACTCCTCTGGTGCGGATGACCGCCGAATGGGTGGAGATCGCGGCGATCATCGCGGCGTTGCCGCTGGCCGCCTGGATCGGCGGATTGTTCACCTGGGTACGCATGCGATGACTCGGATCGCTCGAAAGGCACAGGGATCGCTGCAACGCGTCATGTCGCTTGCGCTGACCGGCCTGCTGGTAGCGCTGTTGGCGAGCCTGCCTGCAGCGCAGGCGATTCCGCCGCCGAGCGTCGATCCCGGCCGGGTACCGGCAGACGGCAAACCGGGCTCGGATCAACCGATGCGGCAGAGCTTCGCCTGCGCTAAAACGATCTCCGTCGCAGATCCCAATGTGGCGGTTACCGCGCCTGGTTTCACCATGCTGAACATCAGCAAGGCGTGGCAGTACTCAACAGGCAACGGGGTGCCGGTCGCCGTCATCGACACCGGCATCAATCCCAGTCGCCGGCTGCCTGTGGTCGCCGGCGGCGACTACATCATGGGCGGTGACGGGCTGACGGACTGCGATGCGCACGGCACCATCGTCGCGTCGGTGATCGGTGCCGCGCCACAGGGCATTCCGATGCCCGCGCGGATGCCGAGCGCTCCGGCATTTCCGCCCCCTGCGGGGCCGCCGGCGACCGATGCGGGAGCACCGCCACCAGGCGGTCCTCCGCCCCCACCCGCGCCTGCGCCCCCGCCGTCCCCGGTGACGATCACGCAAACCGTGGCGGCACCGCCGCCCCCACCGCCGGACGTACCGTCGAACGCGCCGGGTGATCCCGGCACCGAACACCCCGATGACCCCGAGGTGCCGCCCCCGCCGTCGGGCACCCCCGATGGGGTCGTCGGCGTCGCACCGCACGCCGTGATCATGTCTATCCGCCAGTCGTCGCGAGCCTTCGAACCAGCCAGCCCGGGGCCGGGCGACATGGAGGGGCGCAAGAAGGCAGGCACCATCGCGACGCTGGCCAGCGCTATCGTGCACGCCGCCAATATGGGCGCCAAGGTGATCAACGTCAGCGTGACTGCGTGCGTGTCGGCGGCAGATCCGCTGGATCAGACTGCCATTGGCGCAGCCGTCTGGTATGCGGCCACCGTGAAGGACGCGGTGATCGTCGCGGCGGCGGGAAACGACAGCGAAGACGGTTGCGCCCAAAACCCGTCGTTCGACCCGCTCGACGCGTCCGATCCCCGCGATTGGCATCAAGTCAAAACCGTGTCATCCCCATCGTGGTTCGCCGACTATGTGTTGTCGGTGGGCGCCGTGGACAACAGCGGCGCACCGATCAGCAAGAGCCTGACGGGACCCTGGGTGGCCGCCGCGGCTCCCGGTGTCGGGATCATGGGATTGTCACCCGAGACCGGGGGCCCGGTCAACGCTTATCCTCCGATTCGCCCCGGCGAGAAGAACATGCCGATCTGGGGCACCAGCTTCTCGGCGGCATATGTCAGTGGGGTTGTTGCTTTGGTCCGCGCCAAATATCCGGGCCTATCTGCCCACCAGATCGTCAACCGGATCTTGCAGACCGCGCACAATCCGCCACGGGGAGTCGACAATCAAGTCGGCTATGGCGTCGTCGACCCGGTAGCGGCGCTGACCTTCGATGTTCCTGCGGGAGAACGGCTCCCATCAACAGCAGCCAGCCGTGTGCTCAGACCTGCCCCGTCGCCACCCGCGCCGGATCATCGCGCCCGCACCGTTGCTCTGGTGTTCGCCGGCACGGTTGCGGTGCTGATTGCGGTCGCCGCACTGATCGCGCGAGCACGGCGGGAGCGATGACGGCCACGACCAAGCTGACGATCGTCGTCGGCGTGTTTCTCTCCGTCCTCGTTGGTTGGACATCCGGTGAATACGCTGGTGCTGCAGCCGGTTTGGCGGCTGGTATCGGCGTTGGCGTAGTCAGGTGGCGGGGCCGGCAGCTGTGGTCTTGGCTGGCTCTGTGGGTGCGGCGCCGTCGACCTATCGAGTGGACAGAGCCGCTGACGGTAGTCAACGACCGTGCCGGGGGCGGAGTCCGATACCAGGACGGTGTGGCGGTTGCCGCGGTGCAGCTGCTCGGAAAGCCGCATACACCAACGCTGTTCACCGGATCGTCCTCCACCTGCACCGAAAACGCGCTCAACATAACGGACCTGCTGCCGATGTTGAATCAAACCCTTGGCCTGACTATTGATTCGTTGAGCGTGATCAGCGCCGGGGCCCGCCGCCGCAGCACCGGTGACTACCCGCGGGTGTACGACACCCTCATCGGCACTCCGCCGTATGCCGGACAGCGAGAAACTTGGCTCGTCGTGCGAATCTCGGCTCTGGACAACGCCGATGCGCTACAGTGGCGGACCTCGATCGGCGCCGCGACGCTGGCGGCTGCGCAGCGAATCAGCGCCGCCATGCGGCAACAGGGCATTCGTGCCAAGGTTGCCACCGCCACCGACATCGTCGAGATGGAGCGACGGCTAGGACGATCCGCGCTGGATGCGCCCAACGGGCGCTGGCGCTCGGTTCGGGGCGGCCACGGCTGGCTGACGACGTACTGGTATCGGCCCGAAGACATCACCGCCGACAAGTTGGCGCAAGCCTGGTCTATGCGGGCCGATGGAATCATCCACAACGTCACACTTTTTCCCGCTGATCGTGACGCCGCCGCGGTCACTGCCACGGTGACAGTGCGCAGCGCACAACCACCGACGGCCCCGCCGAGCACGCTGTTGCAAACGTTGCCTGGTGAGCAGTCGCTGGCCATCGCCGCCAATCTGTGCGGTCCGATGCCGTGGCTGCGGGGCATTCGTCGCGGAACGCTGCATGGCCCGCTCGTCGTCCCCATCGGGCCATCGGGCGTACTGCTGGGCAAGGTCGGCGGCGGCAATCGGATGCTGCTGCCGCTGGACGACGTGGGAGAGTTCAGCCGGGTACACATCGCCGCCGAGGATGCACTGGCCAAGCGGATTGTGATCCGCATGGCCGGGGCCGGCGAGAAAATCACGGTACACACCCGAAACCTACAGCGGTGGAACAGTGTTCGCATGCCGGACATCGCTGTGATCGATCAGCCCAAGCCCGTCTCCGGCACCACGGTAAGTGTGGTGGACGGCAGCCTGACACCCGCGCCCCGCCCGAACACCCTGATCTCCGTGGGGGAACCGGGCGAGCCCTACCGCGGGACCGCCAATGTGCTGATCACCCAGACAGGTGCGGCGACGGTGGAGGTAACGGTCGCCGGTCAAGTGCACGCGGTGGAAGTCGAGTTGTTCCGCGCGGAGAACCGCTACGTGTCTTCTGAACCGGCGCGGTTGCGGACCTTGGAGCTCGCAGCGGTGGAGCCGCAGTGACCAGCACCACCGGAACGGCCGCCGCGCGCAAGCAGTTCGACCAGGGTATGGCCTTGCTCAAGGCCGACGGTCATGCCGATATCGCCGCGGCCGGGGCGCGGTTCCGGGAGGCTACGGAGATCGATGCGTCGATGGCCGACGCCTGGCTGGGGCGGATCGCCGCCGGGGATGAAGCATTGTCAACGGTCCAGCAGCTGTACACGTATGGTGCACGGTTGCATCGGGAGACCAACCGGCTCGGTGTGCGCTTGTCGGCGCCCATCAAAGCCGGTCCCTACCTGTCGATTTCGGTGACCGAGGCGTCGCATGCGGGCCTGGCGCTGGCGAGTGCGCTCATCGATGACCGCCAATACGAGAAAGCTCAAGCGCTGCTTGCGGATTCGGTACTGCTGGACACCTGGGAGAATCACCAGTGGCAGCAGCACATCGAGGCCTACCTGATGTTCGCAACCCAGCGGTGGCCGGACGTCATCTCGGTGGCAGCTTCAATTTTGCCACCGCAGGCCATCATCATGTCAGCGGTTACGGCGGCAACGTGCGCGTTGGCGGCCCACGCTGCGGTCCATCTCGGCCAGGCGCGTGTCGCACTCGACTGGACCGACCGCGTCGAACTGCGCACCGGCCACTCAGGCACCGAATCGCGGAGCCGCCGCAGCGAAACCGCCGTCACCGCAATCGATCCCACCGACTTCCCGCTGATCGCCGCGGACCTGGCATACGCACGAGGGATGGCGCATCGCCAGCTCGACCAAGAGCACGAGGCGCAGATCTGGCTATCCAAGGCGACGATCAATGGTGCGCTGATCGAGTCAGCCAAACAAGCGTTGGCCGACCCCGCGCTGCAACTGGTGATCACCGACGAAAATGCCATAAACACCCGCACCGACAAATGGGATGTGAACACCGAGCAGTCCAAACAGCAGCGACGCGAGGAGGAACACGAAGAGCGACGGGCCCAACTCTTGGCGGAGGGCCGTGCCTTGCTCGACCACCAGGTGGGGTTGGCCGAAGTCAAGCGTGCGGTGGCCGAACTGGAGGACCAGATCGAGGTGCGGGCGCTACGGCTGGCGGCCGGGTTGCCCGTGGCCAATCAAACCAATCACATGCTGCTGGTAGGACCGCCTGGAACCGGAAAGACCACCACCGCCGAGGCGTTGGGAAAGATCTATGCCGGCCTGGGCATCGTGCGCCATCCCGAGATCATCGAAGTCAAACGGGCCGACTTCTGCGGTGAACACATCGGAGCCTCGGGCCCCAAGACCAACGAACTGATCAACCGCTCGCTGGGCCGCATCCTGTTCATGGACGAGTTCTACTCACTGGTTGAGCGCCACCACGACGGCCGGCCCGACATGATCGGCATGGAGGCGGTCAACCAGTTGTTGGTGGCGCTGGAGGTACATCGCTTCGACTTTTGCTTCATCGGCGCGGGATACGAGCAACAGGTCGACGAATTCCTCACTGTGAACCCAGGATTGGCGGGTCGATTCAACCGCAAGTTGCGGTTCGAGTCCTATGCTCCCGACGAGCTGGTGGAGATCGCGGTCCGCTACGGCAAACCCCGAGCGACCGTCATCGAGCCCGCCGCATGCGAAGCGCTCAACGCCGCATGCACCACGCTGCGCGCCTACCAAGCGGCCGACGGCACCCACGGCATCGACGTCATGCACAACGGACGTTTCGCACGCAACGTGGTCGAACGTGCAGAGCGGCTGCGAGATTCGCGGGTAGCCGCTCAGCATCGCAGCGACAAGGGCTCGGTGACCGTCGAGGACCTGCAAGCGCTGCGCGCTCAGGATGTGATCGCCGCGGTCCGCGAATCCTGTGCGGAAAAGCATGTGCCGATAGAGCTTTGACCACACCGGCTCCGGTACCACGAGCGTGCGCAAAATGCCGTCATCGCTCGGCGTGTTGCGTACAAACGCGCACGCTCGCGAGGAGGAGTTACCGGCCTGCCACGGGATCGAAGCGGAAAACGGCGAGCTGGCCTGCCAGCGCCTCGAACTCATCGGAGCTGCCGTCGCGGACCATCCCCGAGCGCTTGGCGAACGCCACCCCGACCGGCACCTCGGTCGGAAACGCGCGCAGCACCGGCCGCGCTTCGGCGGCACTGAGCTCGACGATCCTGACCCGCCGGGCCCGGCGCCCTCTGGTCAGGGTGCCGACGCCCGCAGCCCGCGCGTTGGCCGCCCAATCCGCCCCGGGATAGCCGGCCACCACATAGAGGTCGCCCTGAAATTTGAACGGCGTCATCGGGGTGCTGCGCGGCTGACCCGACTTACGGCCAGGCACCGTCAACACCATGGCAGGCCCCGTCGGTATTCCTAGCTTCTGCACCGCCATCATCACCTTGTTCATCGGCTTGAGGTATCGCGGTGGGCGTATTTCGGACATGAAAACTGCCTCTCTAACTGGTTTCAACTGGTGAATAGGTCACGACGCTGCGACACGAATTCCGCGAACGGAAGGGCCGGGCGGCCCAGGATCTTTTCCACGTCGTGGGTGACGAGGGCGGGTTTGTCCAGCGTCTCGGCGAGCATCGCGAGATAGCCGTCGGCGAAGCCGGCGGTGAAACCCAGCCCGATGAAGCGCTGCCGCACCGCCTCGGCAGGTATCTCGCGGTATTGCAGCGGGCGATCCAGCACCGCGCCGATAGCCGCCACCAGCTCGGAGTTGGTCAGCGATTGCGGACCGGTCAGCGGGATGCGCTGCCCGACAAGCTCGTCGGTGAGCAGCGCCCGCGCCGCCACCGCCGAGATGTCGCTCTCGACGATCGGCGCGCTGGAAGCCTCGGCATACGGACCGGCCACTACGTCCCCGGCGCGGATCTGCGCCGACCACATGCCGACGAAGTTCGTCGCGAAAACCGCGGGCCGCAGGCTCACCCACTCCAGGCCGGAGTCGACGGCCAGCTGTTCGATCTCTTTGTTGCGGTCCCCACGAGCCCGTGACGGCTGGCGCGCGAAGTCGTCGTCGGCGTTGATCGCCGACAGGGCAACCAGTTTGGTGACGCCGGCGGCCCGGGCCCGGGTGATCACGGCCGACATCGCCTCGATCTGCGGGCCCAGCGCACGGGAATTGAGGAACACCGCCGACGCACCGGGCAGCGCTTCGAGCGCCGAGCCGAATACCTCGACCCCGTTGGGAAACCCGGCGGTCTTTGGCGTGCGGGTGACCGCACGCACCCCAACGCCCGCGGCGACAAGTTGGTCGACAAGGGGACGGCCGACATTGCCGGTCGCTCCGGTTACCACGATCGTCATGAATGGCTCCTTCATGTGATGAGCCGATGCTGTTCGTCAGGCTCTGCATCCAAGGACGGACCGCCGGAGCGGAAAGTTACAGTCGGAATCGGTAACTTTTTCCCGCACCAGATCGTCGGTATTGCATGAACCAACCGCAGTCAGCGAGCGAGCAGATCACGGATGCCTGGCGGCTTCATCACCCATACCTGATCAATCTCGGCTACCAGATCACCGGAAACGTCGGTGACGCCGAAGACATTGCGCAAGAAGCGTTTTTGCGTCTATCCCGGGTCGACCCCGAGCAGATCGACGATGTCCGTGGCTGGCTCACCGTGGTCACCAGCCGGCTGTGCCTGGATCACGTGCGTTCGGCGCGGGCCCGCTACGAGCGCCCGGGCGCCCCCGATGGTGACGTCCAGCAGGGCCGTGAGTTTCTGGTTGACGAATCGCGGCGGGCCGACCCGGCCGACCGGGTGACTCTCGACGACCAGGTCAGCACGGCGTTGCTGGAAGTCTTGCGCAGGCTCACTCCCGGGGAGCGGGTGGCTTTCGTACTGCACGACGTGTTCGGCCTCCCGTTCGACCAGATCGCCGAAACCGTCGGCCGTCCCGTCGGCACCTGTCGTCAGCTGGCACGGCGCGCCCGCGGCAAATTCGGCGTGGCACAACCGAAGCTGACCGAGGTGGTCTCGGCCGAGCACCAGCTGGTCACCGAGAAATTCATCACCGCGTGCGCCAACGGCGACATCGCCGCCCTGGCTGCGGTCTTGGATCCGACGGTGTGGGGCGTGGGAACGGTCCTGGCTCACCCTGCGCCGCCGCCACAGATCAACCACGGGCCGGACGCCGTGGCCACCAACCTCATGCGCTATCTGGGGCCGGGCGTGACATTGGTCAACGGTCCGGTCGGGCAGCCGGTCGTGCTGGCTTTTGCCGAACGACGGCTATTCGCCGCCATCGTGCTGACTATCCGCGGCGATCTGGTCAGCAAGATCGAGGCGATCGCCGACCCCGCCGCCCGGGCGGGAGCGGTATCCGGTTAACGGTGTGGGCGGTCCCGAGCGACGGGCCGCGACGCGAAGTACCCCGTGATGGTCGCCGTGACCTGCATGAACTTGCGCCGCGTTGCCGGAGCCATTTCGTGCTGCACATCGATGACCCCACCCGGGCGGAGGTGGGGATCGAACGGCACCTCGACTACCGGTTGCCCGTGATCGATGAACTCGCGAGCCAGCAATGCCCGGGTGCGCTTGTCGGCGTGTCCGTCGGAATCGTTGAGCACCACGATGCTGTTGTGCAACAACCGATCCACGCCGTGATCCGCCAACCATTCCATGGTCTTGGCGGCGGCCGAGGCCCCATCCGCCCACGGCGACGACACCACGATCAGCGCGTCCAGATCGCGCAGCACCTCCTGGGTGACCGCGGAGTCCATCGTGGAGCCGCAGTCGATGATCGAGATCGCGAAGTGCCTGTCCAGCCGTAGCGCGGCCTCGCGGTAGATCGCCGGATCGAGCACTCGGCGAGGTCCTGCCGCCGGTTCACCGCCGAGCACGTACAGGCCGACGGGATTACGGCCGACGCGTGCGGTCACGTCTCCGAAGGATTGCAGGTTGGTGTCTCCGGTCAGTTCCCAGAACGACCCGTTCGCGTGCGGATCGATTCGACTGCTCAACCGGCCGAAGGCGGTGTCGGCGTCGATCGCCACGATGCGGTCCTGCTGACGAAGTTCGGCGAGGAGCGATCCGATGCTTGCGGCCACCGACGTCTTTCCGACGCCGCCCTTGCCCAGTACGCCGACCTTGTGGTTGCCGTGCAGGGGGATCTGTATGGCTGCCTGGAATTGCGCCTCTTCGCGTTGCGTGGTCGACGGACCCGGCGTGATGAGGCCAAAGGTGGCCAACCGGACGAGTCGGCGCCAACCGTGGTCGGGAGGTAGCGGCGGGGCCATGTGGACGGGCCCGAAGGGAGGTTCGGCCTGCGCCCTCGACGGGATGGGGTGCGCCGGCGCATGCGGCGGGACGGGGTGCACCGGCTGGCGTTGGGGGCTGGGTGGAGGCGCGTGCTGGGGAGGCGGACCGGGGTGCACCGGCTGGCGCGGCGGCCCGGGCGGAGCGGGCGGGTGCCGGTGCGGCGGGCCGGGGAGAGGTCCCGGCGAAGTTGGCCGGCCTGGCGGAGGAGACCCTGGTGGGGCTGGCCGGCCCGGCGGGACCGGCCTTGGTGGGGCCGGCGGCGGCGCCGGCCGCATAACCGGGCGATGCTCAGGGGGATGGGCCGGGGGAGCGGGGGGCGGCGGACCCGGGGCAGGGGCAGCCGGATCCCGTGACTGGGGGCCAGGTAGGTGCGCATCGGGGGCGCTGGGCCGCAGGCGGTCGCGCAAGAATTCGTCGTGCTCGGTCATGAACTCCTCGACTGCCTGGCGATTCGACCGCCAATTTCGTACAAAACCAGTATCTGTCACCGGCCCGCAGCGCGACTGACGCGGACATTCAGCCGCGCTTTTTAGACTCTTATTAGTATTGCGCAAACTCGGCACCGTGGCACACGCTTCAGATGACGGTGATGGCGGACCTTCAAACCCGATTCATCGCAGGCTCAGCAAACCGGTCTAAGCGGTTGGTGTGGTCCTCGAAGAAAGCGCGCGAGCGCCGCCCCACGGGCCGCAATCGGTGAAACGGGCCACGTCAATGGGGTCAATCGCCTGCTCCGCCGCAGGTCACGGGTGGCGGGCGGGCAGGTTAGTATTAGGGAAGTTGGCATGTCAGGCGGGTTTTGTCATATCGTTTTACGACTTGTCGAGTCCGGTTATCGGGCACCGTTCAGCGCTGCACGGACGAATCCCTGACCGGATCATCTCCGCTTGACGGACAGCCTATCGACAAGACCGAAGGGATCTGGCCCGCAATCTCCGGGGCGAGGTCCTCGTCGGAACCACTGGTGAAGGCCACGCAGAAAGTTTGGTGAAGGGGCAGGTGGGTATGGCGCCCAAGCGCTCGGGCTCCAAAGGGCTGTATAACCCCGCATTCGAACACGATTCGTGCGGGGTAGCCATGGTCGTCGACATGCACGGCCGGCGTAGCCGCGACATTGTGGACAAGGCGATCACCGCCCTGCTCAACCTTGAACATCGCGGTGCGCAGGGTGCCGAGCCGCGCAGTGGCGACGGCGCAGGCATCCTGATCCAGGTCCCGGACGCATTCCTTCGGGAGGTCGTCGATTTCGAGCTGCCGGAACCGGGCAGCTACGCCACCGGCATCGCGTTCTTGCCGCAGTCGTCCAAGGACGCCGCGGCGGCCTGCGCGGCGGTGGAGAAGATCGCCGAAGCCGAGGGGCTGCGCGTGCTGGGCTGGCGGAACGTCCCCACCGACGACTCATCGCTGGGAGCGTTGTCCCGCGATGCGATGCCCACCTTCCGGCAGGTGTTCATGGAGGGCGCCTCCGGCATGGCCCTGGAGCGGCGCTGTTACGTCGTCCGGAAGCGTGCCGAGCACGAGCTGGGCACCAAGGGACCCGGCCAGGATGGTCCGGGCCGCGAAACCGTCTATTTCCCAAGCCTGTCCGGACAGACGTTCGTCTACAAGGGCATGCTGACCACCCCGCAGCTGAAGGCCTTCTACCTGGACCTGCAGGACGACCGGCTGACCAGCGCGCTGGGCATCGTGCACTCCCGCTTTTCCACCAACACCTTCCCGTCCTGGCCGCTGGCGCATCCGTTCCGGCGCATCGCCCACAACGGTGAGATCAACACCGTCACCGGCAACGAGAACTGGATGCGTGCCCGCGAGGCGTTGATCAAGACCGACATCTTCGGATCCGAAGACGACGTCGAGAAGCTGTTCCCGATCTGCACGCCGGGGGCTTCGGACACCCAGCGTTTCGACGAGGTGCTCGAGCTGCTGCATCTGGGCGGACGCAGTCTGGCGCACGCGGTACTGATGATGATTCCCGAGGCCTGGGAGCGTCACGAGTCGATGGACCCCGCGCGTCGGGCGTTCTACCAGTACCACGCCTCACTTATGGAGCCGTGGGACGGCCCGGCATCGATGACATTCACCGACGGCACCATCGTGGGCGCCGTGCTCGACCGCAATGGCCTTCGGCCGTCGCGGATCTGGGTCACCAAGGACGGACTGGTCGTGATGGCCTCCGAGGCCGGGGTGCTGGATCTCGACCCCTCGACGGTGGTCCGCCGGATGCGGCTGCAGCCCGGCCGGATGTTCCTGGTGGACACGACGCAGGGCCGCATCGTCTCCGACGAGGAGATCAAGGCGGAGCTGGCGGCCGAGCACCCCTATCAGGAGTGGCTCGACAAAGGGCTGATCCCGATGGAGAAGCTGCCGGCCGGCAAATACGTGCGGATGCCACACGACCGGCTTGTCATGCGGCAGTTGGCTTTCGGTTACACCTACGAGGAACTCAACGTGCTGGTGGCGCCGATGGTCCGCACCGGTGCCGAGCCGATCGGGTCGATGGGCACCGACACCCCGCCCGCGGTGCTCTCCGAGCGTCCCCGAATGCTCTACGACTACTTCCAGCAGTTGTTCGCTCAGGTGACCAACCCGCCACTGGACGCCATCCGCGAGGAGGTGGTGACCAGCCTGCAGGGCACCACCGGCGGGGAGCGCGACCTGCTCACCCCGAACGAAAACTCGTGCCACCAGATCGCGCTGTCACAGCCGATTCTGCGCAACTACGAGTTGGCCAAGTTGATCAACCTCAACCCCGATGACGAGGTCGACGGGCGACCGCATGGTATGCGGTCCAAGGTGATTCGGTGCCTGTACCCGGTCGCCGAAGGCGGCGCCGGTCTGGCCGCCGCGCTGGACGACGTGCGCGCGCAGGCGTCTGCGGCGATCGCCGACGGCGCCCGGGTCGTCATCTTGTCCGACCGCGAATCCAACGAGCAGATGGCCCCGATACCGTCGCTGCTCGCCGTTGCGGGAGTGCACCATCATCTGGTGCGGGATCGCACCCGCACCCACGTGGGGCTGGTGGTCGAATCCGGTGACGCCCGCGAGGTGCACCACATGGCGATGCTGGTCGGTTGTGGTGCGGCCGCGGTCAACCCCTACCTGGCGTTCGAGTCGATCGAGGACATGCTCGACCGCGGGTTCATTGACAGTATCGACCGCAAGACGGCGCTGAACCACTACATCAAGGCCGCCGGCAAGGGCGTGCTCAAAGTGATGTCCAAGATGGGCATTTCGACGCTGGCGTCGTACACCGGCGCGCAGCTGTTCCAGGCGGTCGGCATCTCCCAGGAGGTGCTCGACGAGTACTTCACCGGGCTGGTCTGTCCGACCGGCGGCATCACCCTCGACGACATCGCCGCCGATGTCGCGGCCCGGCACCGGCTGGCCTACCTGGACCGCCCGGACGAGCGTGCGCACCGCGAACTCGAGGTGGGCGGGGAATACCAGTGGCGCCGTGAGGGCGAGTACCACTTGTTCAACCCGGAGACGGTTTTCAAGCTGCAGCACTCCACTCGCACCGGTCAGTACAAGATCTTCAAGGACTACACCCGCCTGGTCGACGACCAGACCGAGCGGATGGCGTCGCTGCGTGGTCTACTGAAATTCCGTGCGGGAGTGCGTCCTCCGATTCCGCTGCAGGAGGTCGAGCCCGCCAGCGAGATCGTCAAGCGCTTCTCGACGGGGGCGATGAGCTACGGCTCGATCTCGGCGGAGGCACACGAGACCCTGGCCATTGCGATGAACCGGCTGGGTGGCCGCTCGAACAGCGGAGAAGGCGGCGAAGACGTCAAGCGGTTCGAGCAAGATCCCAACGGCGACTGGCGCCGCAGCGCGATCAAGCAGGTCGCGTCGGCCCGGTTCGGTGTCACCTCGCACTACCTGACCAACTGCACCGACATCCAGATCAAGATGGCCCAGGGCGCGAAGCCCGGTGAGGGCGGCCAACTTCCGGGGCACAAGGTGTACCCGTGGGTCGCCAAAGTCCGGCACTCCACACCCGGCGTCGGGCTGATCTCGCCGCCGCCGCACCACGACATCTATTCGATCGAGGATCTGGCGCAGCTGATTCACGACCTGAAGAACGCCAACCCGTCCGCACGCGTGCACGTCAAGCTGGTGTCGGAGAACGGGGTTGGGACGGTCGCGGCCGGAGTTTCCAAAGCGCACGCCGACGTGGTGCTGATTTCGGGGCATGACGGTGGCACCGGCGCGACCCCGCTGACGTCTATGAAGCACGCCGGCGCCCCGTGGGAGCTGGGACTGGCCGAGACGCAGCAGACCCTGCTGCTCAACGGATTACGCGACCGGATCGTGGTTCAGGTGGATGGGCAGCTCAAGACGGGCCGTGACGTGATGATCGCCACGCTGCTCGGCGCCGAGGAGTTCGGCTTCGCCACGGCCCCACTGGTGGTGGCGGGTTGCATCATGATGCGGGTATGCCATCTGGACACCTGCCCCGTGGGCGTGGCGACCCAGAACCCGGTGCTGCGGGAGCGGTTCACCGGTAAGCCGGAGTTCGTGGAGAACTTCTTCATGTTCATTGCCGAAGAAGTCCGGGAATACATGGCGCAGTTGGGCTTCCGCACCCTCAATGAGGCCGTCGGTCAGGCCGGAGCGCTGGATACGACGCTGGCGCGCGCGCACTGGAAGGCGCACCGGCTGGACCTGACGCCCGTGCTGCACGAGCCTGAGTCGGCGTTCATGAACCAGGACCTGTACTGCAGCTCGCGTCAGGATCACGGGCTGGACAAGGCACTCGACCAGCAATTGATCGTGATGAGCAGGGAGGCGCTGGACGCCGGGAAGCCGGTCCGCTTTTCTACGACCATCGGCAACGTCAACCGCACGGTGGGCACCATGCTGGGTCATGAGGTGACGAAAGCATATGGCGGCCAAGGGTTGCCGGACGGCACCATCGACATCACGTTCGACGGTTCCGCCGGCAACAGCTTCGGCGCCTTTGTGCCCAAGGGGATTACATTGCGAATTTACGGCGACGCCAACGACTACGTTGGCAAGGGCCTGTCCGGTGGCCGGATTGTGGTGCGGCCGTCGGACAATGCGCCGCAGGACTATGTCGCCGAGGACAACATCATCGGCGGCAACGTGATTCTGTTCGGCGCCACCAGTGGTGAGGTCTTCCTGCGCGGCGTGGTCGGCGAACGGTTCGCGGTCCGCAACTCCGGCGCGCACGCCGTCGTCGAGGGCGTCGGCGATCACGGCTGCGAATACATGACCGGCGGCAAGGTCACCATCCTCGGCCGCACCGGCCGTAACTTCGCGGCCGGGATGTCCGGCGGCGTGGCCTACGTCTACGACCCCGACGGGCAACTGCCGTCCAACCTCAACGCCGAGATGGTCGAACTCGAGACTCTCGACGAGGACGACGTGGAGTACCTGCACGGCATCATCCAGGCGCATGTCGATGCGACCGATTCCGCTGTGGGCCAGCGGATCCTCGCCGACTGGCGCCGGCAGCAGCGGCGCTTCGTCAAGGTGATGCCGCGGGACTACAAGCGGGTGCTGGGCGCGATCGCCGAAGCCGAACGCGATGGCATGGATGTCGACAAGGCGATCATGGCGGCCTCGCATGGCTGATCCGAGCGGCTTCCTGAAGTACACACACCGGGAATTGCCGAAGCGACGGCCTGTCCCGCTACGGCTGCGCGACTGGAACGAGGTCTACGAGGAATTCGATCTCGAGAAGTTGCGCTATCAGGCCACCCGATGCATGGATTGCGGTATTCCGTTCTGTCACAACGGGTGTCCGCTGGGAAACTTGATCCCGGAATGGAACGACCTGGTGCGTAGGAACCGGTTCCGTGACGCGATCGAACGGCTGCACGCCACCAACAATTTCCCCGACTTCACCGGTCGGTTGTGTCCGGCACCGTGCGAGCCGGCGTGTGTGCTTGGAATCAATCAGGATCCGGTGACGATCAAGCAGATCGAGCTGGAGATCATCGACAAGGCATTCGAGGAAGGCTGGGTCACGCCGCTACCGCCGACGCAGCTGACCGGAAAGACTGTGGCGGTGGTCGGTTCGGGCCCGGCGGGTCTGGCCGCTGCTCAGCAGCTCACCCGCGCCGGCCACAGCGTCACCGTCTTCGAACGGGCCGACCGCATCGGCGGGCTGCTGCGCTACGGCATCCCGGAATTCAAGATGGAAAAGCGCGTCCTGGACCGGCGGCTGGATCAGATGCGGGCTGAGGGAACCGAATTCCGGCCCGGCGTCAATGTCGGGGTCGACATCACCGCCGAGCAGCTGCGTGCCGATTTCGACGCGGTCGTGCTGGCCGGCGGTGCCACCGACTGGCGTGACCTGCCCATCCCCGGGCGGGACCTGGACGGGATCCATCAGGCGATGGAGTACCTGCCGTGGGGCAACCACCAGGCGCTGGGTGAGTTGGACGACGCCGACCGCGACGAGGACGGGCAGCCGCCGATCACGGCCAAGGGTAAGAAGGTGGTGATCATCGGGGGCGGCGACACCGGCGCCGACTGCCTGGGCACCGTGCATCGCCAAGGCGCGGTCGCCGTGCACCAGTTCGAGATCATGCCGCGGCCACCGGACTCCCGCGCTTCGTCGACCCCGTGGCCGACCTACCCGCTGATGTACCGCATATCGGCGGCGCACGAGGAAGGCGGCGAACGGCTGTTCTCGGTCAACACCGAGGAGTTCGTCGGCGAGGACGGGCATGTCACTGCGCTCAAGGTGCACGAAGTGACGATGCAGGACGGCAAGTTCGTCAAGGTCGAGGGCTCCGACTTCGAAATCGAGGCCGACCTGGTGTTGCTGGCGATGGGATTCGTCGGTCCTGAGAAGCCGGGCCTGCTCACCGACCTCGGGGTGAAGCTCACGGACCGCGGTAACGTGGCCCGCGGCGCCGATTTCGACACTTCAGTGCCCGGTGTCTTCGTCGCCGGCGACATGGGTCGTGGGCAGTCGTTGATCGTCTGGGCGATAGCTGAGGGCAGGGCCGCGGCAGCGGCCGTGGACAAGCATCTGATGGGGGAGAGTGCGCTACCGGCGCCGGTCAAGCCCACCGCTGCACCGCTTCAGTAGCCACACCAGTCACATCAGAAACACGTTGATAATTGCCCGGCGAGTCGCCAGCTGTTTGCCAGGCGTTGGGTGTCTAATAACTCAGTGTGGGCCTCGTCACATAGAGGGCACAGCGGGGGCCCGGTTGAATTAACCGATCGCAGGAGTGATTACTGTGCATGTTAAGCCAGTACCCCAGTCACGAGTGGGGCGAATCGCCTGGTCATGGTTCCGTCACCCGGTAAGAAGTCGCGAGTTTCCTGCTAAACGTGAGCGTCTTATCACCGCTGAGGAACTGCTGGTCTTCGGCGGCTAATCGCCCAGCGCGGGTCATCTGGCGGGCGCACTGAG
Organism: Mycobacterium sp. NGS41; assembly: GCF_059812725.1. Classification (NCBI taxonomy): domain Bacteria; kingdom Bacillati; phylum Actinomycetota; class Actinomycetes; order Mycobacteriales; family Mycobacteriaceae; genus Mycobacterium; species Mycobacterium sp. NGS41. Next base: position 19,199 of record NZ_JCALDF010000051.1, read on the forward strand.
TTTGCTCGCCCGCAAGCGCCGCAAGTTTCGCCGAAACTGTAGATTTGCAGGAAAAGTGCGAGACGAGGCCTGCAAAATTACAGGCTCGGCGCTGAGATCCCCCTATAGCCGATGCATCTCGCGTGCCAGGCAGGCTTCCTCGAGGAACGCGTAATGCTTCGGGAAGTCGTGACGTGCCGGGCGGGCATCGGACGCCGATATCGCATGGATCCGGTGTATCGCCGCGCGAGCTGCAGAGGTCGCCTCGTCCCACCAATGCGTGGTCGTCGGCCGCCGAGACAATACCGCGGCAGTGCCGAACATAACCTGCTGTTCGGTGATCAGGATTGGCGCCGGGGCCGGCGTGTTGAGGATGGGCTCTGGACGCACCTCACGTTTGATCGCGTTGCTCATTTCTTACCTCCATCACCGCGTTGGTGGGTCGTGTAATTGAAATCGTCGATCGAGCTGGGCGGGGCGCAGTCAGTAGCGCAGTACTGGCATTTCGGGGGCGTGCGACGTGATACCACGGAGTCGTGTGGGGCCACGGTCCAGGAGGCGGCGATGGATGACAGCCAGATGCAGGCGCTAGTCGACCGGCATATGAGTGCTGAAGGCCAAGGCGACGTCGACGGGGCCGTGGAGGTGTACACCGACGATGTCGAACACGATGTCGTCGGATTCCCCAACGGTCCCAGCCGCGGCGAAAACGGGGCTCGCGACTTTTACAACTACCTCACCGCGAACTTTCGCACCGAAGACTGGAAGATGCTGCGTCGCTACGTGGCCAGTGACGCGATGATCCTCGAACAGCTCATGACCGGCACCGTCGTTGGATCGTTGCTGGGACTACCGGGCGGCGGACGCCGCATCAGCTTCCGGATCCTGCACATCTTCGAGTTCCGTGATGGGCTGATTAGCCGCGAGAACGTCTGGCTGGACAGTGCGGCG
>NZ_JCALDF010000052.1:0-18483 GCF_059812725.1 Mycobacterium sp. NGS41
GAAGCGCCCCGGTGCAACAGCCGGGGGCGTTTTCGTGCATATCGAGCCGATCCGTCAACTCGCGATCGCAGTCGGTGCTGGCGCCCCGAAGACATGCACTGGCAGGATCGGAGAAGTCCATCTGCGCGAGCAGGCCATCAGCGCCGCGGCAATCGAGTGAGGTCAACGCGATGGAAGAACCGCTGCTGCTGCAACACCGCGACGATCGCGGCGTCGTCACGCTGACGCTGAACCGCCCCCAGGCCTTCAATGCGCTGTCTGAGGCGATGCTCGCAGCGCTCGGCGAGGCCGTTGAAGCGCTTGCGAATGACGCAGGGGTCCGCGCCGTCGTGCTCGGTGCATCCGGGAACGCCTTCTGCGCCGGCCACGACCTGAAGGAAATGCGAGCAGAACCTTCACTCGAGTACTACCAGCGCCTGTTTGCACAGTGCACAGCCGTGATGCTTTCGATCCAGCGACTGCCCGTCCCGGTGATCGCGCGTGTGCATGGTCTCGCGACTGCTGCGGGGTGCCAGCTCGTCGCGATGTGTGACCTCGCGGTGGCGAGCCATGACGCGCGCTTCGCGGTGAGCGGCGTCAACGTTGGGCTCTTCTGCGCAACTCCGGGAGTGGCGCTGTCCCGCAATCTGCCACGAAAAGCCGCCTTCGAGATGCTCGTCACGGGCGAATTCATCTCTGCTGAGGAGGCCCGCGTGTTGGGGCTGGTCAACAGGGTGGCGGCGCCCGAGGCGCTGGATGACGAGGTCGAGGCGCTGGTAGCGCGCATTGTCGCCAAGCCGGGTGTAGCCATCGCAATGGGGAAGGCGCTGTTCTACCGCCAGATCGAAGTCGGCATCGAGTCCGCCTATCAGGACGCCGGCGAGACGATGGCCTGCAACATGATGGATTCGAGCGCGCTCGAGGGCGTCCAAGCCTTCATTGAGAAGCGCGCGCCCAGTTGGTTGGCGGCGCAAGCGGCAACGACTTAGCCCGGAGTTCGGCTGACCGTATGCGGCTGTAATCCAAAACCACCGAGACGTCTGTCGTGGACAAGCCCGCCGAAGCGGACGGCCACGGCCATCACCACGGCCACGCTCACTAGCGCGAGCAAACGCAAAGCCTCCGCACGCCCGGCGCGTCGGGGCTTTTGCGTGTTGTCGCGAATCAAGCATTATTGGGCCGGACAGCACGCGTGTAAGTGATCCAGTTTCGAGGTAACGGTCATGGGTTTACGCCAGCGGATGTTGGCGACGGTCGCCGGGCAGCTCGGCAGGCCGCATGGTCTGGTGGGTCGCGGAGTCGCGGTACTGCTCAACCGCGGCAATCGTCAGGCGTTGGCCGGCGCCGTCGATGCGGCGGAAACGACGGCCGGGGAGACGGTGGCCGACATCGGTTTTGGTGGCGGACTAGGGCTCGATCTGTTTCTGCGGCGGGTTGGTCCCCAGGGCACCGTCTACGGTGTGGAGGTTGCCGATGACATGCTCACGCGTGCGCGGGCGCACTTCGCCACCCAGATTGCGGCCGGACGGATGAGGCTTGTCAATGGGTCGCTGACTGCGTTGCCGCTCGAGGATAGGTCGCTAGACGCGGCGATCTCGGTCAACACTGTGTATTTCGTGTCAGACCTTGACGCCGCCTGTGCTGAACTTGCTCGTGTGCTGCGACCCGGTGGCCGAGCAGTGTTGGGAATCGGTGATCCTGACGCGATGGCCCGCTTGCCTTTCACCGCCTACGGTTTCAAGCTACGCCCGATCGCCGAGATCATCGCTGCCTTGAAAAACGCGGGATTTACGGATGTCGAGCAGCGCCGCCTCGATGAGGTGGCGATCTCTCACCATCTGCTCGTTGTCCGCGCGGGCTAGTCCGCAGCAACGCACTGGATGCACGGCTTTTCCTTTTCGTTGTCAGTGGTACATCGCGCACCACCGAGACGGCTGTAGTAGACAAACCTGCCGAGCGGACGACGACCACGGCCACGGCCATCACCATCACCACTGTCAATGAACGAAGCGCCCCGGCCAACTGGTCGGGGCGCGTTTTTGGGCGGAGCGCGCGACGTCCGGTCGACGGGTGCCTTGATCGCGTTTATTTCGCGTTGCCACAACAAGCCAAACGAGGAACGGCGAAGGGATCACCGTCAGGCTCAGCTCAAGGCCTACCGACGTTTAACCTCGCTGCATGGATCGCATCTGGCAGTGGGCGTGGAACCGGTACGGGGCGAGATACTCGTGGGCGATCTATGCAATCACGTTCGTCGTAGTTCTGCCGGTCTACCTCGCTTTGTCGTTCTTTGTTGTCACTTTCGAGAAGTCGGGTCACTACGTCGAGGCGGCCATGGTGACTGTTGTCGTCATGCTGCTTGGGTTGTATGTGATTTTTCTTCCCGGCTTGGGCCCGAGCCGCCTTGTAGAGGAGTGGGCCGCCGGCCACGACGTCGACCGGACGAGGGCACTGGACGCCACCTATGCCTACGCTCGGGGCGCGGTGACCCGAGGGCTGGGAAGCAATGTGGTTGGGGGCGCACTGAATTTGGTCGTTGTCGGCGCGATCGCCGGAGGAACCGGGTCGCGGCTAGTCCAGTACGGGATCCTAGGCGCCGCCCTCGGGATTGGCATCGAGCTGATTGCTATTCACAGCTTCGTAGAGGCGGCACTGCGGCCAGCCAGGGTCGCCATCGCCGGGGATACGGAGATCGGGGACTCCCTGCCCCGCTCTCGCCCGACTTTTGCCGCGTGGTCGAACCTGTCGGTGCTCGGAGTCGCGTTCAACTTTGCCGTCTTGGGCGCCATGCTGGCGGCGGTGTTCGATCGGACCAGTGAAGTCCCGGTGCTTTCCGTCGTCATCGGAGGCGCGTTGGCACTTGTCTTCGGGGTGCCGGTCATTGTTGCTCCCGCGTTCTCGCCGTCCCTGCGACCGATTCGAGACCTTGCCGAAGGCACTGAACGTGTTGCGGTCGGCGATTACAGCCAACGCCTGCCGGTGGTGCAGGACGACGACCTGGGTGCGTTGGCGGCGTCATTCAACCGTATGCAAGCGGGATTGGCTGAGCGGCAACGACTTCAGGCTGCGTTCGGGACCTACGTCGACCCGGCCCTGGCGGCGCGACTACTCGAGCAGGGCGACGATGTCTTCACCGGTGAGCGCCGCGAGGTGACGGTGATGTTCGTCGACATCCGCGACTTCACCCCGTTCGCCGAGGCGAACACCGCCGAGGACACGGTGTCCCGCCTCAATGCCCTGTTCGAAATCGTGGTGCCCGCTGTCGTCGATGCCGGTGGGCACGTCAACAAGTTCCTAGGTGATGGCGCGCTCGCGGTCTTCGGCGCTCCGAACGATCTTGCAGATCATGCCGACGCCGCCGTTCGCGCAGCGGTGCTGATTCATCACCTCGTCGCTGAGCGATTCAACGGCGAGCTTCGAATCGGCATCGGCATCAACACCGGTGCGGTGATCGCCGGCACCATCGGCGGTGGAGGCAAACTGGAATTCACCTTGATCGGCGACACGGTCAATGTCGCCGCCCGTGTTGAGCAACTCACCAAGACCACCGGCGACGCCATCCTTGTGACTGATCATTGCGTTGCCGCCCTCGGTGCTCGACCGCCCGGACTGGTCGACCGGGGACCGCACGCCCTGAAAGGCAAGTCAGCCCAGGTGCACGTCTTCGGCCTCGACCCAGCGATGATTGGGGTGGACCACCTCAACTGAACGGGTTTACATCCACAACCACCGAGACGGTCGTCGTGGACGAGCCCGCAGAAGCGGACGACGACCACGGCCACAGTCACCATCACTAGAAGCATCTGGTCCGAAGCTCTAGCGGTCTTACGGTCGGGGGAGCTGTATTTCCGCTATGTCGATAAGCGGATCAGATCGCCCAGTTGCCAGGTCTTGTCGAAGTAGGCTTCAGTCGGGCTGTAGAAGCGGAACATCGGGAACCATCCGCGCCCAGGTACGGTCTGTATCCAATTATGAAGTGTCGCGGTGTTTTCTGGGCCGAAGAAGATGTCTAGGGATCCATCGGGGTTCGCGACTGGATTGGTGTACGAACTGATCGATGGAAGCCGTTGACCGCGAACGTCAATGAGGCCGGCACGGAGTTGGGTCAATCTCCGATTCGTGACCAGGTGGCCGTGGTGGTTGCCGCGGGGCATGCCCCGGTTCCGACGATCTGTAACTCTTGGACGAAGCCATTGGTCACGAGTGTGGGAGTGGCAATGGCGGTGACCGGTCCGCAGCCGTCCATGTTCCATGCTCGTTGCCAACCCGCACCATTCCACGTAAACGTGGCTGTTACTCAGCCTGTCCCTATTGCGTCGCAGTGCGGGCAGTTTGAGGTCACATGGACGATGTCGCCGTAAGGGGCGATGCTATAAGTTCCACTGAACAGCCCATCCGGCGCCGCGGAGGCAACCGGTGACACCGCCCCGGCGATCGCGCCGAGCAGTGCGGTGAGTCCAACCGCAGCGCCAGCCGGGACAACGCCGACCGCTAACCCCCGAGAAATTCTCATTGCGCATTCTCCTTGCTCCGTCTGAAGTTTCAGGTAACTGCCCCCGTTAGCATTGCCAAGATTTTTGCAGCAAACACACTGCTCGATGACGGTTTCGGGAAAACTCGCGGTAGGAGACACCGTTGCTCGCCGTTGCTGCGCTCTGAGGCTCAGCAGCAGCGCCTACTGCCTGTCGGGCACTGTGCGCAGTGCCGGCCGCCGTTCGGCTGCACCCTCGTTCTGACACCCGATTGACAGCGGAGGGCCCAGTGCGCGAAAAGCACCGGGGCTTCTGCGCTATCTCGTCACCTTTGGCCCGCGTCAGCCGTTCTTCACCAGTTGAATGTGCTCGACAATGTGGGTGCCCCCAAGGTCAGCTTCGTTGGTAGCGGCGAGGGTGTTGTTATCGATCGTCGCTACGTGGTTGGACTTGCCCTCCGGAGGTCCCGTGGTCCAGGTATTGCCGTTCAAGTGATACGTAGTAGTTCCACTCTGCGAGCCGGTGTCCCACTGGACGCTCTTGCACCCGGCGCCGCAGGAAGTGACAACCCAAGGCTCGCTGCGGCCGCTTTCGTAATTCGCCGTGTAGGCGCCGTCGGTCAGGTCGGCGGCCGCCGGAGGGGCCAGTCCAATCGCAGCGCCAGCCAGGACAACGCCGACGGCTAACCCCCGAGAAATTGCCATTGCGCGTCTCCTTCTGCTCCGTCTGAAGTTTCAGGTAACTGCCCCCGTTAGCATTGCCAAGATTTTTGCAGCAAACACACTGCTCGATGACGGTTTCGGGAAAACTCACGGTAGGAGACACCGTTGCTCGCCGTTGCTGCGCTCTGAGGCTCAGCAGCAGCGCCTGCTGCCTGTCGGCCACTGTCCATGGCCGCCGACTTGCGGTGGGACGGTTCACCGTGAACGCCCAGAACATCCGCAGACTCAACTGATCGGGGCCAGTACCCTCGCGCGCAGATTCGACCATCGCCGGCCGGACACGCTGGTCGGCCGGCGGGCGCGGGGCGGTGGGCCCTCCGTGTCGTCTGCTACTTCGCTAGCTGGGCCGCGCCGATTGCTAAGCTGGCCGCACCATGGCGTGGGGGGCACGAGCGTGAGTTATCCGCAGCAGTGGCCGCCGCCGTACCCACCGCCATACCCGCCGCCGGCGCCTAGGCCGCGCAAGACCAATACCGTCCTGATAGTCGTGCTTGCGGTCGCGGCGATCGTCGTTCTTGTCCCGGTAGCGTTAGTCGGGTTTTTCCTGATCCAAGACATCGCCCGCGACGGCCTCGACGGACGCGGCGGAATCAAGGAAGCCCACTCCCTCTCGGACTTCGATGTGGTGTGCGATCGCGGGTCAATCAGTAACGCCGCCACGTACGGGAAGCCGTACAAGATCGCTGCGTTCACTCCGGATGAGCGGCCGAACCCGATGAGCCAAGTCTCATCCGACCACTGGAGCCAACTGACACTCGATTCCGGTGCCGATTACCGGGCGAGTCCCGACGACTTCCGGTCAGCGAATGTTGTTGCCTGCCTTACACACAAACCCGGAACCGAGACGAAGTCACTCACCTGCGACTTCAAAACTGAAGCCGGCGAGCACGTTACCGTCGACTACTACGCTGTGCAGTACAACATCGAACTGCGCGAGGCGAAAACCGGCAAGCACATCGAACAACTGGGAGCGGTGGACGGTCCCGCGGCCAGCTGTCCGTTCCTCCTATGGGTCAACAAACGCGATCCGAAGATGTACGCGGAACCAGATCCTGCGGCGGTCAATGCCAAACTCGCTGAATTTGCGCACAGGTGACTGATCAGCCGGCCGGTCATTAGGTGACTAGTGCTCGACCGTGGGGCTAATGTACGAAATTCCAACGATTTCCGTGCATAGGCCCCACGGTCGGCGTCCCGGGCAAACAAGGCAAAGACGGGCCGACCGCGTTAGGTGACCGCAAGGATTTCGCAAGCCGCCCGCGCCAAACTGGAGGATTACCCCCACTGCGGGGAGAAGCGAAAGGCATGGGCGATGGACGCCCGTCACAGGCTGCAGCGGATTACATTCGCGATGCTGCTGGCGGGCGGCGTCGCAATGGCCGATCTCGGTGTAGGCGTCGCCCGCGCGGAAGTGTGGTGTCAGCCCGACGCGATGGTCGACGGTTTGTGCTATGGCCCGAATCAGTGGTGCCCAGGGGACTCTCTATTCCACTTGACCCAAAATCATGTTGCGGACCCGATCAATTGGGATATGAACGTTTGCCACACCTACTACTACGTGGCCTGGGGCCAAGGCAATGTTGGTAAAAGCATCTGGGAGGGAGCCAATCCTCCGCCCCCTCAGTCCCTTACGCCTGCGCCTCCTGGGCTTATACCGCCTAACGAGTGCGCGCCCTGGTGTCGATAGGCGTTGATGGTTAGCAGCATCGCGGGCTTGGTACTGTGGAGTACCAAGCCCGCACTCGTTGTTGAACGGAGTCCTATGCCTAAAGACCATCCCAACAGCGCCCCAGGGGTACCGATGCTGTTCCCGGCCTGGGTGGACCGCCTACAGATCAAGTACATGAACCCGGCCATCCGTCGGGTCGCCCGCTTTCTGCCAACGTTCGCGATCGTCAAACACCGCGGTCGCAAATCGGGCAGAAGCTACGAGACCGTCGTGAACGCCTACCGCAAGAAGGACGTGCTGGCAATCCTGTTGGGCCACGGCAAAGCCGATTGGGTCAAGAACGTACTGGCCGCGGATGGGGCCGATGTGCGCCTCTTTGGGCGAGACCTGCGTATCACCAATCCGCGGGTCCTGCCCGCCGGGACCGGAGCAGACGGCCTGCCGTGGATTGCCCGGTTGGGCGGGCGCCGGGTGGGTGTGCTTGTCGCCGATATCGCTTGAAATCCGTTGAGCTTCTTCGGACGACGGGCTCGTCGGCATCGACGTGGATTCGACTCTTGCAGCTGCAAGTTCGTGTTTTAATCGGCCAGTGGCGGAACTGATTGACTACCAAGGCCGTGAGCCTGAGCAGTGGCTGGCGACGATCGGCGACATTGCTTTCTCGCAGCATTGGGTGTCGACGCCAAATGGCGTACATCCGATTCGTGGCTCGGCGTGGACTGTGACAGACATGTCGCACTATTCGGAAAGCATTTCCACGGTGGGTGTTGTCCTCGCGATAGTGTTCGTCTGGTTTTGTCTGTTGGGGTTGCTCTTCCTGCTGATGAAGGACCGCAAGTTCGGCGGCTACATCCAGGTCACCGTACAGGGCAACGGGTTTTACCATTCGACATTGATTCCAGCAGTGGGACCTCACTCGGTTATGAGCATTAACCAGCAGGTGAACTACGCGCGGTCGCTGGCCGCCGCGGCCTGAGAGGCTAGGCTTTGACGCCAGCCGCGGACGCGAACGCTCTGAGTTCCCGTTCGATGTCCGATCCGGCCGGCTGGTACACCACCTCGGTAACCCCTAGCTCGGCGAATCCCGCAATCTTTTCGACGATTTGATCAGCAGGGCCGGTCAACGCCATCGAGCTGGCAAACGGAATCAGTTCGGCAGCATGCGGCTCGTCACTTGGATTGGCCTTGACCAGATGTCCTGCATGGATCGCCAGATGCCGCTCATCGGTCGGGTAGGCCTCGATCGCCTCGCGCCAGCGTTGCCCACCCGGCAGCGCATCGACCGCGGCGCCCCCGCGTTCGTACATGGCGTGATACAGCACCACCGCACCCGGTGCCGCTGCATCGATGGCACGCGCCGATGTCAGGTCCTCGCCCTCGTCGAGCACCGTGCCGAAGCACAGCAGCGCCCGCCAGTCAGAAACTTTCGCCGCATCGGGCTGTGGCACGGCGGCGGAGAAAACGCCGTCGCCGAGCTCGGCCGCAACAGCCAATCCCTTCGGGCCCTCGGCGCCGATCAGTATCGGCACGTGGATCGGTCGCTCCGCCCCGAAGCCGGGCAGCTGCAGCATACGAACCTTCGCGCCCTCCCACTCTGCGATTTCGCCTGCGAGCAGAGCCTTCAAGCACCGTACGTAGGAGGCGACCTGCCGCCACGGCATCGCCCGCTGGCCCAAGGCCATTCGGCCGGTAAACCCTGAGCCGATCGCCACCGCGACCCGCCCAGGCGCCTGGTTGACAAGCTCGGCGATCGCTGCGGCATTGACCATCGGATGCCGCAGGCTGGGAACGAGCACGCCCGGCCCCAAGCCGATGCGCGAAGTGCGCTCGGCACACCGACTGAGAATCATCCACACGTCCGGCAAGATCGCCGGAGAGTCGTAGAGCCACGCACGCCGGTAGCCGAGTGTCTCGGCTAGTTCCACATGGGCCGGGGTGTCCGACGAAGTTGCGAAGGCACACGATATGTCCATATTCAGACCCTACGAGACCAGTGGTATCGCGACCTCGAGGCGACCATGGGGTGGCTCGCGAAGGTGCCGTTATGGGTTCAGATGGACGCTGATCGCCGGGGCTACTCGCGCTCTGAGATCCTCGGGGGACTGCGACGCGATCGGTTCGACCTTGATGATGTAGCGCAGTAGGGCGACGCCCAGTAGTTGGGCCATCGCCAGGTCGACTCGCAATTCGCCGTCGGGATCCTGCAGCGCCTCGGCGATCAGGGGGTAGAGCTGTCCTTCGATGAATTGGCGGACCAAGGCCGCGGACTCGTCGTGGGTGGCCGCGCCGCGCAGGATCGCCATCAAGGCGACACGTGACTGGGGCTGCTCCCACGCATCGAAGAAGACCCCCGTCAGCCGCTCCCCGAGGCCGCCGCGCTCGCCGGCAGTGATTTGTCCGACGATCTGGGCCGGATCGAACGGCCACCCCATGGTGGCTCGAAACAACCCGGCCTTGTTGCCGAAATAATGTCTGATCAGCGCCGGATCGACCCCGGCCGCGGTGGCGATATCCCGCACCGAGGTCTTGTCGTAGCCCGCTTCGGCGAACCGCTCGGCTGCAGTCTCCAACAGCACGCTGCGGGTGTCGGTCTTTCCGGGTCGTCGTCCAGTCCGCGGCATAGTGGCAAGAATTCTACAGTCGTTGACTTCTGCCGAGAAACAGCGTTAACCTCAAAATAGGAATTCCACAAGTGAGGAGTTTTATCATGCCAACCCCTCGATGGGTTGCCCACCTCAACAAGGTCGGGCTTAACCAGCTGACCAGGTTCATCGCGCCGTGGGCTCCAGGCTGGGCGGTGGTGATCCACCGCGGCCGCAAATCGGGCAGGATCTTCCGGACCCCGCTGTGGGCGTTCCGGCGCGGCGAAGGCTTCGTGATCGCGCTCACCTACGGGCGCGGCGCGGATTGGGTACGAAATGTCGTTGCCGCCGGTGGCTGCGAAATCGACGCTCGACGGCGGCGTTTCGAAGTCGGCAATCCCACCGTCTACCGTGACGAAAAAGCCAGCGACATGCCGGCGTTGATCCGCTTCATGCTGCGCTGGGTGATCAGGGCGCCGGATTTTCTGCGTGTCGACGTGATACGTGAACTGAGTGCCGTCGGCTGACTGCGCCGAAAAACCCGCCATATCCGCAGGATTTCGTAAGATTGCGTCATTCAGACGGAGGGCGGGCCGATGTCAGGGTTCCCGGTTGATCCCTCGTCCGTTACGGCGGAATGGCTCAGCGATGTGCTGCGCGCCGATGTGCGGGACTGTCGGCTCCAACAGATCGGCATTGGCGTCGGGCTGCTCGGCCGCTCATACCGTGTCTATCTCGCCGGCGATCCCGATGTGCCGCGGTCAGTCGTCGTCAAGCTGCCGCTTGTCGACAGCGAAGTCCGGTCGGCCGTCTGCGAGGACCTCGAGTTCTACCTGCGTGAGGTGTGCTTCTACCAGGAGATCGGCTTGGCCAACCCGCTGCGACCGGCGAGCCCGTACTTCGCGGCCTTCGACGAGACGACACACGACTTCGTGCTCGTGCTCGAGGATCTTGGCCACCTCCGTGTCGCCGACCAGATCGCGGGATGCACCGCCGCGGACGCCGAAACGGTCATCGACGCTATCGCCCGTCACCATGCCTATTGGTGGCAGAGCCAGCGCTTCGCGGCGTTGCCCTGGTTGAAGACATTCAGCACGCCGCCATTCCCGGCGGTCATGGCCGACAATTTCGAGGCCGCCTGGCCGCGCTTCCTCGAAGGTGTCGGTGCGGACCTATCGCCGGCACTGCGCGCCTTCGGTGAGCGGTTTTCCGCCCTGGTGCCATGGTTCTTGCAGGAGTTCGCGCGGCCACCACATACCTTCCTGCACGGTGACTTACGCATCGACCAACTGTTCTTCGCAGTGCAAGCAGACGATCCACGGGTGACGGCGCTCGACTGGCAGGTCACCTCGAAAGGCCGCGGCGCCTACGACGTCGCGTACTTCGTGAGTCAGAGCCTGACCACCGAAACTCGGCGGAGTTGCGAAAGCCAACTCATCGAGCGGTACACCGAAACCCTCGCTGCGCATGGAATCGACTACCCGCGAGACGAGCTATGGCGCGACTACCGGCTCACCACAGCGTGGTGCTTCCTTTACGTGGTAGTTGCCGCCGGCCGGATCGACATCGCCAACGACCGCCAATTGCGGCTGCTGCACACGATTCTCAACCGTGCCGCCATGGCAATCGAGGACCATGACGGCCTGTCCCTGAGACCCGACTGACGATGGCCGAACAACGCCGCGTCTGCACCTCGTGCGGCACCACGAACGAGGAGGACGCCCGCTTCTGCGAAGGGTGCGGCGCCTCCCTCGGCCGGGTTTGCGCCACCTGCGGGGTCGAGGCCAGCGCCACCGCGCGATTCTGCCGGTCGTGCGGCGCGCCGCTCGAGACCCAGGCCCGGCAAGCAGCGGACAGCCGCACAGCCCCGGCGCGCAAGACCGTCACCGTGATGTTCGCCGACCTGGTGGGTTCGACCAGCTTCGAGGAGCAGGTCGACGCCGAGACTGCACGCGAGGTCATCGGCAGCTACCACGACGTGCTCCGGTCGACCGCCGAGCGCAATCGGGCGGGTGTCACGAAATACATCGGCGACGGGTTCATGGCCGTCTGGGGTGTTCCCGAGATGGGACCCGACGACGCCGGCCACGCCGTCGACGCCGCGGTCGAGTTGCAGGAGCGCTTCGTCGAGTTCGCCGCCGAGGTGTCGAAAGCGCACGGTGTCGATCTCGCCTTGCGGGTCGCGGTGAACACCGGAGAGGTGGTAGTCGGCGCCGCTGACGCCGACCTGGTGGGTGACGCGGTGAACGTCGCGGCGCGTCTCGAGGCTGAATGCCCGCGCGGCCATGTCGTCGTCGGTGGGGAGACGTGGCGGTCGACCCGTGGCCGGCACCGATACGAAGCCCTCGGCCAGGTGCAGGTGAAAGGCCGCACCGCGCCTGTGGCCGTGTATCAGTGGCTCGATCGCCAGTCGGAGGCCGCCGACTCGTCTGTCTTCGTCGGCAGGTCCAACGAGGTCGAGCGGCTTCAGGCCGCGCTCGGTGACGCGATCACCGCACGGGCTGCGCGGTTGGTCACGGTCATCGGCGATCCCGGCGTCGGCAAGAGCCGGCTGGCGGCCGAGTTCGTCGAGGCAAAGCCCGGAATCCGTGCCATCCAGGCTCGGTGCGACGTTGAGCAGACGGTCGCTCTGGCGCCGATCGTCGAGGTGCTGCGAGCCCGCGATCTTGACGCCGATATTCCTGGCAGCGTCCCCGAGCGAGACCGCGTGCTGAGCGACCTCAAGGGTCTGGCGGCCGGCGTCCCGGGCTCGGTGGAGGAGACGTTCTGGGCGTTGCGCCGGTTCGTCGAGGTGTTGGCATCCGACGAACCGCTCGTCGTCATTCTCGACGATCTGCACTGGGCCGACACCCTGCTCCTCGATTTCGTCGAACACCTCGCGGAGTGGGTGAAGGAGGTGCCGGTCCTCGTGGTGGCCCTGGCCCGTCCCGAACTACGCGAGGTTCGTCCTGACCTCGTCGGTTGGGTATCCGAGACAATTCACCTCGGCGGCCTAGACCCCGGCGCGACGGCCGATCTCGCGGCCGGCGTACTTGGCGGCTCGCAGCTGCCGGCGGAGCTGGTAAGCCGCCTCCCCTCGTCGACCGGGGGAAATCCACTGTTCGTGCGGGAACTGGTCGGGATGCTCGTGCATGACGAGGTCCTGGTTGCCGAGTCGGCCGGCTGGCGGCTCACGATCGACGTCGACGCCATCGCCATCCCTCCCACGATCCAGTCACTTCTGGCGTCCCGGCTGGAGCGGCTCGACGGCGTGGATAGGCGGGTGCTCGAGGTCGCCTCGGTCGTCGGCACCGACTTCTCGCCGGCCGCCGTATCCGTGCTGGGGGAAGCTGGCGAGCCCGCCGTCAAGGCGTCCCTCGACCGGCTACGTCGCCTTGAGCTCGCGCAGCCGACCGGCGTTTACATCGGCGACGAACCGGTCTGGCGGTTCCACCATGTTCTGATTCGCGACGTCGCCTACCGCCGGCTGTTGAAGTCCGACCGGGCGCAGCTGCACGAGCGACTTGCTGGGTGGGTAGAGGCCGGTGGGGCGAGCCTGGCGTTCGATACCGACGAAATGGTCGCCCGGCATCTGGACTCCGCTCACCGATATCGACGCGATCTCGGCATGCAGGACGAGCACACCGATGACCTTGCGCTGCGGTCGGCACGGTGCTACTTGGCGTCGGCGCGCCGCGCGCTCGACCGTGACCAACTGGTATCCGCGGGCACCCAGGCCGCTCGCGGCGCGGCCCTCGCCGCCGCAGACGAGGCAGTCCATGCCGAGCTGCTCTTGGTCGGCTGCGAAGCCTTCCTCTCCGCCGGCGACGTCGCCGCTGGCGCGCCACTCGTCGACGACCTCGACCGCATGACCGGCGCCGAGCTGGAGCCGTGGGCAACCTGCTACCGGTGTCAGTTTGTCGTCTACACCGACCCGGTGCGTTTGTTGGAGGTCGACGCCCGCCTGCAGGGCGCCATCGACGAGTTCGCCCGACGCGGGGATCCGGCTGGCCTGGCCAAGGCATACCGGGTGCGCGCGGGTGCCCGGGGGCGCCTCGGCCGGATCGGCGATTGCGAGGTCGACCTGTTCGAGGCGCTGGTCGCAGCGCGGCGGGCCGGGGATCATCGGCAGATCACCGCCGCCCTAGGCGCAGCGCCCAGCGCGGCACTGTGGGGACCCAGCCCGGTGCCGAAGGCAGGCGGCCGGTGTCTGGACGTGGTCCGGATGCAACGCATGACCACCGCGGCGCCCTCACTCGAAGCGACCTCATTGCGCTGCCTGGCCGTGCTCGAGCTGCTCCGCGGGCGACCTGACAAGGCACGTTCGATGCTGGCGGACGCCCGCCAAGTAGTCGCCGAACTCGGCCTTCGCCACGGGTTGATGGAAACCGAGCTGTTCGCCGGGATCATCGAGCTGATGGCGGGCGAGCCGGTTGCGGCCGAGCCGCACTTCCGCGTCGCCCTAGAAGGGCTGGACGCCTTGGGCGTCGGCGCCGACGCCGGCCAGGCCGCCGCACTGCTGGCGCGATCGGTGCTCGCCCAGGGACGCGTCGACGAAGCCGACCGGTACGCCACTGAAAGCGAGCACCTAGCCGGGCACAACTTGAAGACGGCCATTGCGTGGCGCGCGGTGCGCGCCGAGATCCTGGCGGCGCAGGGCCGGTACGAAAAAGCCGTCGCAATGGCTCGGCAGGCTGTCGCCGTCGCCGCCGACACCGATCTGGTGCTCGACCATGCCGAGGCCTGCCTCGCCCTCGGCCGGGTGCTTGCCGCGGCCGGTGATGCGCGCGGCGCGGCTGATGCGCGGCGCGATGCCGAGCTGCTGTACGCGCAGAAGGAGGCGGGCTCGATCGTGCGGGCGGTCGAAAGCCCGATGGCCGCTATGCCGACGGGGTCACGCCTAGCCGTCGCCAACCTTGCGAGCGCGGTAAGCGAGCGCGGGTTGCTGGCGATGCGAGCCGGAGATACAGACGCCGTCGTAGCCATGTACCGGGAAGGGCATGCCTACGACGATCGCCGGCGCATGAAGGGCGGCCCGATCGAGGACCGCGCCGATGCGCGAGCGGCCATCGAGCGCATCAGCGGCCAGTACGACCGTGTCGAGGGGCGCACGCTGGCCGTCCGCGGTGAGCGCTCGCATCTGCTGTGGACTCACTGGTCAGACGAAGCTGGGAACGAGACCGCGTATCTGCACGTCTTCGAGCTCGGCGACGACGGGTTGGTCTGCTATGAAGGCCGCTTCGACGAGGACGATTTCTGGGGGGCCTATCGAGAGCTGGAGCGTCGGTACTACGCCGGCGAAGGCGCGGCGTTCGCCGAGACGGGTGAGGTCTCGACGAATGCCCTGATCGCCTTCAACCAAGGCGACTTCGACCGATTGTTCGGCGAATTCTGGGACCCTGAGCTCCGCTTCGAGAACCGGTCACGGTCGGGTTTGCCGGATCGTTCGGCCAGCCAATTCCGCGCCAGCGTCACCGAGCTGAGCACCATGGTTGCCTCGCTGCGCATGTGGTTCTCGTCAGCGTGCTGGCTGTCGCCGACGTGCTCTGTGGCCCGCTTTGAGCGCGAGGCCGTCGGGATGGAAGACGAGCAGTACGCCTGGACCGGGCTCCTCGTCACGGAGTTCCGCGATGGACGATTCGTTTCGATGTATGAATTCGACGCCGACGACGAAGCGGCGGCCTTTGAGTTCGCCGAGGAGCGGATGCGAGCTATCCCCGGCCGGCTCGCCGTCAGCAACCATGCCAGCCGGGCACTGGACGGCATCACCAATGCGATGCGGGCACGGGACACCACCGCCGCCGCTGCGTTCTACGCCGATCAATTTGTCTACGACGATCGACGGCGCCTCATCAACAGCGGCCCGATTGACGACCGGGCGGCGCTGCTCGCGGCGGGCGAACAAGTCCTCACTCAGTACACGCAATTTGAGGTACACACCTTGGCCGTGCGTGGGGAACGCCTGCAGTTGTCCCGATGCCGCTGGTCCGATGAGGCCGGCAATGAAACAACTCATCTGCGGGTAATTGAAGTCGGCGACGACGGGCGAATCAGCTATACCGGACCCTTCGACGAGGACGACTTCGAGGCCGCCTACCAAGAGCTGGAGCTCCGCTACTACGCAGGCGAAGGCGCAGCGTTCGCCGAGGGCGGTGCCGTCATGACAGAGGCCATGACCGCCTTCAACCGAAGCGACTTCGATCGCTTGTTCGGCGAGCACTTTGCCCCTGAGCTGCGCATCGACAACCGCTCTCGGTCGGCTTTCCCGGAACGCTCGGCCGACGAATTGCGTGGCACTTTCGGGGATCTGAACGCGATGGTCGCCTCGGTGCGGATGTGGCTGATGGCAGTTTGCTGGATGTCGACGTCGTGGATGGTGACCCGCCTCGAGCGGGAGGCGGTCGGGTCGGAAGGCGAGCAGTACGCATGGACCCGGATTCTTGTGATCGAGATCCGCGACGGCCGACTCGCATCGATGTGCGAGTTCGAACTCGACGACGAGGAGGCGGCCTTCGCCTTCGCCGAAGAGCGGGTGCGGGCGACACCCAGCCGGCTTGCGGTCAGCAACCGCGCCAGCCAGGCACTGGACCGCTTTTACGATGCAATGCGGGCACGAAAAACCAGCGCCGTCGAACTCTACGCAGATGGGTTTACCTACGACGATCGGCGTCGACTCAGCGGCAACCCGATTGGCGACCCCGCCACATTGCGCGCAGCTGCCGAACGAATCCTGTTGCAATACAGACAATTCGAGTTACGCACCCTCGCCGTGCGCGGTGAACGCGTGCAGCTGTCTCTAGGCCGCTGGTCCGATGACGCCGGGAATCAAACAATCCATCAGAGCGTGATCGAGCTCGGGGATGATGGGCGAATTGTCTACGAGGGTCGCTTTGACGAGGACGACTTCGTGGGCGCCTACCGCGAGCTGGAGCGCCGCTACTACACAGGCGAAGGCGAAGCGTTCGCCGAGGCCGGTGCCGTCACGGCAAACAGCATGATCGCCTTCAACCAGGGCGACTACGACCGGTCGTTCGGCGAACTCATGAAGCCCGAGATGCGCATCGAGAACCGGTCACGGTCGGCTTTTCCGGATCGTTCGGCCACCGACCTCCACGCCACCTCTGGCCAGCTGAGGGACATGGTTGCCTCGGTGCGAATGTGGCTTTCGGCCGTGAGCTGGATGTCGCCGACCTGGCTTGTTGCCCGCCTGGACCGCGAGGCTATCGGAGCAGAAGGGGAGCCGTACGCATGGACGCGGCTCATCGTAGGTGAAGTCCGCGACGGCCGAATCGCGTCGATGTGCGAGTTCGAAGTCGACGACGAGGAGGCGGCCTTCGCCTTCGCCGAGCAGCGGGCATAGTAGCGCGAACGGCGTCGGCGGCCTCGAGACTGCATTCGCTGCGGGCGTTCTCGGCGTGTCGTCGCAGGGGTTTACGTGTCGCGGCGGACCGAAGCCGTACGCCGCGGAGCTGGCCTGTTTGCTGACTACGACATGAGTGAACCGATGAGTGCTGCCGTCTGGCGAAGCGCCGCTGCACCAATGGTGCCGATCGGTTCGTCGAGAGCGGCTCTCGGGAGCCATTGCACTAGTTCTGGCAGAAGTGCGCCCTGCGGCTGCTCGACAGTGACCACCATCGCCATTGCGCTGTCAGGCAACCGGCCAGGGATGAAAGGACAGGTGATGACGCGTCCGGTGTCAGCCGCGAGGTGCAGAGCGTTGGACAGTACCGCGACGTAAAGCTCTTGATCGTCGCGGCGTGGCGCGATGTCGCCTGGGTTGATCACAAATCCGCGGCCCGGTTGACTCCGTACACCTTCTCCGCATAGGCGTCGATGTCTAGCGCTGGAACGGTGCGTGTTGTGTAGTCGTGCAAGGCAATCCGTAGATGCTCATTACGCAGAGCCTGTTCAATATGCTCCGACCGATTCACGCCCGCGGCCTTGGCGTCGATGTCGGCGGCGGCGAGCACACCGGCATCGACCGTGACGGAAATCTTCTCCTTCGCCATACCGACTATCCTACTAATCATCCTACCCAGTTTGCCGCTGCGCCCGGGTGGAACTACTGCGAGTGGGCCGCGCCCCTAGCGCAGGCCCAGCTAAGCCGTGCGCCGACGGCCGAGAGATCCCTTGAGCAGCAGGTCGCGTTCGGCTTCGGACAGCCCGCCCCAAACGCCGTAGGGCTCGCCCACCTCGAGGGCATGCGAACGGCATTGCTCGATCACCGGGCAGCGCCGGCACATCTCCTTGGCGCGCTGCTCGCGTTGCATGCGTGCGCGGCCACGCTCGCCGTCGGGATGGAAGAAGATCGACGAGTCCATGCCGCGGCACAGGCCATGAAGTTGCCAGTTCCAGATGTCGGCATTCGGTCCAGGTAGCTGCTCCGGCTGTGGCATTGCTTGTCCCTCTCTACACGGCACGCCCAAGTGAGGTCAGGTTTGCGAAGCTGAGTTGTGCGACGGATTTCAAGTGGTGTCACCGATGACTACCTGCCGCTTAGGGTAGACGTTAAGCGCGCCATCAAATTTCAGTCAATGGCCGCGCAGCGTGATCAAATTCCTATGCGTTGCAAGAGAATTAACTCTGCGTTCATGTGTCATGCATTCGGAGGACCCTAGGTGTGCTAACGGAAAACTGACGCGCACCGAGATTCCCCAGCTCACAGCCGTTCAGCCCGAGCGCTGCAATTAACCCATGGCCGACCGTGGGTAATATCTCGGTAACGCAGAAACCACAAACTGTTTACCGAATGACACTCCGCTATCACCGTGAGCGAAACTCCGCAGACTCCGATGATTGAGCGAACGCTGGCCGCTGCAGCCTTTGGAAACTGTCCCGAAAGTTGGCCGCTGCCGACAGCGACGACGCCCTATCAATTGTGGCTGCGTGCCGTCGCGTCCGGCGGGCAGGGCCGCTACGGCAGCGCCTACCGCGACCTGGCGGTGCTGCGACGCGCCGCGAATGGTCCACTGGTTTCGCTGGCGCACAGCACACAGGCGTCGTTCCTGCGTCAGCTCGGCTGGCACACGCTGGCGCGGGGCTGGGACGGCCGCGCACTGGCACTGGCCGGCAATGACGCC
>NZ_JCALDF010000053.1:0-17156 GCF_059812725.1 Mycobacterium sp. NGS41
TGTGCTTGCGTTCGACAACGTCGTCGAAACGCCCGAGGGCCTGCCCGCCGGCCTGCTGGAGGCCTCGGACCGAAACCGGTTCGCGGCGGCGTCGTGGCTGGGCTCACTGGCCGCGCGGGGTGGGACGGAGATGGCCCAACCGCTGAGCCAGGCCGTCACGCTGCTCGCCGCCACCGACGCCGGCCGGCTGCCCAGCGTGGTTCTGGTGACCGACGGCCAGATTTCCGGCGAGGATCACCTGCTGCGGTCGCTGGCACCATTGATCGGGCGCACCCGCGTGCACTGCGTGGGCATCGACCAGGCCGTCAACGCCGGCTTCCTGGAACGCCTCGCCGGGCTGGGGAACGCACGAGCCGAGCTGGTCGAATCGGAGGACCGCCTCGACGACGTCATGACCAGGCTGGCCCGCACCATCGGGCGCCCGGCGCTGACCGAACTGCGGGTGAGCGCCGACGGCGTCGCGCTCATCGACGGCACTGTCACCCCCAACCGGGCGCCCGACGCGTTCGCCGGCGTGCCGTGCGTGATCTCCGGGCGTTACCGCTGTGCAAAGCCCGTAGCGACGTTTCGGGTCGAGGCCGCCACGCAGGACGGGTCGTTCACCACGGCGCTCCCCGCGCGTCTCGCGCCGGACGCGGCTGCCGTGCAAAAGATCTGGGCGCGCGCGGTGGTCCGCGATCTGGAAGACGAGTACGCCTCCGGGCGCGGCGACGAGGACCTGACCAAGCGTCTGGTGGCGCACTCCGTCGGCTTCGGGGTGCTGTCCAGGTTCACCGCGTTCGTGGCCATCGACCCGGAACGTACCGACGCTGGCCCGCTGGACGAGGTGGTGCAGCGCGTCGAGATGCCCTCGGGTTGGGCGGCTTCCGGGTTCGCCGCGGCGCCGATGATGGCGGGTGCCAGCTATTCAATGGCCCTTCCCGCTCCGCCCATGCCGGCACCCGGTATGTCGCGTGCTGTGGCGTCGCCTCCCACAGCGGGTCCGCCGGCTCCGCGGTCGCTCAAGCAACTGCTGAAGCAGGTGGAGAAGGCGACGCAGGTTCGGCGTTCCGGGCTTGACCGGGTGCTCGAAGAACTGCAGCAGCATCGCGACGCGACCTTGGAGCCCGACCTGCACGCCGCCCTGGTCCAGCTCTGCAATGCGTTGACGCGGTTCTTGAAGAGTTCGAAGCAGGCGCAGGCGCGGGAGGTGCTGGTGGCCGTCGACGCGGTCAAACGGCTGCTCGGCGGAACCGACCGCGGGCGCCGCGGCTCCAAACTGCGCTTCTGGGAGTAGGGCCCCTACAGGTCGATGGCTGCCAGATCCACATGAGCGACGGCCGGGTAGCTGATCGTGCCCATCCATAGCTTGCCGGCCGCCTCGACCAGACCGGTGACGCTGCCGAAGTCTGGATGCTTGGTGCGCAGGCCGGCGACGGCCGCACCGCTGTCGGGATCGAATGCGACCGCCCAGACTTCCGGCTTGATCTGCGGTTGCAGCCGATCGGGCAGTCGCCACAGCACCTTGCGGATGATCGGGGCCCGCGGCAGCAGCCATTCCAGCGCGGCGTTCGCCTCGGCGAACATCGCGGTCCAGATTCGGCCGTCGGCGCCGGTGGACAGGTTGTCGGGCATGCCGGGCAGGTTCACCGCCAACGGTGTCACCGATCCGGCCTGCGGCCCGCTCAGCCAGTACTTCGACAGCCGGCGCGCCTGGGTCTCGGCGAACACCAGCGCCGAGCCGTCGGCGGTTGGCGTCAACCCGTTGGCGAAGTACAGCCCGTCGAGCAGCGCGGTGACGGTGCCGTCCGTGTCGAGCCGGAACAGCCCGCCGCGCCCGCGCGCCTCCACCACCGGGGCGGTGAAGTGCTCGAAGGTGAAGTCGCACGTCGACTCGGTGAAATAGATTGTGCCGTCTGGTGTTTCGGTGACATTCGAGCAGAACGTGAATCGTCTGCCGTTGACCGATTCGGCAAGCACATCCAGCGCGCCGCCGGCCGGGTCGAGCGCGAGCAAGCCGCGATGGCTGTCGCAGATCAGGACTCGGCCATCGCGAGCGACGTGCAGCCCGAGCGGTCGCCCGCCGGTGTCGGCGACGACTGCGGGCTTGCCGCCGTCGGCTGGAATCCGCACGATGCGGCCGTCTTCCAGGCCAGTCCACAGTTGGCCGGCCGTGTCGACGACTACATCCTCGGGCCCATTCCCGGGCAGGGGGACGACAGTGACACTCGGTGCCGCCACGTCCGGCAACGGGTCTACTGGTGGCGGCTGCCACCGGACCGGGTTGATACGGGGTTTGCGGGCCATGCCAAGGACTTTAGAGCCGGTTGGACTCGTCGGTGAGCACGCTGCGCAGGATGGACTCGATGGTGTCGAATTCGGCCTGACCGCTGATCAGCGGTGGAGCCAGCTGGATGACGGAATCGCCGCGCTCGTCGGTGCGGCAGTACAGGCCGGCGTCGAACAGCCCCGAGGACACCCGGCCCAGCAGCGCTGTGCGTTCCTCGTCGGTGAACGTCTGCTTGCTCGCCTGGTCCTTGACCAGTTCGACGCCGAAGAAGTACCCCTCGCCGCGGACGTCGCCGACGATGGGCAGGTCGTACAGCTTCTCCAGGGTGGCGCGCAGCGCGGGGGAGAGCCGTCTGACGCGGTCGTTGAGGCCCTCGCGCTCGAAGATGTCCAGATTGGCCAGCGCGACGGCCGTCGACACCGGGTGACCGCCGAAGGTGTAGCCGTGCGGGAACATCGTGCCGCTGTCGTAGAACGGCTCGAACAACCGGTCGCTGGCGATCATCGCGCCCAACGGCGAATACCCCGACGTCAGCCCCTTGGCGCAGGTGATCATGTCGGGCACGTAGCCGAAGTCGTCGCAGGCGAACATGGACCCGATCCGGCCGAACGCGCAGATCACCTCGTCGGAAACCAGCAGCACGTCGTACTCGTCGCAAATCTCGCGAACCCGCTCGAAGTAGCCGGGGGGCGGCGGAATGGAGCCGCCGGCGTTCTGCACCGGTTCCAGGAACACCGCTGCGACGGTGTCAGGGCCCTCGAACTCGATCGCCTCGGCGATCCGATCGGCGGCCCACAGCCCGAAGGCTTTGAGGTCGGTTTGGAACGGCTCGGGGGCGCGGTAGAAGTTCGTGTTGGGCACCCGGAAGCCGCCCGGAGTCACGGGCTCGAACGGCGCCTTGTACTTCGGCAGGCCGGTGATCGCCAGCGCGCCCTGCGTGGTGCCGTGGTAGGCGATCGAACGCGAAATCACCTTGTGCTTATCGGGTTTGCCGGTGAGCTT
Organism: Mycobacterium sp. NGS41; assembly: GCF_059812725.1. NCBI lineage: Bacteria > Bacillati > Actinomycetota > Actinomycetes > Mycobacteriales > Mycobacteriaceae > Mycobacterium > Mycobacterium sp. NGS41. The sequence continues at coordinate 3,272 of NZ_JCALDF010000053.1, forward strand.
GAAGTACTGCTTGGCCACCTTCCACGCGGTCTCGACGGCCTCGGTGCCGCCGGTGGTGAAGAAGACCCGGTTCAGATCGCCGGGGGCGTAGCGCGCAAGGCGCTCGGAGAGCTCGATCGCGGTCGGGGTGGCATAACCCCAGAGCGGGAAGAACGCCAGCGTTTCGGCCTGCCGGGCGGCGGCCGCGGCGAGTTCGCTGCGGCCGTGCCCGACCTGGACCGTGAACAGGCCCGACAGCCCGTCCAGGTAGCTTTTGCCGCGGTCGTCGTAGATGGTGACGCCCTCGCCGCGAACGATAACGGGCGCGGTGAACGCCGCGTCCTGCCGCGCGAAGTGCAACCACAGGTTTCGAGTCATTGTGTCCGCGAGCGTAACGCCCGTGCGCACGGTCGAGGCGAACGTGGCCGCGGCGTTACGCTCGGGAGATGGCCGTTGTCCACCAGGTCACCGAGTTCGAGGCGCTGCGGCCCCACCTCATGTCGGTCGCTTACCGGCTGACCGGAACGGTGGCCGACGCCGAGGACATCGTCCAGGAAGCCTGGTTGCGGTGGCACACGCAGGACAGCGTGATCGCCGACCTGCGGGCCTGGCTGACCACCGTGGTGAGCCGCCTCGGGCTGGACAAGTTGCGGTCGGCGGCGCACCGGCGCGAGACCTACACCGGACAGTGGCTGCCCGAACCGGTGGTCACCCGGTTCAGTGATGCTCAAGCGGCCGACCCGCTGTCTGAGGTGGTGGCCCGCGAGGATGCCCGGTTCGCGGCGATGGTGGTGCTGGAGCGCCTCAGCCCCGACCAACGTGTGGCGTTCGTGCTGCACGACGGGTTCGCCATCCCGTTCGCCGAGGTGGCCGATGTGCTGGGGATCAGCGAGGCCGCAGCCCGCCAGCTGGCGTCGCGTGCCCGTAAGGCCCTGGCCGGCGCGGCGCCTCCGGCCAAACCGGATCCCAGCCATAACGAGGTGGTGGGCAAGCTGATGGCTGCGCTGGCCTCGGGCGATCTGACCGCGGTGGTCGAGCTGTTGCATCCCGACGTGACCCTCACCGGCGATGCGAATGGCAAGGTGTCCACCGCGGTGAACGTGATCCACGGCCCGGACAAGGTGGCCCGATTCATGATGGGCCTGGCCCGCCGCTACGGTCCCGCGTTCTTTACCGCGACTCAGCTGGCGCTGGTCAACGGCGAACTGGGCGCCTACACCGAAGGCAGCGCCGGCGCCGACGGGTACTGGGAGATGAACCCGCGGGTGACGGCGATGTCGGTGCGCGACGGTAAGGTCTGCGCCATCTGGGATATCGCCAACCCGGATAAGTTCACCGGCTCTCCGCTGCGTGAGCTGGCTCGGTAGCCGCCCAGGGGATCCGGCAGGCATCACCGGAGTTGAACCCTTGCTCGGTGATGCCCAGCGCCGAATTGACCCGCGCCCGCATGTTCTCCAGCCCGATCTGATAGGTCAGCTCGATCACTCCCGCGTCACCGAAGCGGCTGCGCAGGTCGGCAACCTGCTCGTCGGTGACCGTGTGCGGGTCGGTGGTCATCGCGTCGGCGTAAGCGATGGCGGCCCGCTCGTCGTCGGTGAACGCGGAAGAAGTAGCGAAGTTGTCAATATCTTTCAGCCTTTGCACGTCCAGGCCGTCCAGGCGCTGCAGCATCGATCCGAAGTCGACGCACCACGAGCAGCCGACGGTGCGGGCGGTCCAGAACACCGCCAGCTCGCGCACGCTGGCCGGAAGGGTTTTCGAGGCGCGTTCGACCATGGTCTCGTGCACGGCGCTGGCGATCAGTAGCCGCCGATGGTGCGCGGTGACGGTGAACGGCTCGGGGACCTCGCCGAAGCGCCGTTTGGCGACGCGGTACATGGCGCGGGTCAGCAGGCCGGCGCGCTTCGGCGGCAGGGCTTCGATGCGGGTTTTCTGTGTCGTTTTCTCGGTCATGCCTATCTGACGAGACGGCCGGTGAAGGTGTGACGGCCGCGTTCCAAGAATCCTTCAAGAATCCGTAAAGGTGTGCGGTGAAGTCTCACCTCATGACTTCTAACCCAGCTGTTGCTCAGCTTCCTCCGCTGGAAAAACTGGAAAGCGCTGCGCACTCTGAGGTTCTGATCGCCGACTCGCGGTGGGATCAAGCGCGGGTCCGTGCCGCGGTCGAAGAGGTCTTCGAAGCCCACCCGGGCCTTGGCACCGTGTTTGAGCCGTTCCTGGGCAGCTGGACGTTCCGCTCTGGCGGTGGCTGGGCCTGGGCGGTGGAACCGCCGGGAGTCACCGTGAGCGAGGCACGCGCCCGTCAGCGCGCATCTTTCGACATGCGCATCGGCAGGTTGTTCGCGGTGTCGCTGATCCCCGGATCTCCGGACCGATTGGTCATCACCGCCAGTCGGCTCTGCATGGACGGGCAGTCCTGGGCCACTGTTGTCAAAGAGCTGACGGCCGCCTGCCAGCGGCTGGGCCGAGATGACGCAAAAGCTCGCGTTGCGTGCCGAAACAAAGGGTTTTTCCGTCTGCTCCGCGGATCTAGCGCGAGAACATTAGCGCACGTTTGACTTCTTGGATGGCCTTGGTCACCTCGATGCCGCGCGGGCAGCCCTCGGTGCAGTTGAAGGTCGTCCGGCAGCGCCACACCCCGTCGACCTCGTTGAGGATGTCGAGCCGTTCGCCGGCGCCCTCGTCGCGGCTGTCGAAGATGAACCGGTGCGCGTTGACGATCGCCGCCGGGCCGTAGTAGGTGCCCTCGCTCCAGAACACCGGGCAGCTGGTGGTGCAGCACGCGCACAGAATGCACTTGGTGGTGTCGTCGTAGCGGGCCCGGTCGGTTGGGCTCTGAATCCGTTCGCGGGTCGGCGGGTTGCCGCTGGTGATCAGGTAGGGCTTGATCTTGCGGTAGGCGTCGAAGAACGGCTCCATGTCGACCACCAGGTCTTTTTCCACCGGCAGCCCGCGGATCGGCTCGACCGTCACGGTCAGCTGTTTGCCCGCTTTCTTGGGCAGCAAGTCGCGCATCAGCACCTTGCAGGCGAGCCGGTTGACGCCGTTGATCCGCATGGCGTCGGAGCCGCACACCCCGTGCGCGCAGGAACGCCGGAACGTCAGGGTGCCGTCGAGGTAGCCCTTGATGTAGATCAGCAGATTGAGCAGGCGGTCACTCGGCAAGCAGGGCACCCGAAAGCTCTGCCAGCCACCGGTTTCCGCGAAGGCGTCCGGATCGTCGGGGTTGAACCGGGCAATCTTGACGGTGACCATCACCGCGCCCTCGGGAACCGGCGGTAGCGGCGGCTCCAAAGTCTGGACCTCGACGGTGTCGCCTTCGGGCTCGACGGTCATCAGTACTTCCGTTCCTTGGGTTCGTAGCGGGTCTGCACCACGGGTTTGAAGTCCAGCGCGATGTCGCTGAGCAGATCGGTGCCCTGCTTATCGGCCCCAATTTCCTTGTAGGCCATGGTGTGACGCATGTAGTTGACGTCGTCCCGGTTCGGGTAGTCCTCGCGGGCGTGGCCGCCGCGGGACTCCTTGCGATTCAGGGCACCGACCACCGTCACTTCGGCCAGCTCCAGCAAGAAGCCCAGCTCGATGGCTTCCAGCAGATCGCTGTTGAAGCGCTTTCCCTTGTCGTGCACGGTGATTCGGGAATACCGTTCCTTCAGCGCATGGATGTCGGTGAGCGCCTGCTTCAGCGTCTCCTCGGTGCGGAACACCGCGGCGTTGTTGTCCATCGTCTGCTGCAGGGCGCCGCGGATGTCGGCGACACGTTCGTTGCCGTGCTCGGAGAGGATGTCGCGCACCCAGCCGACCACCATCGCCGCCGGCTCGGGCGGCATGTCGGTGAAGTCGTGACCCCGCGCGTAGCCGGCCGCCGAGATGCCGGCGCGACGGCCGAAAACGTTGATGTCCAGCAGCGAGTTGGTGCCCAACCGGTTGGCGCCGTGCACCGAGACGCAGGCGCACTCCCCGGCCGCGTACAGGCCGGGAACGGTAGAGGTGTTGTCCCGCAGCACTTGTCCGGTGACGGTGGTCGGGATGCCGCCCATCACATAGTGGCAGGTCGGGTAGACCGGGACCAGCTCGTGCACCGGGTCCACCCCCAGATAGGTGCGGGCGAACTCGGTGATGTCGGGCAGCTTGGCCTCCAGCACGTCCTCACCGAGGTGGCGGACGTCGATGTAGACGTAGTCCTTATTGGGCCCCGCCCCGCGACCCTCCAGCACCTCCAGCACCATCGAGCGGGCGACGATGTCGCGGGGTGCCAGGTCGACGATCGTCGGGGCGTAGCGCTCCATGAAGCGCTCGCCGTCTGCGTTGAGCAGCCGGCCGCCCTCGCCGCGTACAGCTTCGGAGATCAGGATGCCCAGGCCGGCCAGACCGGTCGGGTGGAATTGGTGAAACTCCATGTCCTCCAACGGAAGTCCCTTACGGAAGACGATGCCGATGCCGTCGCCAGTGAGCGTGTGCGCGTTGGAGGTGGTCTTGTACATCCGGCCCGAACCGCCGGTTGCCAGCACCACGGCCTTGGCGTGGAACACATGAATTTCGCCGGTGGCCAGCTCGTAGGCCACTACGCCGGTGGCGACCGGGCCGGTCGGGGTCTGGGTGAGCACCAGGTCGAGCGCGTAGAACTCGTTGAAGAACTGCACGTCGTGCTTGACGCAGTTCTGGTAGAGCGTCTGCAGGATCATGTGGCCGGTGCGGTCGGCGGCGTAGCACGCGCGGCGGACCGGAGCCTTGCCATGATCGCGGGTGTGGCCGCCGAAGCGGCGCTGGTCGATGCGGCCCTCAGGGGTGCGGTTGAACGGCATCCCCATCTTCTCCAGGTCGAGTACCGCGTCGATGGCTTCCTTGCACATGATCTCCACGGCGTCCTGGTCGGCCAGATAGTCGCCGCCCTTGACGGTGTCGAAGGTGTGCCATTCCCAGTTGTCGTCTTCGACGTTGGCCAGCGCCGCGCACATGCCGCCCTGCGCGGCGCCGGTGTGGCTGCGGGTGGGATACAGCTTGGTCAGCACCGCGGTGCGCACTCGGGGACCGGCCTCCACCGCGGCCCGCATCCCGGCACCGCCCGCGCCGACGATCACCACGTCGTATCGGTGTTGCTGGATCAAGGCTCGCCTCTCAGAACTTCAGGAGATGTTCGGGTCGAAGGTCACAATCACGTAGGTGCCCAGTACCAACGTGAACCCCATCGACAGCAGCAGCAGGCTGTTGAGCCAGAACCGGGTGACGTCTTTGCGGCTGTAGTCGTCGATGATGGTGCGCAGGCCGTTGCCGCCGTGCAACTGCGCCAGCCACAGCAGCGCCAGATCCCAGAACTGCCAGAACGGCGACGCCCAGCGCTGCGCCACGAAGTTGAAGTCGATGCGGTACACGCCATCGCTCCACATCAGCATGATGAACATGTGCCCGACGGCGAGGACCAGCAGAGCCACCCCGGAAAACCGCATGAACAGCCATGCGAATTTCTCGAAGTTGGGGATGCCGGCCCGGCGCCGCGGCGAACGGGGATTGTCCAGGCTGGCGGGCCGATCGTGGCTGCGCTGCCGCACCGGAGCTGTCTGTCCGCGGCCGAGCTGTAGGTCAGGGCTGCTCATCGGAAGTGCTCCCAGATGTGGATGCCGGTCACCACGCCCGCCGGGACCATGAGCAGCAGGAACACGATGCCGATGATCCACAGCATCAGCCGCTGGTAGCGCGGGCCCTCCGACCAGAAGTCGATCAAGATGATCCGGACCCCGTTCAGCCCGTGAAATAGCACCGCGGCGATCAGGCCGTACTCCATCAGGCCGACGAGCGGTGTCTTATAGTCGCCCACCACCGCGTTGTAGGTCTGCGGGTTCACTCGCAGCATCGCGGCGTCCAGCACGTGGACGAACAGGAAGAAGAAAATGGTCGCGCCACTGATCCGGTGCAGCACCCACGACCACATACCGGGATCCCCCCGATACAGGGTTCGGGGTGGCCGCCGCTTGCGCGTTGATCCCGGTCCCCCCGATGTCGATTTAGGTGCATCCGCGGTTGTCGCCTGCGTGCTCAACCTTGTACTCACCGCCTTCAAAACCGCCTGAAACAGCTCTAGCCGGGCAATCGAGCTTAACGTGGCCAGGTGGCCGCTGGCACCAACCTGTTCGATCCACTCCGGTGTGTTGTTTCGGAGTTAGGGTGGCTTTACTTAACTCAGCCCAACCAGCGAGCGGGGCCGGTGCGATGCTCTTAGTTGATTGGAAGATGCTGCGGCACAACGCCATCCAAGCCGCAGCGGGCGCTTATGCGCCCTATTCGCGGTTCCCGGTGGGTGCCGCGGCGCTGGTCGACGACGGCCGCGTGGTCACCGGGTGCAATGTGGAGAATGTCTCATATGGCCTTGGTCTCTGTGCCGAATGCGGCGTGGTTTGCGCCCTGCATTCGACCGGAGGCGGCCGTTTGGTGGCGTTGTCGTGCGTCACCGCAAGCGGGTCGGTGCTGATGCCCTGTGGGCGCTGCCGTCAGGTTTTGTTGGAGCATGGCGGCCCAGGTCTGCTGATCGACCATCCGGGCGGGCCGCGGCGACTCGGCGACCTGCTGCCCGACGCCTTCGGTCCCGACGACCTCGCCGGGGAACCTTCTTGAGCGGCTTGGCATTCGATGCGCCCACGGTGATCAGGACCAAGCGCGACGGCGGCCGGTTGTCCGACGCGGCCATCGACTGGGTCATCGAGGCCTACACCGACGGCCGCGTCGCCGCCGAGCAGATGGCGGCGTTGTTGATGGCGATCGTCTTACGCGGCATGGACCGCGGCGAGATCGCCAGGTGGACAGCGGCGATGCTGGCCTCCGGCGAACGGATGGACTTTCGCGATCTGGGCTTGCGGACCGTCGACAAGCACTCCACAGGTGGCGTCGGCGACAAGATCACGATTGCCGTGGTGCCCGTCGTCGTTGCCTGTGGCGGTGCGGTGCCGCAGGCGGCCGGCCGCGGGCTCGGGCATACCGGCGGCACCCTGGACAAGCTGGAAGCCATCGCCGGGTTCACCGCGCAGATATCCAATAAGCAAGTGCGCGAACAACTTTGCGATGTCGGCGCCGCGATATTCGCCGCCGGGGAGCTGGCGCCGGCCGACGCCAAGCTGTACGCGCTGCGCGATATCACCGCCACGGTCGAGTCCCTGCCGCTGATCGCCAGCTCGATCATGAGCAAGAAACTGGCCGAGGGCGCCGGAGCGCTGGTGCTCGACGTGAAGGTCGGTTCCGGGGCGTTCATGGACTCCGAGGCGCAGGCCCGCGATCTCGCGCACACCATGGTCGAGCTGGGCACCGCCCACGGGGTGCCGACGCGCGCGCTGCTGACCGACATGAACACCCCGCTGGGCGCGACGGTAGGTAACGCGCTCGAGGTCGCCGAGGCGCTGGAAGTGCTGGCCGGCGGCGGGCCGTCCGACGTGGTGGAGCTGACGCTGCGGCTGGCGGGCGAGATGCTCGAGCTCGCCGGCATCGACAGTCACGATCCCGCGCAGACGCTGCGGGACGGCACCGCGATGGACCGATTTCGCCGGCTGATCGTCGCGCAAGGCGGCGATTTGTCACAACCGTTGCCGATTGGTAGGTATTCGGAAACCGTGAGCGCTGGTCGGGGCGGCACAATGGGCGACATCGACGCGATGGCAGTGGGGCTGGCAGCATGGCGGCTCGGCGCGGGCAGGTCCCGGCCGGGCGAACAGGTACAGCCCGGCGCCGGAGTCAGGATCCATCGTCGTCCGGGCGAGCCGGTCACCGCCGGTGAGCCGTTGTTCACCCTGTACACCGACACCCCGGAACGCTTCGCCGCCGCGCTGGCCGAGCTGGAGAGCGGCTGGGGCGTGGTCGATAAGGCGCCGGTTGCACGGCCGCTGATCATCGATCGGATCGCCCCATGACCTCACCGTTGAGCCTGGAGATGGTCCGGCAAGCGCCCAAGGCGTTGCTGCACGATCACCTCGACGGCGGGCTGCGCCCGGCCACCGTTGCCGACATCGCCGGACAGATCGGTTACGACGGGTTGCCCGCCACCGACGTCGAGGAGCTGGCGACGTGGTTCCGCACCCGATCGCACAGCGGCTCGCTGGAGCGCTACCTGGAGCCGTTCTCGCACACCGTGGCGGTGATGCAGACTCCCGATGCGCTGTACCGCGTCGCCTACGAATGTGTGGAGGACCTGGCCGCCGATTCGGTGGTGTATGCCGAGATTCGGTTCGCCCCTGAGCTGCACATCAACCAGGGGCTGTCGTTCGACGAGGTGGTCGACAGCGTGCTGGCGGGCTTTGCCGCCGGTGAAAAGGCCTGTGCCGGCGCGGGTCGCCGAATTACCGTGCGCCTCTTGGTCACCGCGATGCGGCATGCCGCGATGTCGCGTGAGATCGCCGAGCTGGCGATCCGGTTCCGCGACAAGGGCGTTGTCGGCTTCGACATCGCGGGAGCCGAGGCCGGTTATCCCCCAACGAGGCACCTGGACGCGTTCGAGTACATGCGAGACCACAACGCGCGCTTCACAATTCATGCCGGCGAGGCGTTCGGATTGCCGTCCATTCACGAGGCCATCGCGTTCTGCGGCGCTGACCGGCTGGGTCACGGCGTGCGCATCGTCGACGATATCGAGGTCTTGGAGGGCGGCCCCGAAGCTGGGCAGGTCCGGTTGGGCCGGCTGGCAGCGATATTGCGGGACAAGCGAGTTCCGCTGGAGCTGTGCCCCAGCTCGAATGTGCAGACCGGGGCCGTCAAGAGCATCGCCGAGCACCCGTTCGACCTGCTGGCCCGGTCGCGGTTCCGGGTGACCGTCAATACCGACAACCGGCTGATGAGCGATACCTCGATGAGCCAGGAGATGCTGCGTTTGGTGGAGGCGTTCGGCTACGGCTGGAGTGACCTCGAGCGCTTCACCATCAATGCGATGAAGTCGGCGTTCATTCCGTTCGACGAGCGGCTGGCGATCATCGACGAGGTGATCAAGCCGCGGTTCGCCGTGCTGATCGGATAGCTCGGGTTTGCTGGGGGCTTTAAGAATCCTTTTAGGATCCGATGACAACGTGGTGCAACCCCGGAGAGCCCGGGACCTACAAGCGTCGTCGGGGATCCGTTATGTTCTCTCATTCCGAGGCCGCCAACCCTCTGGCGGCCGACGAGATCGAGGAGCCAATCCGTCTATCGCACCACGTGTTCGAGCTGGACGACGGACACAAGGTCGGGTTGACGGTAGGCGGCCGGGGAGTGCCGCTGGTGTTCCTGCACGGTCTGGCCCTGAACCACCGGGCCTATCTGGACATGCTTCGTCACGCAGCCGACCTGGGCTTTCTTGTAATCGCGATCGATGCCGCGGGTCATGGTGACACCGATGCATTGCGCACCCGCAAGGGACGCGTGGCCGACTTCGCCGAGTTGACCCTCCGCGTCATCGACGCCCTCGGCATTCAGCAGGCGGTGTTCGTCGGGCACTCCTTCGGCGGCCGCATGGTGATCGAACTGGCGGCGAGGGCACCCGAGCGGGTGCTGGCCGCGGTGCTTTTCAACGCCGCCGCGGGGGCCTGGTTTGATCAGCTGCTGGCCGACATCGCGGGCCCCGCCCCGCGAAACGTTGCCGCGCTGCTGGCATTGCTGCGCGGCACCGGCCAGGATCTGACCGGGTTGAGCATCGCCCGCGTCAGCCACTGGGCGCGGTGCCTGACAAGTGCGGTAACCGGGAATTTCCGCCACCCGTTGGCGCTGATTCGGGCCGTCCGGGCCATGCTGCGGTCGACTGATTCGGCAGCCCGGCTGCGTATGATGCGCGACTCCGGCATCACGACAATGGTGCTGCACGGCGACAACGACTTCATCGTGCCCTTCGAGACCGCATGCGGCGTCGCAGAGGAATCGGGTGGCACGCTGTATCCGCTGTATGGGGCGGGGCATTCCTGGATGATCGCCGACCCGCAACAGGGTGGCGACGCGCTGCGACACCTGATCAGCGCCGAGCTGGGCAGTGCCCTACGCCAGGCCGCAGAGCCGCTGGGCATACGGGACTGGCGAGACAGCGCCATCTGGGAACGGGCGCTGGTTCCGCCGCAGGCCTTGATTCGCCGGCTCAACGCGGGGCAGCTCTATCAGATCGAACAGCCGCAACACCGAGAGACTGTGGAACTCCGACCAGCCGTCTAGAAAGGTGGTGGTCGGGTGTGGTGGAGGGTGGGCCGATTTTCCCTTAGGAGAGGGTACCGGTGCGGCCGTTGCGGTTCGTGAACGTGATGCCGTCCACGGTCCACATGCCTTGCTTCGCATCAAGCCACTTGTCCCCCGCCCAGCGGAACTCGTCGCGTGCCGAGTCGTCACTCCACGAGAAGCAGGCGGGGCCGCAGTCCAAGGCCACCGTCACGGGAAAGGGCCCCTTCTGTGTCGTCAACGTGTGCGGTCCGGGCGTGACGGGAACGGGCGGTGGGTCGTCGGCCAGCGCCGGGGACGCCAGGGCAATCGAGCTTGCCGTGAATGCTAGTGCTGCCAGCAATTTCTTCATCAAATTCTCCGTCTGTGGGATGTAGTAAGTCCAATTCGCTGGACTATTCTTGCCTTGAGTCGCCTCCCCTTCCGGCCAGTTACGCAGTGCCTGCGCCAACACGTCGGCGAAACACGGCGAGCCCCCTGATGATGTCCCAGCTGCGGTTGTTGCGTGAGGAACAAAATTCCCCAATGACCCTGCTGGTGGCTAAGAGCGTAATGCCCCATGCCTTGTGTGTTAGCAAATTCGCGCAAGTTGTCTCGAAGCTCAACGACGGCGCTCACTCGTGTCATTTTGTAGCGGTTGCGCGGTATTGGGTGCTCGTCCTGGCCGGTTAACCTGCGAGTTTGACGGCGGACGGAACTGACACCAAGTTGCTGAGGTGAAGTTGCCTCTGCTGGGCCCGATATCGCTCACCGGCTTCGAGCACGCCTGGTTCTTCTTGTTCCTGCTGCTGCTGGTGCTGCTGGTGGTGGGCGTGTATGTCGCGGTGCTTTTCGCCCGCCGGCGGCGGGTGCTGCGATTGGCCAACATGGATGTGCTCGACTCCGTCGCGGCCTGAGATCTCAGCGACGCGTTATGTCGCGTCGGTGCAATGTCAGTCGCCGGTGCGGGTGTATGTCAGGTCGAAAGCCGTAGTCGCGCAACGATTCTTCGGCGTTACCTCATCGTAACCGTGCCCAGTCACCGACGTAACCAGGTCTTCAGGCGGTTGTGGAAGCGGCAGTGTTGCGGTGCGCTTGACGTGGATGGCGCCTCCCGTTGGACAGGTGGCGTCGTATTCCACGTTCAGGGTCCATGTTCTGTTTGCGAAGGCGAATGCTTGATAGGCCTCCTTGCTATAGCCGAAGCTCATGCACCGCTCGCCGGTGCGCAGGCAATCGGTGCGCACATCATATTGGTGAGTTGATTTAGCGCCGTTCGCAAAGTTATATCGTGCGTCGTAGCTGCCGTGGAGTGCTTCTGCTGGGGATGCGACGCGTCGCGGCAGGGTGGCCGGATCAGGCAGTAGCGATACGTCGGTATCTGCGGATCGGGTGAAGGTTAGGGTCCGTTTGTTGGAACACCCGTTCGCGGTGGTTTGGACCGATTCGCCCGACATGGTTCCGTCGGCCTGTGGTTGCAGCCAGACTGTGTTCCACGCTTCGTCGTCATCGTGGCTCGCGCACTTCCGTCGTGACGTGGTGACTGCAAGCCAGCGCCCGCCGACGTTGTCGAACACTGGGTCCTTGGAAGGGTATCTGTCAGCGGTCGAGGCGCTCGCTACACACGTGTTACCGCTGCACGCCGAGCGCAGATGCCATGTCTCAGAGAATCCCGCCGCATCCGCGTCATTTTTTGGAGGGCTTCCATCCAACTTCGTCATGGGGCCAAAGGCTGCAGTAAAGGTGCCGGTGAAGGGACCGGTGTTGGGAAGCGCTGATGGCATCGCGCTGGCGGAGTTCTGATGCGTAGCGTCATGGGCGCTGGGGTTGGACAAAGCGATCGCCGCAACGACCGCCACAACAACTGCCACAGCCCCGACGCTCGAGATGGCAATGAGCCGACCATTGCGGGATCGCTTGGCCTCCAGCGGGTTTGGACTATCCGGAGTGGGCGGGAGCTGAGGGGGGCTGGTCGGTGAGGGACCCGTCGGCTGCGGCGCGTATCGGGTGGTGGCGTCGTCGAAGCGCGTCCGCCGATCAGCCTCGGCGTTCATCAGAGACGCTGCCATGGTTGGGGGCACGGTGTTCGGCCCGGTCGTCGGCCCTCCAACGGCGGCTCGGGCGGCCCGTGCCAGCTCGCGGGTGGTCGCGTAGCGGTCGTCGGGGTTCTTGGCCATGCCCCTGGCGATGACGGCGTCCAGCTCGGCGGACACGTCCGGGCGATGGTCGGCCGCGCGCGGTGGTGGCAACGTCATGTGGCCGCCAATTTGTTGCTCCAGGCTGTCACCGCCGAAGGGCTGACGGCCGGTCAAGCACTCGTACAGCACGCAGGCCAGCGCATAGATGTCGGCCCGCCCATCGCACTGTCCGGCGCTGATGCGTTCAGGGGCCATATAGGCCCAGGTACCGATCACACTTGAGGTAGCCGTGAGACTCGTTTGGCCCACAGCGCGGGCGATTCCGAAGTCAATCAGGTAGGCGAAGTCGTCGTCGCTGACCAAGATGTTCGATGGCTTGACGTCTCGATGCACTAGGTTGGCCTGGTGTGCGGCGTGGAGCGCCGCGGCGACCTGATCGATGATGCCCACCGCTCGCGCGGGATCCATCCGGCCGGCGCTCAGGATGTCGTGCAGGTCGCGGCCCTTGATCAACCTCATCGTGACGAACAGTCGTCCGTTGATTTCGCCGTAATCATAGATCGGCACCACGTGCGGCTCATCGAGCGCTGCAGCGGATCTCGCTTCCCGCCGGAAACGTTCCTGGAACATGGCGTCATCGACGTACTGGGTGGACAAGACCTTCAAGGCCACTACGCGTTCCGTGACAGTGTCGTAGGCCCGCCACACCTCGCCCATGCCGCCGCGACCAAGTAATTCGATCAACCTGTAACGCCCGAATGGTGTCCCTTCGGTGCCCTCCACGCGCCATCCCCCGATTCGTCACGGTTGCTTCCGGAGTTAGACCCTAGGGGCTTCGACCAGCACGCGTGACCCGAATCTAGAATTAGCTGGCATTCTCACGGCGCAGCGACTTACGGCGGAGGCGTCCTGCGCGGCTGCTCGACTTATCCCGGCTCCGCGAACTGCGCAAAGTCCGTGTTTGAGCGTTTGACCTGCGGTGAAGGTCTGGCTAGAACCAGCAGGTTCTCAACTTCTCCAGGAAATCCCGCGTGATCGGATAACCTGACCGATCGCGGATGACGCCGTCGATGCCGCGCAGAGGGTATAGCACGGTTTGCCGCCCTGGCCCTCGTCAAGGTAGATGGCACGTCCGTTCGGGTTAGGCCGTCAGGGTGCGGGCGCCTACGTCCTGGCCGCAGGGCGGCCACGATAGAAACAGCGCCCTGTCCGTGTGGTGAAGATGCCGCTGTTGGGGCGGCAATCAGAATGGCGGGGGTGCGTCTGGGTCGGGGTTGTAGCCCGGTGGTGGGTTGGCCCGCAGGCGTTGGGTGTCGGCTTGGGCTTGAGCTTGGCGGGCTTGGTGGTTTTGGTGGCGTTCGGTGGCTACCCGGTAGGCGCGTTCTTTGGCGCGGGTGCGTCGACGTTTGGGCATCATGGCGGTGCGTGCCGGGCACGGCTCAGGTGGCGCGGTGTCGGTTTCGGGGGTGGGCATCCCACCGACGGCGTGGCACAGGCTGGGGAACAGCAGCGCACTGCCCGGGGTGGTGACGTGGGTCTGCCCGGCCGGTGAGGTCAGGATCAGGGTGCCGTCGGGCAGTTGCTTTTCCGTCCAGCCCCAGAAGGTCTTCACCAAATGATGGGTACGGCAATAACACTTCAGG
>NZ_JCALDF010000054.1:0-16981 GCF_059812725.1 Mycobacterium sp. NGS41
CTGTGCTGGTTATTGTCCGTATGGCTGACCGGATGCGCCCCGGCGCGTCCGCCGGCGAACACACCTGCAGCGCTGTTGAGATATCTCGGGCAGTCGCAGGTAGCGTTCGGCGCCACGTTCGACGGAACCGTCATCGGTGGTTTGTCGGCGATCAGCTACGACCCAGGTCGCCAGGTGTACTACGTGATCTCCGACGACCGCTCCGAGAAGAACCCCGCGCGTTTCTATACTGTGCGGCTGTCGTTGTCGGACAAGGGCATTGACGAGGCCAGCTTCACCGGCACCCACCCGCTGCTGGACGAATCCGGTCAGCCGTTCCGGCCGCTGAACATCGGGAGCAGGCCGCCGGTGATACCGCCCGACCCGGAGGGCATCGCTTTCGACGCCGGCCGGCAACGGCTCTACTGGTCTTCCGAGGGTGAGCGGCTCACGAGCAACACGACGGGGTCGCCGGTCCTGCTCGATCCTTGGGTCCGCACCGCGACGCTGGACGGCGGCTACCTGGGCCAGTTCACGTTGCCGCCCAATCTGGCGATGTCCGCACAACAGACCGGGCCGCGCCGCAACAAGGCGCTGGAAGGACTGGCGTTGACGCCCGACGGCCAGTCGCTGTTCGCCGCGATGGAGGATCCCGGCTACAACGACGGACCGGCAAACGACGGTGACCGCCACGTGCTGACCCGGATCACCAAGTTCGACGTCGCCACCGGCGCGCCGACCGCCCAATACGCCTATCCGATGGAGCCTGCCGCGACGTCCCACGACCTCAACGGTGTCTCTGATCTGGTCGCGCTGTCGGATACGACGTTCCTGGTGCTGGAACGCTCTGGCCCCGCGCCCGCGGTCATTCGGGTCTACCGCGCCGAGATCGGCGCTGCCACCGACGTATTGGCCGTTCCGTCGATGAAGGATACGGCGTTGACCCCGATGAGCAAATCGCTGGCCGTGGACATGTCCGCGACACCGGGCCTGTCCACGTTGGGTTCGCCCCTGGACAACGTCGAGGGCATCACATTGGGGCCCAAGTTGCCCGACGGTCGTCAATCGGTGGTATTCGTCAGCGACAACAATTTGTCGCCGAACCAGATCACTCAGTTCCTGCTGTTCGCGATGTCGTAGCAGGCGGTCGCAGCCGGTACCGGACGAACCCGGCCCACAAAGCGCCGAACACCAGAAGTACGCCCATGTCGAACACCCACCAGCCCGAATAGTGGGTCCACATCTGGGCGTTGGCCGCAAGCGCGTCGACCCGACGCAGATCGACGGTGGACGCCGTCGCCGCGAAACCCCACTGGGCCGGGATGAACCACGAGACCTGGTCGTAACCCCAGGTGCCCACCAGCGGAACCAGCCCCCCGGCGAACACCAGCGAGGCCAGGATCACCGGCAAAAGCAGCGGCAGGACCTCACGCAGTGAGTTCCCCAGGGTGGACACCGCCAGCCCGACGATCGCCGAGACGACGGCCGTCGCGGCCACGGCCACGTACAACTCGACTGCCGGATTGCGAAGTAAGACAGCGCCATGCACCGGCTCGCCTTTGACGGCGACGACGATGCCGGTCAGCATGGCCGCCAGGATGGCCGCGGCGACGGCGAAAACGATGAGCTTGCCGAGCAGGAAGGCCGACGTCGACAGCCCGACCGCCTGCTCGCGCCGGAAGATACGGCGCTCGCCAACCACGTCGCGGATGGTCAGGGCGGTACCGATGATCACCGCGGCGATGTTGAGCACGGCCAGGATCTCCACGGCTTCGTGCGCGTTGGGACTGGACGCGGCGGGCCGGCTGAACCCGGAGTCGCCGGGAATCAGCCACGTCAACGCCGCCAGCGCGACCGGCAGGATCAGCAAGAAGAGCAGGTAAACGCGGCTGGCGAGCAACAGGCGGACTTGGCGGCCGACAACGAACCGGGTCTGTCGGGTGAAGGCGAGCTGGGCCGGGAGTGGCATCGCTGCAGCCGCCGGAGTCGGCGGCGTGGGAGCCGGTGCCGATTGCCGGGCCAGGAACGCACGGTGCGCGCCCTCGGGATCGAAACTCGTCCGCGCGAAGATTGCCGACCAGTCGGCGGTGCCCATGGCCGACGCGAGTTGGCCGGGCGGCCCGGCGAATGCCATCGTGCCGGCAGCGGTGAGAAGCAGCACGTCGTCGCACGAACTCAGATCGATCAGCGATGGCTGTGACGATATGGCTACCACGACGACGCAACCGATATCGGCTTGCCGCCGCAGCATTGCCAGCACGTGGCGCGTCTGCGCCGGATCAAGGCCGGCGCCCGGCTCGTCGACCACGAGGAGCGTCGGCCTGCTGATCAGTTCGATCGCCATCGACACGCACCGCCGCACCTCCGGTGGCAGTTTGCGGATGCGAGTCTTACGGTGAGGCGTCAACTCGAGCTCGTCGATAACCTGGCTCACCACACGTTCGCGGTGCTCGGGCGACGTGTCGGCGGGCAGTCGCAGCTTGGCCGCGTAGCTCAACGCCCGCTCGACGGTGAGCCGCGGATACACCCGCTGGTCGGGGGGCACTATTCCGATGCGGGTGCGCATCGCCTCCTGTTCGAGATGCACGTCGTGGCCGTCCACGGTGACTGTGCCGGAGCTGAGCTCCCTGGTGCCGCTGAGCAGGTCCAGTAGGGCCGAGTTGCGGGCGCGCGACGGGCCGATGACCGCCGTCAAGGTGCCGGGACGGGCAGCGAAGGACACATTCGTGAGCAACGCATGTTGTCCGGCGTTGCCCGCGGTGAGCGTGAGCTGGTATGCGGCCACTCCGTCCGTGCGTGCGTCGGACTTGAGCGGCAGCCGGAAAGTCGAAACCGGTTCGCTGGGCTGTGGTTCGGGAAGAACAGGGAGCGATGTCCCGGTGGGGTCGGTCTTCGAGTCGGACGAAACGGGACCCTGTCGCGCCATTGGCGGTAACGGGACCGGCCCGGTCGGTGACTCCGTCAGGGACTGGATCTCGGGTACCCGCATCTGCTGGGTGGTTCGCTCCGTCGGGAGTGGATGGTGCGGCGCCGACGCGACAGGCGGAGCTTCCGCGGATGTGTCGGCTGCGGCACCGATTTGGAAGACGAGTCGCCGGCCTTGCTGCGGATCACCGATGCTGATCGTCTGGCCGTCTTGGATGTCGACCGTCGACATCCGCACGCCGTCGACGAAGATGCCGTCGCCGCTGCTGTCGATGGCCACCCAATGGGCGTCGGTGAACCGCAGCACCAAATCCTCGGACGCTGCTTGCGCGATCTCGCCGGTATTGCCCGGATCCAGCCGGATGTCGCACTTGCTAGCGGAGCCCACAGTCACGTCACGCCCAGGGGGATACACGTATTTGGTCGATCCGACCCACACGGTCAACGAGGCTTGGAAGGCGGAAGCCTCGGTCCGCATCGCCGCCACCTTTCCTTGTCGGCTCTAAGTGTCTACCCGCAGCAGATGGTCTAGCCACCCGAAATGCGGATTACTGGTCACTGCGACGTGGCGTGGCCGCGGAGTTCTCCAGCAAGCGGCGCAACACCTTGACCGCGTCGGCCAGCACTTGGCGGTCGGCCGGATCGAGCTGTGCCAGTTGCGGTTCGATGGCCGCGGCGCGGTCGGCCCGGACCGCGGTGAGAGTGCGCATTCCCTGCGGCGTGATCCGGATTCGGACCGCCCGGGCATCTCCGGGGTCGACGGTTCTCGTGACCAGACCGGCGTCTTCAAGCCGTCGCACCTGTGTGGTCAACGTGGGTTGCGAACAGTGGTCGACGGCGGCCAAATCGCCGATGCGCGCTTCACCGTGAGCATCGATGGTGGCGAGCAGCCTGGCCTGCGCTGACGGCAACGGCATCTGGATGCGTTGGGTGGCCAGTCGGTTGAGCCGCGCGACCACCGCGAGCAGGTCCGCTCCCAGGCCCGGCTGGGGCTGGGTGTTTGCGGCGTCAACTACTTCTTTGTGGTTGGCGGGGGCGGATGAATTCATACGACCATCGTTGCATAGCTTTGCTATGCGAGACCACTCGTCACTACCGCAATCACCGCGCGTGAAAATCCACATCGCGCGGTGTGCTGCACAGGTGCTTACGGCTGCCGCCTGGCACAATCGATGAAGTGATCGCCCCGCCCTCTCCTCCGCATCGGGGTGGAGGGCTGCAACCGAGCGAATTGGCCCAGGCCTCGGTGATGGCGGCACTTTGCGCGGTGACCGCGATCATCTCCGTCGTCGTACCGTTCGCCGCGGGCCTGGCGCTGCTGGGCACCGTGCCGATGGGGCTTTTGGCCTACCGCTACCGGTTGCGCGTACTCGTCGCCGCGGTGGTCGCGGCCGGAATGATCGCCTTCCTGATCGCTGGTTTGGGCGGTCTACTGGCGGTCGTCAACAGCGCCTATATCGGTGGGCTGACGGGAATCATCAAACGCAGACGCCGCGGCACGCCGACGGTGATCGTCTCGTCGTTGATTGCCGGCGTGGTTTTCGGTGCGGCGAACGTAGGGGCGCTCGCCGTGATGTTCCGGCTGCGGCACCTGATTTTCGCGGCGATGACGGCAAACATGGAGGGCGTCGCGACCTTCCTGACCCGGGTGCATCTGCAAGGGCTGGCCGCCGCCTTGAAACGCTATTTCACCATTGGCATGCACTACTGGCCCTGGGTGCTGCTCGGCTATTTCGTCTTGATGGTCCTGGTGGTGTCGTTGATCGGATGGTGGGCGCTGTCGCGCGTGCTGGAGCGGATGCGTGGCATCCCCGATGTCCACAAGCTGGACGCGCCCGCCGCCGACGAGAACCAGGAGATTCCGGTCGGGCCGGTTCCCGTGCGGCTGGACAAGGTGCGCTTCCGATACCCGGGCGCAAACCAGGACGCGCTGCGCGAAGTCAGCGTGGACCTGCGCGTCGGCGAACACGTTGCAATCACCGGCGCCAACGGCTCCGGCAAGACCACGCTGATGCTGATCCTGGCCGGCCGGGAACCAACGTCGGGCAGCGTGGATCGCCCCGGGGCGGTGGGTCTGGGCAAGCTGGGTGGTACGGCGGTGGTGCTGCAGCACCCGGAAAGCCAGGTGCTGGGTACCCGGGTCGCTGACGATGTGGTGTGGGGGCTTCCGCCGGGCACGGACGTCGATGTCGATCGGTTGCTCAGCGAGGTCGGACTCGAAGATCTCGGCGAACGCGACACGGGAAGTCTGTCCGGTGGCGAGCTGCAACGCCTTGCGCTGGCTGCCGCGTTGGCCCGCGAACCGGCGATGCTGATCGCCGACGAGGTCACCAGCATGGTCGACCAGCAGGGCCGCGACGCGCTGTTGAGCGTGCTGTCGGGCTTGACCAAACGACACCGCACCGCTCTGGTTCATATCACGCACTTCGACAACGAGGCAGCGTCCGCGGACCGCACGATCAACCTCAGCGAGTCACCGGACAACACCGACATGGCCGAGACCGTCAATGAGCCGGCGCCGCCCGTCGTGGTGAATCACGCGCGGAGAGCGCCCGCGCTCGAGCTCATCGGCGTCGGTCACGAATACAACATCGGCACACCGTGGGCCAAGACAGCACTGCGCGATGTCAGCTTCGTGGTGGAACAAGGCGACGGGGTGCTGATCCACGGCGGAAACGGGTCAGGTAAGTCGACGCTGGCGTGGATCATGGCGGGGCTGACGATCCCCACGGCCGGCGCCTGCCTGGTCGACGGGCGGCCCACCCACGAGCAGGTCGGCACGGTCGCGTTGTCGTTCCAGGCGGCCCGGCTGCAGTTGATGCGAAGCCGTGTCGATCTGGAAGTCGCCTCCACAGCGGGCTTTTCACACCGCGAGGAAGACCGGGTGAACGCCGCGCTGAGCGTCGTCGGACTGGATCCCACGCTGGCTAAGCGGCGCATCGACCAGCTGAGCGGGGGCCAGATGCGCCGCGTGGTGTTGGCCGGACTGTTGGCCCGTTCGCCGCGGGCGCTGATCCTGGACGAGCCGCTGGCTGGATTGGATGCGGCCAGCCAGCGCGGCCTGCTGCGAATGCTGGAGGACTTGCGGCGGGAGCGGAATCTCACAGTGGTCGTCATTTCCAACGACTTCGTCGGGCTGGAGGATCTGTGCCCGCGAATCTTGCACCTGCATAACGGCGTGCTGGAATCGGTGCCGACGGCGGCGGGAGGTATGTCGTGACCGCGACGTCGGCCTCGGAACACGCAACAACACGACCTCAGAGTCGGCCGATGGTATTGCTGGTTCCGGTGCCTGGAACGTCGACCATCCACGACCTGTGGGCCGGTACCAAACTGCTGGTTGTTTTCGGCGCTTCGTTGTTGCTGACGTTCTATCCGGGGTGGTTGACCATTGGGTTTGTGGCGGTCCTGGTGACGGCGGCGATCTGGATCGCGCGTATCCCGCGCGGCGTGCTGCCGACGATCCCGCGCTGGCTCTGGATCGCCCTCGCCTTCGGGTTTATCACCGCGGCGCTGGCCGGCGGTAGTCCGGTGGTCTCGCTGGCCGGGACCCAAATCGGCCTCGGCGGAGCCCTGAACTTTTTGCGGTTCACCACACTGTCGATCGTGCTGCTGGCCCTCGGCGGGATGGTGTCCTGGACCACCAACGTCGCCGAAGTCGGCCCCGCCATAGCGACTTTGGGCTGGCCTTTACGGCTGTTCCGGATACCGATCGACGAATGGGCGGTGGCTTTGGCGTTGGCGCTGCGTGCCTTCCCGATGTTGATCGACGAATTTCAGGTGCTCTACGCCGCTCGCCGGTTACGGCCCAAACGGATACCCCGGAGCCGCAAGGCCCGGCGCTGGCGGCATGCACTGGAGCTGATCGACTTGCTCACCGCCGCAATAACCGTGACGTTGCGTCGCGCCGACGAGATGGGGGATGCGATCACCGCCCGTGGCGGCACCGGTCAGCTGAGTGCGAATCCGGCTCGACCGAAGCTGGCGGACTGGGTGACGCTGGCGATCGTTGTCGCGGCCGGCGGTACCGCCGTGGCGCTCGACACGGCATTGCACCTCGCCAGGTAGAAGGGCCAGGCGGAAATCGCCTGTGCTCGTGGCATATCGGGCGCTGTCCGCTTCCCAGCGACAATTCAGCAGAGTGGGTGGCCGCGCGCCAATTGTCGCGCAGAGGTGGACATATTCGTGTGTATTAGCCGGCCGGCGATTGCTGTGGTGGGCATAATCAGCTGATCTACCAACGGGAGGTGCGATGACGGCCCCGTCGATCAGTCTGCGGGAACAGATGTTGCGGCGTCGTCCGGTCAGCGGTGCTCCTGTCGCTCACGGGGCCGCAGACCACCTCAAGCGCAGCATCGGCACGTTCCAGCTGACCATGTTCGGGGTCGGATCGACGATCGGCACCGGAATCTTCTTCGTGCTGTCGCAGGCGGTTCCGCAAGCCGGTCCGAGCGTGATCGTCTCGTTCGTCATCGCCGGTATCGCGGCCGGGCTCGCAGCCATCTGCTACGCCGAATTAGCCTCAGCCGTACCGGTTTCCGGTTCGGCGTATTCCTACGCATACACCACGCTGGGTGAGGCCGTCGCGATGGTTGTCGCCGCCTGCCTCCTGCTGGAGTACGGGGTGGCCACGGCGGCGGTCTCGGTCGGCTGGAGTGGTTACGTCAACAAGCTGCTGGACAACGTGTTCGGATTCCAAGTGCCGCATGCATTGTCGGCAGCGCCGTGGGACCAAAGCCCGGGCTATGTGAACCTGCCGGCGGTCTTCCTGATCTGGATGTGTGCCCTGCTGCTGATCCGCGGCGCCAGCGAATCCGCAAAGGTCAACGCGATCATGGTGCTGATCAAGCTCGGCGTGCTGGCCATGTTCGTGGTCATCGCGTTCGCCGCCTACGACTCGGACCATCTCAGGGATTTCGCTCCATTCGGTGTCGCAGGCATCGGCTCGGCGGCGGGCACGATCTTCTTCTCCTACATCGGCCTTGACGCGGTGTCGACCGCCGGCGACGAGGTGAAAGACCCGCAAACGACCATGCCCCGCGCGCTGATCACGGCACTGTTCATCGTCACCAGCGTCTACGTGCTCGTCGCCCTCTCTGCGCTTGGCACTCAGCCGTGGCGGAACTTCGCCGGACAACAAGAGGCCGGACTGGCCACCATCCTCGACAACGTCACAAGAGGCCAATGGGCCAGCACCATTCTCGCTGCGGGCGCGGTGATCTCGATCTTTTCCGTCACGCTGGTCACTCAATACGGCATGACCCGCATCGTGTTTGCGATGGGCCGCGACGGCTTGCTGCCGCCGCGTTTCGCGACGGTGAATACCCGCACGATGACTCCGGTGACCAACACGGTGATCGTCGCGGTTGTGGCGTCGATCCTCGCGGCGTTCGTACCGCTCGAGAAGCTGGCGGATCTGGTGTCGGTCGGAACGCTTACCGCGTTCACGGTGGTGTCTATCGGGGTGGTCATCCTGCGAGTGCGCCTGCCCGACCTGCCGCGCGGGTTCAAGGTGCCCGGCTACCCCGTCACCCCGGCCCTCTCGGTGCTGGCGTGCGGGTACATCCTGGCCAGCTTGCACTGGTACACCTGGCTCGCGTTCAGTGGCTGGGTTGCGGTGGCGCTGACCTACTACCTGGTGTGGGGTCGCCATCACAGCGCATTAAACGACGAAAGCGCACCTAACGACGAAGCGCCAAACAACCCGGCGCAGGAAGTGCTGTGACCGTCGTCGCCGGCTACCTGGCCGGCAAGGTCGGGCTGTCGGGGTTGTACCTCGCGGTCCGTGCGGCGCGCACGCTGGGCACCTCGCTGACGGTGGCGACCATCGTGCCCAAGCCGTGGCTGACGCCCTCACTTGCCCGCGTCGACGCAGAATACGAGCACTGGGCGGATCAGCTGGCCGCCGATTCGGCCAAGGAGGCCCAGCGCTATCTGCGCAAATTGGCCGATGGAATCGAGGTCAGCTACTTCCATCGCGCGCACCGATCAGTTTCGGGTGGGCTGATCGAGGTCGTCGCGGAAGCCGAGGCCGAGGCTCTGGTGCTGGGCTCGCTGCCCAGTGCCCGGCGTGGGCAGGTGGTCATCGGGTCGACCGCCGACTGGCTGCTGCATTCGTCGCCGGTGCCGGTCGCGATAAGTCCCCGCGGATACCGCGCCCACACCGGCAGGTTGACGCGGCTCACCTGCGCGTACTCGGCAACCCCGGACTCGGTCGACGTGGTGCGACGGTGCGTGGAGTCCGCGGAGCGATTCGGGGTGCCGGTGCGGGTGCTCACCTTCGCGGTTCGCGGGAAGACGATGTACCCGCCCGGGGTGGGCCTGCACGCCGAGGACTCGGTTCTGGAAGCCTGGGGTTTGCAGGCACGAGACATCCTGGAAAACCTGAAGACCGACGGGATCGTCGACAAAGACGTTGTGCTGGAAGTGGTTACCGGAAGTACCTGGGCTCAGGCACTAGCCGCGGCGGACTGGGAGGACGGCGAGATACTGGCGCTGGGCACCTCACCCCGGGGCGATATCGCCAGAGTGTTCCTGGGATCCCGAAGCACGAAGATCATCCGCCACAGCCCGATACCGGTGCTGGTACTGCCCGGCTAGCGCGAGGCGGCGGCGTTGGCAGCCGCTTGAGCCTGTCGCAGCAGTGTCTCGACATCGCCTCGGCCGAGGAACATTTCGTCGAAATACGGCTGTAGTGCCTCGTTTCCAGCGGCGAAGCCGGCGCCTCCCGGGGCGGCAATGCGCGGGCCGTTGAGCACAGCGAAGAAAGGCGTCACGTCGACGCCTTTGGCGGCCCAATAGTCGAAGTACACCGACTGAGCCGACCGGACCGCCGGGATGGCCGCGCCGGACCGGCCCACATACGCGTTGCCCACCCGGCTACCCATCCAAGCCAACACCTGACGTACCGCATCCGGATGCTTGGACACCGAATTACCGGCCGCAGCAATACCATTGGTGACACTAACCCGGCCTTTGGGGCCAGCCGGTAACATCGCCACACCCCAGTGGAAGCGGGCGTCGCGGGCCACCGGCGCCAGGCTGTAGGTGCCGGACTGGAACAACGCCATCCTGCCGGCCAGGAACTGGTTGCGGGAGAAGTCACCGTTGGCATTGGTGGCCGACGCCGGTGGCGCGATGTGGTCGTTGTTGATCAGACCGACGAGGTAACGGAAGGCCGTCACCGCCGCGGGGTTGTCGAACGCGAATTCGTCACCGCGCTGGAAGACCCCGCCCGCCGACCCGATGTAGTTCAGGTAGATGGCCTGAGGGTCGTTGCCCGCGTTGTAGCCCCATTGGCGGACCCGTCCCGCGTCGAAACCCGTTGTTCCCGCGGCATGTCCCTCGGCATCGACGGTGAGCCGGGCCAGCATTGGGCGCAAAGTGTCCTCGCCGTTGGGATTCCATCGCAACTCGTTCAGCTGCATGGGATCGACACCGGCCGCAGCGAGCAGATCCGCGTTGTAGAACACGGCGATGCCGGCGTCGGTCAGCTGCGGCACCCCCCACAGCACACCGCCGCGGGTGAACTGGTCCACCACCGCCGACTCCCAATCGGCGGCAGTATCGATCTTCAGCAACCGTCCGCTGTCCGCGTAGGCGGCGAAATATGCGTTCGACAGCCAGAAAATGTCGTCGGCGCTGCCACCGGCCACATCGGTCCGCAGGGTGTTGAAGTATGTCGAGTAGGCAACCAAGTTGATGCGCACCTCGATATTGGGGTGCGCGCGGGTGAACGCGTCGAACGACTCCCGATATGCCGCGGCAATCTGATCGGACCACAGCCGCACGCTCACAACGATCTTCCCGCTGCGCGGTTCGCCGGACCTGCCCAGCAGTATCGCCGTTGTCGCCAGCAGCGCCGCGACGAGAATCACCGCGGCAGCGACCAGCGTCGAAAAGCGGGGCCGGTTCATTTGAGTCCCGAGACGACGATCGAGGCGACGATATGCCGTTGGAACGCAACGAAAAGCGCGACCAAAGGTACGATCGCGACCGTGGTCGCAGCCATCACCAGCGTCCACTGGGCGTTGTATTGCGACTGCAGTTCTGCCGTCGCCACGGTCAGCACCCGCCACTTGCTGCCGCTGGTGATCACCAACGGCCACATGAAGTTGTTCCATTGCGAGACGGCGGTGATCAGCGTCAAGGCGGCCAGCACCGATCGGCTGGACGGAATCACCACATGCATGATGACGTCCAGCGTGTTGGCACCGTCGAGGTGTGCGGCGTTGATCAAATCGTTGGGGATCATCCGAAAGTGTTCGCGCAGCAGGAAAATCGCGTACGGCGACCCAAACATGAAGGGCAGCACCAATGCCCAGAACGTGTTACGTAGGCCGAGCTGAGCCATCATGAGATACAGCGGCACGACAGTGACCGTCGCGGGAACCATCAGGGTTGCAATGTAGACCCAGAACAGCACATCGCGTCCGGCGAATCGCAACCGCGCGAACGCATAGGCGGCCAGCACCGAGAAGGTCAGCTGGCCCAGCAGAATTACCGCCGTCATCAACGCGGTCACCACCGCGGCACGACCGAACCCGGCGCCGCCCAGGTTGGCATAGTTGGCCAGCGTGGGAGGTCGCGGCAGTTGCAGCGGCGTGCCCGTCGCGAACTGGTGTGCGGAGGTGAACGAGGTCAGCAATCCAAGCAGGAAGGGCGCCAAGGTGATCACCGCGCCCACGGCCAGGCCGGTGTAGACCAGGGCAGCTGGTGCGCTACGTGAGGTCATAGCTGATCCGCCGGCGGAAGTACAACTGCTGAACGACGGTGACGCCGACCAAGATGACGAACAGCAGCACCGCCATCACCGACGCCCGCCCGATGGCTGCGGCGCCGAACGCCTCGGCGTAGATGCGGTGCGCCACCAGGTCGGTGCGGCCCGCCGGCCCGCCGTCGGTCAGCGCATAGACGGTGTCGAAAACCTGTGCCGCGCTGACGATCCCGGTGACCAGGACGAAGAACATCGTCGGACGCAGCATCGGTAAGGTGATGCGCCAGAAACGTTGCCACGCATTGGCACCGTCGGTGCGCGCGGCGTTGTGGATGTCGGCCGGGATGGCCAGCAGGCCCGCCAGGAAGAACAGCGAGACATAGCCGACATTTGTCCACACCACCACGGCCGACACGACCGGCAATGCCAAGCTGGGATCGGAAAGCCACTCGATGCGGTGTCCCAGCACCGTGCTGACCGCCCCGTCGGTGGGTGCGAGGATCCAGCGCCACAACACCGCGATCGCCAGCGGCGCGCAGATCCAGGGCAGCACGTACAGCGTGCGAAACGCACCGGTGCCGGGCAGCTGGCGGGCCAGCACGGAGGCGGCCAGTAACCCGAGCACCGTCTGCGCCGGCACCACGATCAACACGAAGGCGGCCGTGACGAGCAGTGAGTTGGCGAAGCCGGAGTCGGCCAGCACCGACCGCCAGTTGGCCAGCCCGACATAGTGCAGCGGCCCCAGCAGGTCCCAGCGGTAGAGGCTGAGCCAGACCACGACGAGGATCGGCAGCAGCAAGAACGCGACCACACCGAACAGGCTGGGTGCGAGCAGCGCATACGCGAGCGTGGAGGATCGGCGTGGCGCGTCGGCCATGGGTGTATTAAAGCTTCTCGTTACGGTGGAGCGGTGACACTCGACCGGGGGATCGATGCTGATTTTCTAGCCTTCCCGCGCCAGGAGCTGGCCGACGCCGCGCTATCGGCGGCCACCGCGGCCGGGGCCAGCCACGCCGACCTGCGGATTCACCGCATCAGCACCGAGATCATCCAGCTGCGCGACGGCGAGCTGGAGACGGCCGTCATCAGTCGGGAAGTCGGCCTGGCGGTCCGGGTGATCGTCAACGGGACCTGGGGTTTCGCGTCGCACGCCGAGCTTGCGCCGTCCGTTGCGGCAGACACCGCGCGCCGCGCCGTGCACGTGGCCACCACGCTGGCGGTGCTGAACACCGAACGAGTCGAGCTGGCGCCCGAGCCGGTGTACACCGACGCCAGGTGGGTGTCGCATTACCAAATCGACCCGTTCAGCGTTGACGCGTCGGAAAAGATCGCCGTGCTCGAGGAGTACTCCGGGCGGCTGCTCAGCGCCGACGGCATCGACCATGTGTCGGCTGCGCTGACCGCGGCCAAGGAGCAGACGTTCTACGCCGACACCTTCGGATCGTCGATCACCCAGCAGCGTGTGCGCCTGCAGCCGACGTTGGACGCGGTGGCCGTCGACGCGGCAGCCGGCACTTTCGACTCGATGCGCACCCTGGCGCCGCCCACCGCGCGGGGCTGGGAAGTGGTTGCCGGCGACGAAATCTGGAATTGGACCGACGAGCTGGCGCAACTACCGTCGCTGCTGGCCGAGAAGGTCAAGGCGCCCAGCGTGAAGCCGGGGCGCAAGGACCTGGTGATCGACCCCAGTAACCTGTGGCTGACTATCCACGAATCCATCGGCCACGCAACCGAATACGACCGGGCGATTGGCTACGAGGCCGCCTACGCGGGAACCTCGTTCGCCACCCCCGACAAACTGGGGACCATGCGTTACGGCTCGCCGCTTATGAATGTGACCGCCGACCGCACCGTCGAATTCGGCTTGGCCAGTACAGGTTACGACGACGAGGGGGTGGCCGCCCAAAGCTGGGATCTGGTGCGTGACGGGGTGTTCGTCGGCTATCAACTGGACCGGGTGTTCGCGCCGCGTTTGGGCCTGGCGCGGTCCAACGGATGCTCCTACGCCGACTCACCGCATCATGTGCCGATCCAGCGGATGGCTAACGTGTCACTGCAGCCCGGTGCTGAGGACTTGAAGACCGATGACCTGATCGCGCGGGTGGCTGACGGGATTTACATCGTCGGCGACAAGTCGTGGTCGATTGATATGCAGCGCTATAACTTTCAGTTCACCGGCCAGCGGTTTTTCCGTATTCGCGACGGCCGCCTGGACGGTCAGCTGCGCGATGTCGCGTATCAGGCCACCACGACCGACTTCTGGAATTCCATGGAAGCCGTCGGCGGCCCGTCGACCTGGCGGCTGGGCGGCGCGCTCAACTGCGGCAAGGCCCAGCCTGGCCAGGTGGCACCGGTCAGCCACGGCTGTCCGTCGGCGTTGTTCAGGGGTGTGAATGTGCTCAACGTCCTTGCAGAGGGCGGCCGATGATCACGGCGCAGCATCTCGTCAATGTCGTTCTGGCCGAAGCGGCGAGGGAAGCCCGCGCCGACGAGACCATGGTGCTGGTCACCGACCGCGTCGAAGCGACATTGCGTTGGGCAGGCAATTCGATGACCACCAACGGAGTTTCGGTCAGCCGCAATCTGGCAGTGATATCGATTGTGCGCCACGGCGATTGCTCCTACATCGGCACAGTGGTATCCGGTGAGGTCGACCCGTCGGTAATTCGCGGGCTGGTGGCGGCGTCCGAGGAAGCGGCCCAGGTCGCGCCGGAGGCCGGCGATGCTGCGCCGCTGATTGCCGACACCGGGGTGCCGGCCGACTGGGAGGCCCCGGTGCCCGGCACCAGCGCCGAAGTGTTGGCAGACGTCGCGTCGTCGTTGAGCCGGGGCTTCGCGGGCGCCGATCAACTTTATGGCTTTGCGCACCATAGTCTTTCGACGACATTCCTGGCGTCCTCGACCGGACTGCGTCGACGTTACACTCAGCCCACGGGCGGCGTAGAGATCAACGCCAAACGCGGCGACGCGAGCGCTTGGGCGGGCGTCGGCACGCCTGATTTCGTCGATGTGCCGACCGATGCCATGCTCGAGGACTTGTCGACACGACTGGGTTGGGCTGCGCGGAGTGTCGAGCTGCCAGCAGGGCGCTACGAGACCATCATGCCGCCGTCCACGGTGGCCGACATGATGATTCACCTGGCCTGGAGGATGTCCGGGCGGGGGGCGCAGGAGGGCCGGACTGCATTCTCGGCGCCCGGTGGTGGGACGCGCGTGGGGGAGCGGCTCACCGAATTGCCGCTCACGTTGTTCTCCGATCCGTTCGCACCTGGCCTGGCGTGCACGCCATTTGTCGCGGTGAGTAACTCCTCGGAGACGGTATCGGTATTCGACAACGGAATGGAGATCAACCAGGTGGACTGGATTCGCAATGGGGTGATCAATGCGCTGGCCTATCCGCGGGCCACGGCCGCCAAATACGACCAGCCCGTGGCGGTGGCGGCCGACAACATCGTGATGACCGGCGGCTCTGCCGATTTGGCGGACATGATCGCTTCGACCGAGCGCGGTCTGCTGCTGACCACGCTGTGGTACATCCGCGAGGTCGACCCGACGAATTTGTTGCTCACGGGGCTGACACGGGACGGCGTCTACCTCATCGAAGATGGCGAGGTGACTTCGGCGGTCAACAACTTCCGATTCAACGAGAGCCCGCTGGGCCTTTTGCGTCGGGCCACCGAAGCCGGTGCCAGCGAGAAGACCCTGCCTCGGGAATGGGGAGACTGGGTCACTCGTGCGGCGATGCCGTCGCTGCGGATACCGGACTTCCATATGTCGTCGGTGAGCCAGGCGCAATAATTGCTTCGTGCTAGATCAGCTGGTGGCGTTGTCGCCGGGGGATGGTCGTCTCACGGGGTTGGTGCGTCGAGTTTGCGCGCAGGCGGTGGGGTTGGAGCCGTTGCCGTCGCCTGTCGTGGTGGAAGAACCCGCGTCTGGCGTTGAGGCCGTGGTGGCTGAGTTCGCCGAGCAGTTCAGTGTCGATGTCTCGGTGATCACTGCTGAGCAGCGGTCTCGTCTTTTCGAAACTTTGGGGGACAGCACCTTCGGTGTTGTGGTGGCGATGTATATCGCGGACTTCGTTCCGCGCGTGCGTGCCGGGCTGGAGGCGCTCGACATCGGCTCCGAGTACCTCGGTTGGGTGAACGGACCTGTTTCGTGGGTTGATGCTGATCCGTCCGCTGCCGTGTTCAACGATTTCATGCCCGCGGTGGCCCGGATGCGCGCGCTGGACCCGGTGACGTCGGAGTTGGTACGGCTGCGTGGGGCGGCTGCGCACAACTGCCGACTGTGCAAGTCGCTGCGCGAGAGCACCGCCCTCGATGCCGGGGGTTCGGAGGCGTTGTACGACGAAATCGAGCGTTTCCAGGACTCGGTTTTATTTGACGATCGCGTTAAAGCAGCGCTGCGGTATACGGATGCGTTAATTTGGAGCCCGTCGCACCTCGTCGTCGACGATGCCGTCGAGGTGCGCGCCCGTTTTTCTGACGCTGAGGCCGTCGAACTCACCTTTGACATCATGCGTAACGCCAGCAACAAGATTGCGGTATCGCTGGGTGGGGATGCGCCTCGGGTGGAATCTGGGACCGAGCGGTATCTCATCGGGGCTGACGGTCAGACCGTGTTCGGCTGAGGGTGTGGCAGCATGGTTGCCGCATCACCTGGGGCGGTAGCTCAGTTGGTTAGAGCCGCGGACTCATAATCCGTTGGTCGCGGGTTCGAGCCCCGCCCGCCCCACCGGTACTAATTGGTCAGAGGGTTTCGTGAGGTTTATTTCGACTCGAGACGGTGCGATTTACCGTCGTCTACCGGCGTTTCGGTTAGCAGGACGCTGCAGCGGTCAATAGCGAATTCCCAGGGTCACCGATGGTGCGGCGAACCGCTTCACCAGTTCGTGCTCGCTGTGTTTGTCTTTGACAGGCCAGTACCACAAGGCGAAAGTGATGCGAATAAGCCATTGCGCGGCTAGGGGGTCGCTGCGCCCGATCATTTCTTCAGCCATCTTGACCACGAAGGGTGATGCGGTCACGGTTCCGGTGTCGTGGTGGGGGCGAATGTCGCCGATCATCAGTTTTCCGAGAGGTTCAGCCCGCATGAGGTCCAGCGCGGCGACAATGGCAGTCGCGACGCGCTCAGTTCCCTCCATCCCGTCTATGGCTTGCCGGATAGAGCCGATGATTCGCTGAGAGAACAAGGAGATAAGGCGGTCGAAGATCGCCGCCTTACCGCCTGTATGGCGATAGATGGTTGCGGACGAGCAATTCAGCTGCGCAGCCAAAGCATCGATGGTGAAGGCTTCGAACCCATTGCGTGAGACAAGCTCTGAGGCAGCCGACATAATGCGATCACGTGCCTCGGCGCTTG
>NZ_JCALDF010000055.1:0-16193 GCF_059812725.1 Mycobacterium sp. NGS41
CGCAACTTGCCGCGCGGCTTTCCAAGAATCCTTCAAGAATGCTCCAAGGATTCTTCTAGGTCACGGCGACAGCGTTGCATACGGCCGCATAGGGACAGCAGCGATTCGCATGGTCCCGGACCCGGCCATGTTCATCGCACGAGGAAAACCGACATGACCGAATTGACCCACCCCCAGCCACGCATGACGCTAAACGGGCTCACGAAGTTGGCCCCGCTGTTAGGTCTGTTAAACGACTTGGCCACCGTCGCGGGACGCGGCGAGCTACCCGGCTCCGAGTTGCTGGCCCGCGTCGCACAAGCCCGGCCGACGCTGTCTGTCCTCGCGCAAGCCCCCGCTGACGGGGAACCATACTCACGCTCGATTCTGTGCGTCGACGACGAGGTCGAGATCATGCTCGCCCGCTGGCGTCCCGGACACAGCTGCGCACCCCACGACCACGGCGGATCGGGCGGCTTCGTCATCCCTGTCGAGGGCACGTTCACGGAACGGCGGTTCAGCTGGGACGGCCCGCAGCTGGTCGTGACCGAGGACGCCATCCGCCCCGAAGGTGCGCCGATCGGCATCACACCCGACGTGATCCACGACATGACGGCCGGAGAGTACGGGCTGACGTTGCATCTCTACAGCCCGCCGGCATCCGGTATGCGGGTGTTCGACCTGGAGCGCGCAGAGGTGCTGGAGTTGGTGGGCAACTACGGCGCGTGGATTCCGCAAGGCGACCACGTCCGCATCCCCTTCGCGGATATGTCGCCGAAAAGCCAACTAAAACCAGTTATCTGGATATCTCACACCACGCATTACCGCGGCGGGTCTGCCGAATTCGCCGTTGCCGCAGCCACTATGGCGCGTGAGCTGGCCGCCGAGAATCCCGACGCCGAGGTGGTCGTCTCCGGCCTGCACCACAAGGCTGACTTCACCGCCGAACTGGCTCAGTTCGCCGGCTCGGGCCGGGTGCTGAGCGAGCTGCACCTGATCGGCCATTCCGGAATGTACGGCCCGATGTTCGGGTCGACGGACTGGCCCGAACAGTTCTCGCCACATGAGTGGCGCGACATGTCAATTCCGTTTGCCCCCAACGGGCGTGCGTACTTCCATGCCTGCCGTACCGCGCGCTGGTTCGCACCATTTTTTGCCGACGTGTTCGGAGTTCCGACGTTCGGCAACTACAACTACACGACCGTGTCTGCTCGCAAAGACCGGTTTGCGTGGGCGGGTCGTCACCCGGCGGCCCGCCCGAGTCTTTACATGATCGCCGCACCGGGCAAGAAGTCACACGGCTGGAGCGGAACCGTCCGCAAATATTCCGGCTGCGCGGCGGAGCCACTGGTGCAGAGCCTTCCGGCCGCGACGCATCCGGAACGTTCCTACGATCGAGTGGCCGAGCTCTACGACCGCGCCTACGCCGACATCAAGGTCCGTGAGGCCGAGTGGCGCTGGATCTCCGATAAGGTCACCCAGGCCCGCTCCGAGCTCGGCCGCAGCCTCCGTGTTCTGGAAATCGGTTGCGGCAATGGCGCTTTGCTGCGCGAGTTGGACGACCGCGGCGACATCGACTTCGGCATCGGGTTGGACAGCTCCGCCGGAATGCTCGATCGGGCCCGGGAACGCAGCCGCGACCACACCGGACTGCGGTTCGTCAAGGTCAACGGGCCGACGCTGGACGTTCCCGACGACCACGTCGACGTGGTGATCTCGTTCCTGTCGTTCCGGTACCTGGACTGGGATCCGGTGATGGCCGAGATCCGGCGGGTACTGGTTCCTGGCGGACGGCTCTGGGTCGTCGACATGGTCGAGCACCCCGTACGGGCGCGCGAGGTGGGAGTGCTCGCCCGTTCGGCGGTCGCGCATCTGCGCACCCGCCGTGCCCGGCCACAGTTTGCGAAAGACCTGGCCGCCTTGACCACGCATCCCGACTGGCTGAACATGCTGCGGCACAACCCGATCCGTGCCGAGCACGAATACAGCTGGTACTTCGCCAGCCGGTTCCCCGGCACTCAGCTGGAAACGCTGACGGCGACCACATCCGCACGGGTGGTGGCATTTGATTCTGGACCGCTGGAGAAGGGGCAAACCGCCCCCCTCACCTACCCGTAATGCCCATGCTTACTTCGGCCGCGAACTCGTGCTTAGGGATCGTCGATTGGGGCATCGGCGGTATCGGTCTGGTGCGTGCGTTAGACCACGTGGCGCCGGGGCTTCCGGTGCTGTACTGGTCGGACGCCGGGGTAACGCCATACGGCCGGATGGGTACCGAAGAACTGGCCGCTCGCCTGAGCACGGTGGTCACGACCCTCGCCGAGCGGGGGGCCACCGAGGTGGTGCTCGCGTGCAACGCGGCCAGCACGGTGGTGGGACGGCTTGGCGCCGCGCCGATTCCGGTCGAAGGCATCATCGAGCACGGGGTGGCCTCCGTGCCGAAGGACATCGCCGGTCCCATCGGTGTAGTGGGCGGACGGCGAACCATCGACAGTGGCCACTACCGTCGCGCGCTCGAAAGTCGGGGCCACACCGTGTTATCTCGGGTTGCACAGCCCTTGTCCGCCCACATCGAGGCCGGCCGCACGGGCTCTCCGCAGTTCCTCACTGACCTGGCCAGGATCACCGCGCCGCTAGGAGGGGTCGGCGCGGTGATCCTGGCCTGCACTCACTACCCCGCCGCCAGTAGCTGGTTCGAGGCGATGCTCCCGCACACCCTGCTGATCGATCCGGTTGAGCGACTGGCCACCGCAATTGCCTTGAGGTATCCGCACGCTCAGCAATCCACGCGGCTGGGCGCACGTGTGTTTTTGACCACCGGCGATCCCGAGGCGATGCGCCTTGGCGCGGCGCGGGCCTGGGGTGCCGCAGTAACGGCGACGGCGGTGCCCCTGGCACGCGAGTCCTCCTTGGCCGCGTAGGCAGAGTCAGGTAGCCGTAGCGCCAGTTACCCGCCGACCGGGTAAGGGCGAACCGACGCGATGGGCGGTGCCGTCCGGATCGACATAGGCAAACTCGCGCAAACCGTACGGCCTGTCGTCCGGTGCGATCAACCGACCGTCGAGGCCCTCTAGTGCACTCCACTCCGCGTAAAGGGCGTTGGCGTCGCTGACGTAGAGGTAGACGCTGGCGGCGGTGCGCAGCGGGTCATGCTCGGCCCATTCGGTGAGGTGGATCGACACCGCGCCGCGGTCGGCGAAGCCGTATCGGTCTGGGCCTTCGTAGGCGCGGACGTCGAATCCGAGCCGTCGGTAGCGGTCAAGAGCGACATCCAGATTTCGCACGGGGACGATCGGCGATACCGAGTTGAAGTCGATTTCGGACACACCACAGTCTGGCAGCCGAGCCGGCACACGACACAATGGAGCTCATGACCACACCACTGATCGAGCGTGACGGCGGCCAGACCGCCGCTTACCGAGTCGGGGCGATGTTGCTCGGCATCGGAACCGTCCACTTTCTGGCACCTAAACCGTTCGACGACATCATCCCCGTCGAACTGCCGGGAAGTCCGCGCTTCTACACGTACGCGTCGGGTGTGGCCGAGCTGCTCATCGGAGCGCTGCTGCTGCCGCGACGGACCCGGCGATCTGCCGCCACCGCGGCCGCCGCTTTGTTCGTCGGAGTGTTCCCGGGCAACATCAACATGGTCCGGCTGTGGTGGGACAAGCCCTGGCCGATGCGAATCATTGCATTGGCCCGGCTGCCGCTACAGATTCCTATGATCACTACCGCGCTCAAGATCCGACGCAACAGTTAGCGGATGGACCAGACGGCAAGCAAATGCCCACTCGGCGCGAGAATCGAAGATTTTGCTCGCCGGTTGGCGTTGCTTAGGTCGTGACCGTCGCGTTGCATAAGTAGCCATGACCGTGGGCATGGACGGCGCCGCCGGTGCCGCCTTCACCGTTGCCGATCGCGAGCGTCAAGTCGCGGCGTTACGTCAGAGTCTGGGCGAACGGCACCCGACCACACTGGCTGCGCTGCGTGGCCTGATGGAGGCGCATCGCGCGGCCGGGAATTTTGCCGAGGCGCTTGCCGCGGCTGAGGAACTTCTCGCCGAGAGTCACCGGACGCTGGGTCCGGATCACCCAGACAGTTTGTCGCTGGCGCTGGCCGTCGCCAACTGGCGATACCAAACGGGTGATTCCACCACCGCCGCGCGTGAATTGGAACGACTCATTCCGTTGCTTGCGAACGAGATGGGCGCCGATCATATTGACACCTTGCTCGCCCGGCACACGCTGGCTAGCTGCCTCGGCCAAGACGCCGACCCGGTCGTGGCTCTGACCACGTGGATCCGGTTGTTGGCCGACGAGCAGCGTGTGTTCGGTCCCGAGCATCCGACGACGCTGACCGCTCGCCACAACTTCGCCATCTGGCGCCGGCAACTCGGTGATGCTGCGGGCTCAATGGACGAGATTTCCCGGGTCGTGTCGATCCGCAGCCGTTTGTTCGGCGAGGAACATCCCGACAGTCTGGCCGGCCGCTTGACGCTGGAAACCTGGCGGGGTGAATCGGGCGACACCGGCGGTGCCGTTGCTGAGGTCATGCGTCTACTTCCGTTGCTGCGCAGAGTTGTTGGTGATGACAGCGAGCAGACGTTGATGGCACGACACGTGTGTGCGCTGTGGGGCCAGGACACCGAGAACCGACAGTTGGACGCGGTCGCCGATTGGACGGTCCTTGTTGAGGATGAGACACGGGTACTGGGCGCCGACCATCCGCTGACCGTTGCCGGACGGGCGATATTGGCAGCTCGCCAATCCGAGTGGGAAGCCTGGCTCGACGACGAGCAGGAACTCACCGTCGACATCGTCAAAGACATGGAGATCGAGGAGAGCCGAAGCGACGAATTGACCGAGGAGATCGCGTCACGGGCCGCCCACGCAGGCGCCGCTCGGCGCGCCGAGACGTCGAATCTAATGGATGCCGTTATCGCTATCAAGAAGGAAATCGCCAGGTGCAGCCGCGAATTCGGGGACGACTCGGAGGCAGCGCTTCGTGCTCGCTACGACCTGGCGTACGCATTGTGGAAGGGGCAGGAGCACGAGGCCGCCACGGAGCATACGCAGCGCCTGATTGACGACTGCGTGCGCGTGCTCGGCGAGGAACATGAGCTGTCGATGTCTGCCCAGCATCTTCTTGCTGCCGGGAAGAGCTACGAGCGCAGCCTTTTTGGTCCACCGATGGAAACCGAGCGCCCGACGGACGGCCCGTCAGACGGTGAGCCCGATGTGGCCTACTCGGGCATGACGGTCGCTCAGATGAACGCGATTCGGCGGTATGCACTCGAAGCACTGGCCGAGAATGGGATCGAAGCGGCCGTCAACGCCAACGGCACTACGCTGCAGCGCTCGGACGGCTACAGTTACGGGCTGGACAATGTTGTCGCATCGTGCCACAACAGCCCGACAGAAGAGTGGTGCGCTATCGTGACGAACCATTTCGCGCAACTCACGTCCGCCGCGAAAACCCTTTCTACCGTTGACGAAATGCCTTGGGCCGAGGTGGTCACACGAGTCCGGTCGCGGGTGGTATCCAGCGCTCAGGTCGACGAGTCGAATGGCATGCTTTCCTACGCATGGCCGCTGGCAGAGGGGCTGTATGAGGTACTGTGCCTCGATTTTCCGGACGTGGTCAGCTTCATGAACAGCAGTCAGGTCGCGGCTTACGACGGTGAACAGCTGCGGGAGATCGCTCGCCGCAACACTATTGCCGAACCGATCGAGAATGCGGAAGTGCAGGAATCGTCAGGCGCCGAAGTACATCTGTTGTACGGCGCGTCGTCGTTCATCGCCTCGAAGATCATCGACCTCGAAGCACTGGTGCCCACCTATATCCGCGACATGTCGCATGGGGCCGTCATCGGCGTCCCGGCGCGCAACTTCCTGATCCTGCATCCTCTGGAAACGAACGCGAAACTCTTCGCCTCGCTCAACGTAATGTCCCAGGTTTGCCCTGGTCTCAGCCAGAGCTATCCAGGGTCGATCAGCGAAAACATGTACTTCTGGAAAGACGGTAACCTGCAGCGCATCTCCCGCGTTGAGGCCGATACCGGCCAAGTCCTCGTTGACGTCAGTGGCGAGCTGGCCGCCGCTCTCGAAGAACTCAGTGAGTGACCAGTGCACGCGAAAATTTCAGCTCGCTGATTGAGTCCCTGGCGTCGCGGGCGGTCGGTGCCCTCAGTACCGTGGACAGGATGAAGTATCTGGATGTCGACGGAGTCGGAAAAGTCAGCCGGATCGGGTTGGGTACTTGGCAGTTCGGCTCACGCGAATGGGGTTATGGGGACCGCTACGCCTCCGGCGCAGCGCGCGACATCGTTCAGCGCGCCCTCGCCCGCGGAGTCACATTGTTCGACACCGCCGAGGTGTACGGATTGGGCAAGAGCGAGCGGATCCTGGGCGAGGCGCTGGGCGATGAGCGGGCCAAGGTCGCGGTGGCCAGCAAGATCTTCCCCGTCGCGCCGTTTCCTGCCGTCATCAAGCAGCGCGAGCGTGCGAGCGCGCGGCGGCTGAAGCTCGACCGCATCCCCCTCTACCAAATCCACCAATCCAACCCGGTGGTGCCCGATTCGGTGATCATGCCGGGCATGCGCGAGCTGATCGACACCGGCAGAATCGGCGCGGCAGGCGTCTCCAACTATTCACTGGCCAGGTGGCAGCGCGCCGATGCCGCGCTCGGGCGTCCGGTCATCAGCAACCAAGTTCATTTCTCGCTCGCTCACCCCGATGCGCTCGAGGACATGGTTCCGTTCGCGGAGCGAGAGAACCGAATGGTGATCGCTTACAGCCCGCTGGCGCAGGGACTGCTGGGCGGCAAGTACGGCCCCGACAACCGCCCGGGCGGCGTTCGCGCGGCGAACTCGCTGTTCGGCACCGAGAATCTGCGTCGGATCGAACCGCTCCTGCAGACGTTGCGCGATGTCGCCGCCGAAGTCGATGCCAAGCCGGCGCAGGTGGCATTGGCCTGGCTGATCAGCCTGCCGGGCGTGGTCGCCATCCCCGGAGCGTCCAGCGTCGAGCAACTCGAGTTCAACGTCGCCGCCGCAGACATCGAGCTGAGCGCCGCTTCCCGCGACGCGCTGACCGACGCGGCCCGGGCGTTCCGGCCGGTGTCGACAGTTCGATTCCTCACCGACACGGTCCGCGAAAAGCTGGGACGGCACTGATTCTCCGCCGGCCCCGGCTTGGTGCTGCCGACGTGGTGATCAGCCGCGTTTGGGGCGGGATCTTCCCCCGCACAATGCTGCGCGAGCTGGTAGTATTCGTATGTGGGTTTTACCCCAAATGGCCATAACCCTATTACCCACAGCTACGCTATTGGGTACCATGGAGCCCGCCGCGAGGAGGTGCAGTATGAGCGGTTCGAGCCGCTTCGTCGGAGAGGTGGAAGTCGACCCCCGTCGTCGCGTTTCCCTGGGTAAGGCCGGAAAACCCAGCCACAAGCGGTACCGGGTGGAGGAAGACGAAATGGGTGTACTGACTCTCACGCCGGTAGTGAGCGTGCCTGTCACTCTGATCGCCGATCGTCTTCGGCGGGCAGTCGAGTTGGCAGATTCCGGCAAGCTCGTGCCCCGCCCGGAGAAGTCCAAGCGAGCCACCGTACGCAAGGCCGCTCGGTAACGGGTGGACGAGGCCGGACTACGCGACCAGGACCATCAATTCCCTGCGCAAGGACGTCGGCTGTCGCGAACCGGCCGCCGGTACCGTCTTTGCGCGGTCGGATTTGTCGACACTCTCGGAGCAAAGGCATTTGCCGAGAACGAGATCTTCATGAATGCCCTCGCGTTCATGGTCGATCGGCAGGAACGGATCAACGCCACTCGGCCCCCAAGGAATCCGCTGCGCACATCGTATTTCTCGGACAATATCGGAGCGTCGATCGTTATCGACGGACTTGACTCCGAGCAGCGGCACCGAGCCGTCTGTCAGGTGTTGCGACTGCTGGCCGGCATCCAGATGTCTTATCTTCGAGAATTTGCGATTCTGTGCCGTGGCGGGGTCGCCATCGGCCAGTGCTTTCACAGCAAGAACATGCTGTTCGGCCCGGCGCTTGTCGAAGCGTACCTGCTGGAACAAACTGCAAGCAGCCCGCGGATAGCACTGTCCGCGGAGGTAGCGGCGCTTGACGTCGGCGATGTCGTGCCGTTGCTGCCAGCTGAGCCGCTGCTCAACCGCGACGGGGAGCCCGTGGGCATGGCGCAGTCCATCGATTTCATGGCGGCGGAATTGCCGCCTGCGGGTCCGGCACGTCCCGCGTACATCGCGAGTTTGGCGGATGCAGTTGCGAAAGGCATCCACGAGTCAGTGGATGGCACCAGCGACGTTCTGTCCAAATGGAGGTGGACTTTGCGCCGGCTGGAAGCGCTGAAGGGTGAGATGGGCTGAGGGCCTCTGTCAATCGTCGAAAAGAAAATCCAGAACAATGGCACCTCGCCGGGCATCGAGAGACCAGTAGATCCATAAACTCGGCGCTCCGGCCTCGATGAGGGTTCGCCGTACGGATCGGATGACACCGGGCAGGCGGACTTCCTGTGCTTTTGCCCACGCCGCGCGGGGATCGTCCTCGATTTCGTCCAGCAATTCAATGGCGCGCAGCACTGGGCTTTGCCGGCGGTGCGGTTCGAAGAGCGAATCCCACGACTCTTCGGCCAATTCCGTCCACCACACCCGCGCATGCTACCCAACATCCAAATTAGGGCCGACGGTGTACGCGCGGGGCTGTGTCGTGTTGGACTCTACGAACATCTATCCGACTTCGCGTTGACCTCCGAATGGACCGCACGTTGAATCTGTTCACGGTGCTCGACCAAGCCGCTGCGCGCTTCCGGGATGGTGGCGCTCTCTATCACGGCGAGCGCCGCCTATGTACGTGGCGGGAATTGCGGGACCGCGCGCTGCGCGTCGCGACGACGATCCGCATGCATTACGCCGCCGGTGCGCGAATCGCCGTCGTCAGCGAGAACCGCCCGGAGATAGTGGAGTTGATGTTCGCCATCTGGGCGGCAGAGTGTGTCCTCGTTCCGATCAACTACAAGCTCCATCCCAGGGAGATGGTGCAGATCATTGACGACGCCGGCGTCTCGCAGGTGTTCGCCTCGCGCAAGATCGCTGCCGAGTTGACCGGCATCACGGGTAGTCCGATAGAAAAGCTTGACGCAGAAGGCTATTCGCAGTGGCGTGCGGCGGCACCCGCCGTTCCGCCAACCACCGATTCAACGGCACTGGCATGGCTGTTCTATACCAGCGGAACGACCGGGCGCTCGAAAGGTGCGATGCTGTCGCACCACAGCCTGACCGCGATGACGGTCGCTCATCTCGCCGACATCGACGACCCGGACGAGGAATGCAGCCTGATCCACGCCGCCCCGATGTCCCATGGATCCGGGCTCTACGTCCTGCCCTACGTGCTGCGCGGCGCCCGGCAGGTGGTGCCCGCATCGGGCGCGTTCGATCCCGACGAGTTTCTGGACCTCTGCGAGCACCACCCTGGTTCCAGTGCGTTCCTGGCGCCGACCATGGTGCAGCGGCTTGTCGAGACGGGCCGGGGTCGGCCGGGCAATCTGCGCACGATCGTCTATGGCGGCGGCCCAATGTATGTCGAGAGCCTGAAGCGGGCGATGGCGGCATTCGGTCCGGTGTTCGCCCAGATCTACGGCCAGGGCGAGTCGCCGATGACCATCACCGGTCTGCGCCGCGCCGACCATGAGGCGGCCGACGACGCGATGCTCGGCTCCGTCGGCTACCCGAGGTCGGGCATGGAGGTTGCGGTACTGCGCACGGACGGCACACCGGCGGATATCGACGAAGTTGGCGAAATCGTCTGCTGCGGTGATGCTCTCATGTCCGGGTATTGGAATAATCCGGCGGCCACCTGCGAGGCACTCAAGAACGGCTGGATGTACACCGGCGACATGGGATCATTCGACGCACGCGGCTACCTCACGCTGCGCGACCGCTCGAAGGACGTTGTGATCAGCGGCGGCAGCAACATCTACCCGCGCGAGGTTGAGGAGGTTCTGCTCGAGCACCCCGGCGTGTTGGAGGCCTGCGTGGTCGGCACTCCCGACCCCGAATGGGGGGAGGTGGTGGTGGCGTTCATCGTCGGCTCACCCGCCGCCGACGAACTGGATACCCATATGCTGCAACGCATCGCGCGGTTCAAGCGGCCCAAACGCTACCTGTTCGTCGACGAACTGCCGAAGAACAGCTACGGCAAGGTCCTCAAGCGTGAGCTACGGAACCGGTTGGCGGGCGCGGATTTCCGGCTCCGCCACCAAGGTTGTTGAGTATCCCCAACCATTGATCGGCGGTCCATGGGGAGTCGGCTAGCTCGTCTCGCCTATCACTCGTGTACCAGAAAAGCCCGGCATGTTGTGGTTTGGAATGCGATATCACCGGCGATATCGCATTCAAGAAACAATGGCCCAGCCTCGCAGGGAGACGCGTGACTGATGTGACCGGCGCTCCTCCGCAGCGTACCCGTCCGTACTGAGAGTTAATCTCCTGTGCGCGTGTATATTTCGTTGAAATCCACACTCATTGCGCAATTTCCGGTTTGTTCGTGGTGACCATGCCCGACCAGGCGGGTGATGGGATTCTCCGGTGGTTGCGGCATCGGAAGCTGCGCAGAGGTTTTCACGTTAAGGTGATGACAGCCGGTAACCTCTTCGGGGTGCTGGATGTCGAGAACCCAGTTCCCGCCGCTGAATACCAACGGCGTGTCCGCAGTGGCTGAGTGGAAGTAGCTCATGCACCGATCACCGGTGCGAAGACAGTCGGTGATGACGGCCTGGTTTTCCTGTTGCGGCGCAATCCTGCTCGAGAAGGTTCGGGCGATGTGGTAACGGCCGTGCAGCGCCTGAGCCGGTGACGCCACCCGCGGCGGGAGCGAGCCTGGGTCGGGAAGACTGTTGACATCGACGTCTCCAACGCGGGTGAAGGTCAGGGGTCGCTTTTCGTTGCAGGCATTTGCGGCGGCCCCGCGGTATTCACCGGTGAGGGCGCCGTCGGGAGCTGGTTCCAACGTGAACACTTCCCAGATTTCGGCGGCTATGCCTCGGCACTGATTGGGGTCGAGAGTTACGGCCACCCAGCGTCCATCGACCTGGTCGAAGACCGAGGACGACGCGAACGTGGCGTCGCCGCTCAGCCGTGACGCGGTCGCCACGCACCCACTGGAGCGGCACACCGAGCGGACCGCGTAGGTGGCCGACGTCGGGTTCCCACCCGGATCGGGCTTGCCGTCCAAAGTGGTGCCCGTGCCGAACTGGACCCGGTAGACACCGGTAAACGGACCGTTGTTGGCCCCTGACGCTGGACCGGATGGCGCGGCGGCGGGCGTCCCGGCGGCAGCCGGGTGGGACTGCCGAGTGAGCTTGACGACCGCGAAGACGCCGCCGGCGATCAGTAACGCGATGCCCGCCAGGGCACCGATCAGCAGACGTGTACGACGCCTCTTGCGAGCAGGTGCTACGACCGACGGCGGTAGCGGAGCACGCAATTGGCTCAGCCGATCGGTGAACTCTTGACAACTGCCGAACCGGGCCGACGGCTCTTTGGCCATCGCGGTGGCGAAAACGGGATCCAGCGCTGCCAAATCGGGACGACGCGCACCGATCGAGGGTGGCGGAGCGCTGACATGCTGGGTGATCACCACAGCGGGATTGGACTCACCATACGGCGGCTTGCCGGTCAGCAGATGAAATGCCGTGCACGCCAGCGCATACTGATCAGCGCGGCCATCGATCGGCTCACCCTTCAACTGTTCGGGCGCCGCATACGCCACCGTGCCCACCGTCATGTTGGTGGCCGTCAGACCGGCCGAGTCATCTACGCGACGCGCGATACCGAAGTCGGCCAGGTATACCCGCCGGCCCTGTGCATCCGGGTCGGTCAACAATATGTTGGCGGGCTTGACATCACGGTGCAGCAGCCCGCGGCGATGGGCGTAGTCCAATGCCGAACCGACGGCGGTGATGATCGGTATCGCCTCGCTCAACGGCATACCGCCCGGATAGTGCTCCCGCAACAGCCGCGCCGCATCGGTGCCGGCTACGTAATCCATGGAAAGCCAGAACTGGCCGTCCTGTTCGCCGCGGTCATGGATCCGCACGATATGGGGATGCGATAGACCGGCCGCAAGTTCGGCCTCGCGCATCAACCGTGCTCGAATCTCCGGTTCGGTAATAGCCTCCGCCGGCAATATCTTCAGCGCATCCTCTCGCGGCAACCGCGGATGCGAGGCCAAATACACCGCACCCATCCCGCCGACGCCCAGCACTCGCACGATCGTGTAACCGGCAAACATCTGACCAGCCTCGAGTGACATGGCCAAATCGTAAGTCCTGCGACTTCCGGTCACCCACGTTTTCGCGCAACCCGGGAAACGTGCGGTTCGGCCCAGTTAGCGCTAATCGCCAGTGCGCGTGAATGTTTGGTCGAAGTCCCCACTGCTTGCGCAGGGCGCGCCCTGTTCGTGGTGGCCGTGCCCGGTGAGCCGTGTAATGGGATTCTGCGGTGGCTGAGGCATCGGATACTCCCCGGTATCTTTGACCCGCGTACTGGCCCCGGACATACACTGACCCGCGCCGTCGATGTCCCAAGTCCACTTCCCGCCGCCGAAGACCAGTGGCATGTCCCGCAACGGATCGTGAAAGTAGCTCATGCACCGATCGCCGGTCCGTAGACATTCTGTGGTGACGGCATATTCCGTCTGCAGTTCCGGAAGTCCGTTGGTGAAGGTTTGGGTGGAGTGGTAGTGCCCGTGCAGCGCTTCGGCCGGCGACACCACCCGCGGCGGTTGGCTGGCCGGATCGGGAAGCTTGCTGAGGTCGACATCGCCAGTGCGCGTGAAGTTCACGGTTCGAGTGGTAGCGCAGACATTGCCAGCAGTCGCGGTGTATGTCCCGGTGAGCGTGCCGTCGGGCCGTCGTTGCAGCGTGAACACGTCCCAGAATTCGACGCTGCGGCCTCGACATTGATCTGGTGCCAGGACTACGCCCACCCAGCTGTCGCCGACCTGATCTAACACCACCGTCGGTGCCGCCACGGGTGCTCCGCCGACGCGTGCCGACGTCGCGACGCACCCGGTGGAGCGACAGACCGACCGCAGCGCATACATGCTCGTCAGGGTCGACGGCGTGGTAGCCGGGTTCGGGACCTCGTCGAGCGTCATGTCTGGACCGAAATCGGTTCTATAGGTGCCTGACAGGGGACCCGCAAGGACGCCCGGATTGTTGTGCTGAGTTAGCTTCACGACGGCGACGACACCGCCAGCGATCAGCAACACAATGCCCGCCAAGGCGCTTACCAGAAGAATGGTGCGGCGCGCCCGCGGCGTGCCGACGGCTGGCGGCGGCGGAAGCGGCAGAGTGGGCGCAGTTGCCGCAGCAACGGGTCGGGTTGGTGGGGACGGAATGCCGGGGCCGGGCACGGAACCCGGAACCAGCGACTGACGCAGCTTCTGTGCGAACTCCCCGCAGCTGCCGAACCGGGCGGACGGCTTTTTCGCCATCGCAACGGCGAACACCCAGTCCAGCGCGGCCAGTTCGGGGCGTCGTTCACCGATCGAAGCCGGCGGTGCGACGACATGCTGGGTGATCACCACCGTCGGGTTGGAATGGACATACGGCGGCGAACCGGTCAGCAGGTGAAAGGCGGTGCAGGCCAGCGCATATTGATCGGCGCGCGCATCGATCGCTTCACCCTTCAATTGCTCGGGCGCCGCGTAGGCCGCGGTGCCCACGGTCATGTTGGTCTCCGTCAGCCCCGCCGCATCGTCGATGGGGCGCGCGATGCCGAAATCAGCGAGAAATACTCGTCGGTCCTGCCCTTCGGGCTCGGCCAACAACACGTTTGCCGGCTTGACATCGCGATG
This sequence comes from Mycobacterium sp. NGS41, assembly GCF_059812725.1. Taxonomy (NCBI): domain Bacteria; kingdom Bacillati; phylum Actinomycetota; class Actinomycetes; order Mycobacteriales; family Mycobacteriaceae; genus Mycobacterium; species Mycobacterium sp. NGS41. The sequence goes on from NZ_JCALDF010000055.1 coordinate 13,864, forward strand.
CAACAAACCCCGATGATGCGCATAGTCCAGCGCCGACCCAACCGCGGTAATGATAGGCAACGCCTCGGCGACGGGCATTCCGTGCGGGTAGTGCTCGCGCAGCAGCTCCCCCGCGTCCGTGCCGGCCACGTAATCCATCGAAATCCAGAAGTGGCCATGGTCTTCACCGCGGTCATGGATCGAAACGATGTGCGGATGAGACAAACCGGCGGCCAGATCGGCCTCGCGCAGGAATCTCGCCCGAAACTCCGGATCGGCGATCAGGCCCGCCGGCAACACCTTCAGCGCATCCTTGCGCGGCAGGCGCGGGTGGGCCGCCAAATACACCTCGCCCATCCCGCCGGTGCCCAGCACACGCACGATCGTGTAGCCGGCAAACACCTGACCAACCTCAATCGGCATGGCCAAATCGTAAGTGCGTCACTGCGGCCGGGGTACCGGTATCGGCGATGACAAGTTTCAATCCCCGGTGCGCGTCAATGTTTCGTCGAATTCCGAAGTCATTGCGCACGGCGCGGTCTGAACGTGCCTACCGTGCCCGGAGAGCAGCGTGATCGGATTCTGCGGTGGTTGAGGCAGCGGGTACTGCGCGGACCGTGTCAGATGCATCTGGGCGCCGTTGCGTGCGCAATTGCCGTCGACGGAGGTGTCCAACACCCATTTCCCGCTGCCGAACAGCAATGGTTCCACCTGACCGGATGAGGCATAGAAGTAGCTCATGCAGCGATCGCCGGTGCGTAGACATGCGGTGGTGACCGCGAAGTCGATCTCCTGTTGTACCGCTTGGATTTTGAATGTTCGCCGCTGGTGGTAGCGCCCGTGCAGCGCCTCGGCCGGCGACACCACCCGGGGCGGTAGTGCGGTGGGGTCAGGAAGTGTGTTGATGTCCACATCTGAAGTGCGGGTGAACGTCACCGTGTGCTTGCCTGCGCATTCGTTGCCGGCGAACACGCGGTAGTCGCCGGTGAAGCCGCCGTCGGGCGCGGGTTGCAGCGTGAACACGTCCCACACTTCGGCGGAATTGTCGTCACGGCAGGTATGTGTGCCGAGGTTTACGCCAATCCAGCGACCGCCGACTTCGTCGAACACCGGATGTGACGCGTAGGTGGTTTCGCCGGTGAGGCGCGACGCGGTTGCCACGCACCCGCTGGAGCGACACACCGAGCGGACCGCGAATGTTTCGGTTGTCGGAAGCGCGCCAGGCACCGGGCCGCCGCCGACATAAGCGCCCTGACCGAACTGGACCCGGTAGATACCGGTGAAGGGACCCGCGTTGGGGCTGCTGGCCGGGGCGGTGTCGCGGGCTCCAGGCACGGGCGGGTTGTGCTGCTGCTGGGTGAACTTGACGACCGCGAACACACCGCCGGCGATCAGCAACGCGGTGGCAGCCAGGGCTCCAACCAGAACACCGCGGTGCCGTCGCTTCACGGCAGGTGGCGGCGTCGTCGGCGCGGCTACCCCGAATTGTGGTGCGGCAGAAGCGGAACCCGTAGTCAGATAGCGGCTCAACCGGTCGGCGAACTCCCGGCAGCTGCCGAACCGCGCCGAACGCTCTTTGGCCATCGCGGTGGCGAACACCGGATCCAGCCCGGTCAGCTCGGGCCGATACGCCCCGATCGACGGCACCGCCGCACCGACGTGCCGGCTGATCACTACCGCCGGATTGGAGTCACCATACGGTGGCGTGCCGGTCAACAAGTGAAAGGCGGTGCACGCCAACGAATACTGATCGGCACGACCGTCAATCGCTTCACCCCGCAACTGTTCGGGGGCGGCGTAGAACACCGTGCCCACCGTCATATTGGTCGCGGTCAAACCCGCCGCATCGTGCATGGGCCGGGCAATACCGAAGTCGGCCAGATACACCCGCCGACCCTGCCCATCGGGATCGGACAACAAGATGTTGGACGGTTTGACATCACGGTGCAGCAGCCCTCGATGATGGGCGTAATCCAGCGCCGAGCCCACCGCGGTAATGATCGGCACCACCTCGCTCAGCGGGGCCCCGTGCGCGTATTGCTCATGCAAAAACCGCGCCGCATCGGTGCCGGCCACGTAATCCATGGAAATCCAGAACTGTCCGTCGGCTTCGCCCCGGTCATGAATTCCCACGATGTGCGGATGCGACAGCCCAGCAGCAAGCTCGGCTTCGCGGACAAACCGCCCTCGGAATTCTGGATCGGTGATCAAGTCTGCCGGCAACACCTTCAGCGCTTCCTCACGCGGCAACCGCGGATGCGAAGCCAAGTACACGCTGCCCATCGCACCGCCACCCAACATCCGCAAGATTGTGTAGCCGGCGAACACTTGACCAACCTCAAGCGTCATGG
>NZ_JCALDF010000056.1:0-13904 GCF_059812725.1 Mycobacterium sp. NGS41
CGCGAATTTACGCCCACTCTTCACAGCCAGCGCCGTGGCTTCACTGCCAACCCCATGGCTTCACAGCCAACTCCGTGCCTTCACAGCCAACGCCATGGCTTCACAGCCAACGCCGTTCGGCGGCGGCCCCTATCGAGTCAGCAGCGAGCTCACCGCGTGGCTCAGCTTGCGCCGTGGCCAACCGGTCAACCCGTCGGCGGCCAGTGCGGCATTGGCCGCATTGCGTCCGCATGCGCCGTGCACAGATCCCCCGGGGGTCGCCGACGCGCTGCCCAGATACAGCCGCTCGACCGGGGTTTCGGCCCGCCCCATACCGGGAGCCGGACGGAAGATCAGCATCTGCTGTAGCCCAGCGGTTCCGCCATTCAAAGCACCCAGATGCAGATTGGCATCGCTGGCTTCCAGGTCCGACGGGCGCTGCACGAACCGCTCGATCACCCGCGAACCGAAGCCCGGCGCATGCTCTTCGATCACGTGGTCCACCGATTTGGCCAGCTGATGCGCCGAAGCGTCGTCGGCGACGTTTCGTGGCAGATGGGTGTAGGCCCAAACGCTTTCGGTGCCGGCGGGTGATCTGCTCGGGTCGGCTGTGGTGGTCTGGCCCAGCAGCATGAACGGATGCTCGGGTACGACGCGCGTGTTCAGGTCGGCCATCCAGCGCACCAGCCCGTCCCCGTCGGCTCCCAGATGGATAGTGCCTGGCGCCTGCAGGCTTGCCGATCGCCACGGGATGGAGCCGTCCAGCGCGTAGTTGACCTTCACTACCGGCGGATCCCACACATAGTGCTCGAGCTCGCGACGCAGGCCCCCCGGAACCGCGCCAGGCGGCAGCATGTCGCAGAACAGGCGCGGCGCCGTCACGTCGGCCACGATCGCCCGGCGCGCGCGGATGGTACGCCCCTCGGCAGTGGCCACCCCGACCGCTCGACCACCCCGCACCTGGATGCGAGAAACGTTCTGGCTGCACTCGATTCGCGCACCAGCCGAGCACGCACGGCTCACCAGGGCGGCCGTCAACTGACCGGAGCCACCGACCGGCACCGGCCAGCCGTAGTCCTGTGCGAGCATCGTCATCAAGAAACCGAACGCGCCGCTGCCCGGGCCATCCAGCGGGGCATCGGCGTGCATGGCGTTGCCCAGCAACAACACTCGCGGCGCCTCCCCGTCGAACAGCCGATCCACCATAATGTTCGCCGGCTGCACCAGCAGGTGAGCGAGCCGAACCGCCTCGGACGTACCAAGTTTGACCAGCAACCGCAGCATCGGGAGCAGCGGCGGAAACGGCGCCAGCATCGCATCCAGCAGCGGCGCCTTGACCTTGTTCCACAACTGCACGACTCGCCACCAGTTGTCGCCGTCGGTGCGTTCGCGACGCGCGAATTCCGATGCCGTGCGTGCCGGGTCGCGGTAGAGGATAGGCGGGTCGTCATCGCTCGCAGTGCGCGGATGTCCCACCACTGCCGGCGCATGGGACCACCGCAGTCCGTGGTCCTCCAACTGCAACGCCGCCATCGCCGGAGAGGCCACCGTCATCGGATAAAACGAGCTGAACAAATCGGTGATGTAGCCCGGTGTCAGCTCGGCGCTGCGCACTGCGCCGCCCGGTTCGGGCTGGGCTTCGAGCACCAGCACGTCCCAACCAGCGTCGGCCAGCATCGACGCGGCCACCAGCCCGTGGTGTCCGGCACCGATGACGACAGCGTCGACGACATCTGTCATCGCTATTTGACCTGGCTGGGCTCAAGGCGTTCGGCCATTGCCGTCAACCGCAGCAAGCATTCACGATTGCGCGGATGGATCGCGATCAGCGTCAGGCGATCGGGAATCACGTTGACCACACCGGCCATCGGCACCTCGATCATCTCGACCCGGCACCCATCTGGTATCTCGGTGAGCCGCATCGTTATCCGGGCGGCGCCCAAGGGCCCCAGGCCGGCACGCAGCACGAGTTCCTGGCCAGGGGTACAGCTTTCGACCGTGGTCTGGTCGTCGATCACCAACGGCCACACTCCGATCGAGTGCCGGATGGCCGACCCCGGCTGCGGCCAGTGCGAGTCGACCGCGCGGGTCCTGCTGTTGCCCACCACCCATTGGCTGTACGTCCACCCATCGGCCAGCACATCCCAAATCTGCTGGCAGGACGCGGTCACCTCCCGGATCGCGGTCAATTCTTGAGTCGCTGTCATAACCGGTCCTTTCAAAGCGGAACAACATCGCGGATACCCTCAGCGACCGCAACTAATACTGAACCCGGCAATTGGCGCGCCACTCATCTCACGTTTAACCCCGCGATGTAGCGGCTAACCGTCTAAGCAGGTGTTATTTGACGGAAGGCCAACAATGACTGCGCGACGGGTGATCATCGCGGTGGGAGCTTTGCTGTTGCTCGCCGGCGTGATCGGGCTTTTGGTGCCGGTGTCGGTGTCCGACGGCAACGGCGGTTCGGTGTCGTGCGGAAACGGGATCGCGTCCGATCTCTCTGCGGCCAAGAACGCCAATGAGAGGAACGGGGCAAACATCCCGATCCTCAACCAGGTCATTCCGCACACCGACTTTGTGGCGCAATGCGAGTCGTCGCTGTCGGGCCGCCGCAGCTGGACCATCCCGATGACCTTGGTCGGGATGGCCGGGATCGGCGGGGCGTTGCTGGTGCGGCGCTCCGAAGCGGCTGGCGTCTGAGCCTGCTCAGATCACCCGCATGCGCGCGGTGCTGCGCAGCGACTGCGGCAGCACCCGCGAAAGCCCGTATAGCGCATACGCTTCCGGCGCGACCGGCCGAATCGGCTTCTTCTTCTTGACCGACGACACGATCGCGTCGGCGACCTTGTCCGGCCCGTAGCGGCGCAGCCCGAACATCTTGTTCAGCTGCCCCCGTCTGTCGTCGACCTGCACGTCCTTGCCGCCGGGTGCGTCGAAGCGGGTATTGCTGATGATGTTGGTGTTGATGACACCTGGGCAGATGGTGGTCAGCATCACCCCCGCCGAGTCAAGCTCGGCCCGCAGGCAGTCAGAGAACATGAAGCTCGCCGCCTTGGCGGTGCAGTAGGCGTTCAGCGACTGCAGCGGCGCGTAGGCGGCCATGGACGAGACGTTGACGATGTACCCGCCGGTGCCGCGCTCGACCAGGCGCCGGGCGAATGACCGGCAGCCGTTGACCACGCCACCCAGATTGACCTCCAGCACCCGGTCGAACTGCTCGGCCGGGGTGTCCAGGAAGCGTCCCGCATGCCCGATGCCGGCGTTGTTGACCACGATGTCGGGCAGGCCGTGCTCGGCGGTGACCCGGTCGGCGAAGGCCTCGACCGCATCGGCGTCGGACACGTCGAGCACGTAGGGGTATGCCACACCGCCGCGCGCGGCGATCTCGGCGGCGGTTTCCTTGACGGCGGCCTCGTCGATGTCGCTGACCACCACCTCGGCGCCCTCGCGTGCGAAGGCGAACGCGGTCTCGCGGCCGATCCCGCTGCCGGCGCCGGTGATCGAGACCAGGGTGTCGCCGAAGTACTCCCGCGGCCGTCCCACCTGCGCGCGCAGCAGCGCTCGGCTGGGCTGCTTACCTTCGGACAGGTCGGCGAAGTCACGCACCGCGGCCGCCAGTACCTGCGGGTGCGACATCGGCGAGAAGTGGCCGGCCTGGATGTCGCGCCGCCACAGCCGCGGCACCCAACGGGCGGTCTCGTCGTAGCCGTAGGGCCGCACGTACTTGTCTTGGGTGTTGACGATCAGCTGCACCGGCACGTCGACGACATGAGGGCGGCGCCGCTTCGAGAACGACCGAAAGTAATTGGCCGGGTACGTCTTTACCGAACGGGCGGCATCGCTGGGCAGGTTGTCGGAGTGGTGGATCTGGTCGACGGGAACGTTGTCGACGATGCTGCGTCGCCTCGCCGCACTCGACAGCACGACCCGCAGGAACAGCGGTGCCAGCACGGGTATCGACAAGAACAGCATGTAGCTGAACCGCAGTGCCTGAGCGACCGACCGGCTGAACCGGCGAGGGCGCCACGGCCGGCGCAGCCCGCTGAAGATGTAGTCGACTACGTGGCCCTGACCTGGGCCGGACACCGAGGTGAACGACGCGACCCGGTCGCCGGCGCCGGGTCGGCTCAGGTATTCCCAGATGCCGACCGAGCCCCAGTCGTGGGCCAGCACGTGCACCGGTTGACCGGGGCTGAGCTCCCCGGTGACCGCGGCGAAGTCGTCGGCGAACCGCTCCATGGTGTAGGCCGAGAGGGGTTTCGGCGTCGACGACAGGCCGACTCCGCGGTTGTCGTAGCGGATGATCCGGAACCGCTCGGCCAGCAGCGGGACAACCCCGTCCCAAAGCACGTGCGAGTCGGGGAAGCCGTGCACCAGCACGACCGTCGGCCCCTCGGGGTTGCCTTCCTCGTAGACCGCGATGCGGGCGCCGTCTTCGCTGTCGACGAACTGCTGGGGCGCCAGTTGTGATACCGCCATCGAACCTCCGCTACCTGCGAGTTGATCTGTGGCCACACGGTAGCAAGCGGGCCTGCGCGTCTCCCCCAACCCACTGCGCCCTGAATGTGTGCGCACAAATGGGCGATGACAGGATAGTTTCGTTCTGTCTGGGTTCCTCCTCCGGTACACGACGGTGTGGTAAGCCAGATGACGACCTGGGCCGACCCACGAGTGATCGAGGAGTCAAACGAATGGCGTTCTCCGTCCAGATGCCGGCACTTGGTGAGAGCGTCACCGAGGGAACGGTCACCCGCTGGCTCAAGCAGGAAGGCGACACCGTCGAACTCGACGAGCCTCTGGTGGAGGTGTCGACGGACAAGGTGGACACCGAAATCCCGTCGCCCGCTGCGGGTGTGCTGACCAAGATCATCGCCCAGGAGGACGACACCGTCGAGGTCGGCGGCGACCTGGCCATCATCGGCGACGGAACAGAAGGCGGCGCCGCCGGAGGCGACTCGTCCGGAGGTGCCGCGGAGGCTCAACCGGAACCCGAGCCCCAGCCCGAGCCCGAACCCGAACCGCAAGCGCAGGCACCATCCGAATCCGAGCCCGAGCCCGAGCCGGCGGCGTCGGCCCAGCAGACCTCCGGTGGTGAGAGTACGACGCCGGTGCTGATGCCCGAGCTCGGCGAGTCGGTGACCGAGGGCACCGTGACGCGGTGGCTCAAGCAGGTCGGCGAGTCGGTTCAGGTCGACGAGCCGCTGGTGGAAGTGTCCACCGACAAGGTGGACACCGAGATCCCGTCGCCGGTGGCCGGTGTCCTGGTCAGCATCACCGCCGAAGAGGACGACGTCGTCCAGGTGGGCGGCGAGCTGGCACGCGTCGGCACGACCGCCGAGGCCGGCGCCCCGTCGGCCCCCGAGCCGAAACCGGAACCCAAACCCGAACCAAAGCCAGAGCCCAAGCCCGAAGCCGCCAAGCCCGCCCCGGAGCCCAAACCCGAGCCCGAGCCGGAACCCAAGCCGGAACCGAAACCCGAACCCAGGCCGGAACCGAAAGCCGAGCCGGCCGCGGCGGCTCAGCCAGAAAGCGAAGGCGACGGCGCGCCGTATGTGACCCCGCTGGTGCGAAAACTGGCCGCCGAGAAGAACATCGACCTCGCCGAAGTGACCGGCACCGGTGTCGGCGGCCGGATCCGCAAGCAGGACGTGCTGGCCGCGGCCGAGCAAAAGCAACAGGCTAAGGCGGCGCCCGCGGCGCAGGCGCCCGCGGCTCAGGCGCCCGCCGCTGCGCCGGCGGCCAAGGCGCCCGCTGCGGCGCCCGCGCTGGCCCACCTGCGCGGAACCACCCAGAAGGCCAGCCGGATCCGTCAGATCACCGCGAACAAGACCCGCGAATCGCTGCAGGCCACCGCACAGCTCACCCAGACCCACGAGGTCGACATGACCAAAATCGTGGCGCTGCGGGCCAGAGCGAAGGGGGCTTTCGCCGAACGGGAGGGCGTCAACCTGACCTACCTGCCGTTCATCGCCCGCGCCGCGATCGACGCGCTGAAGATCCATCCCAACATCAACGCCAGCTACAACGAGGAAACCAAGGAGATCACCTACTACGACGCCGAGCACCTCGGCTTCGCGGTCGACACCGAACAGGGCCTGCTCTCCCCCGTGATCCACAACGCCGGCGACTTGTCACTGGCCGGACTGGCGCGCGCGATCGTCGATATCGCCGCTCGGGCACGGTCGGGCAACTTGAAGCCCGACGAGTTGTCCGGTGGCACTTTCACGATCACCAACATCGGCAGCCAGGGCGCACTGTTCGACACCCCGATCCTGGTCCCGCCGCAGGCCGCCATGCTGGGTACCGGCGCCATCGTCAAGCGTCCGCGGGTCGTCGTCGATGCCCTGGGCAACGAGTCGGTGGGGATCCGGTCGATCTGCTATCTCCCGCTGACCTACGACCACCGGCTGATCGACGGCGCCGATGCTGGACGTTTCCTCACCACCATCAAGAACCGGCTCGAAGAGGGAGCATTCGAGGCGGACTTAGGGCTTTAACAAGGGGCTTGCGAACGTGACTCGAGCTGATCGCCAGGCCCCCAAGGCCACAGTCGCGATAGCGGGTTCGTCCGGCCTGATCGGTTCGGCGCTAGCTGCGGCACTGCGCGCCAACGACCACCCGGTGCTGCGGATCGTGCGTCGGACGCCGACGAATTCCGAAGAGCTGCACTGGAATCCCGAAAGCGGCGAGTTCGATGTCGACGCGCTGAGCGAGGTCGACGCCGTCGTCAACCTGTGCGGCGTCAACATCGGCCGGCGGCGCTGGTCGGGCGCCTTCAAGCAGAGCCTGCGAGACAGCCGAATCGTACCCACCGAAGTGCTGTCCGCCGCGGTCGCCGAAGCCGGTGTCGAGACGCTGATCAACGCCAGCGCAGTGGGCTACTACGGCAACACCAAGGACCGTGTGGTCGACGAAAACGACCGGGCCGGAACGGGTTTCCTCGCGCAGCTCTGTCAGGACTGGGAAGCCGCCACCTTGCCTGCTCAGTACGCCGGTACCCGGGTGGTGCTGGCACGCACCGGCGTGGTGCTGGCCCCCGCGGGCGGTGCGCTGGGCAAGATGCGGCCGCTGTTCTCGGCGGGGCTGGGGGCCCGACTGGCCAGTGGCCGTCAATACATGTCGTGGATCAGCCTGGAAGACGAGGTGCGCGCGTTGCTGTTCGCCATCTCGCACCCCTCGCTGTCCGGCCCGGTCAACATGACCGGGCCGGCCCCGGTTACCAACGCGGAGTTCACCACCGCCTTCGGGCGCGCCGTCAACCGCCCGACTCCGTTGACGCTGCCCGGTTTCGCGGTGCGGGCAGCACTCGGTGAGTTCGCCGACGAGGGGCTGCTCATCGGCCAGCGCGCCATCCCGTCGGCGCTGGAGCGCGCCGGTTTCCAGTTCCACCACAAGACCATCGGCGAGGCGTTCGCCTACGCCACCGCCCGGCGCGACCACGATTAAGCTCTCTGCCGCCGCGTAGCAATTTTTCCGGGTGATGGAAAACGTTCGTTCGTGGCTGGCCGCGAATTGCTGAAATACATTTCAGTCGGCCAATCCTGAAACGAATACGGCCCCTGAGCCTAAACCCAGGGGCCGCACCACCAGGTGCGATCTTCGCCGCAGTTACTCGACTTCGATGTCGGGTAGCAGCGAACGCAGCTTCGCCGTCAAGACGCGACGACCCGCGTTGCTGGAGTACATGCCTGCAGCGCCGTCGCGGCCTGCCAACCAGAACTCCGCACCGCGCACAACATCACCGTTCGGGCTGTCGCCCTCGATCTTGGTCAGCGCGTTATCCAGGGCCTTGCTATAGGACTCCGGTTCCAAAACCGACTCGCCGGTCGAACGGATGTACTCCAACACCGAAACCAACAGGCCATGCAGGACCATTACACCGACCGACTTCTGTATCGCGTAGCGGGTCGGGTCGGCGAAAGGCTCCGGAATCACGGAGCGGACGCCCTCCCAGAATGCAGAAAGTATCGCGACCTGATTGGGCTCGGTGATGTTTCCGAAGTACGGCGTCGACAGCATGGACTTCAACGAGTTCACCAGACCGGCCGACCCGATCGTGGTTTCAGCTGCCGGGTCGCCTGGGAACCGCACCCGACCACGCCAGATCGGCGTGGCCTTTTCGAGGTCCTCGACGAGCTGCTGGCCACGGACTTTCCAGGTCTCGCCTGTCTCGGTGAGCCCCTCCATGACCACCGGGTCGCATTCGGCTTGTTGCTTCAAGAGGTCGTACGCGAGATCTGTGCGGACGCTCTTGGCGGTGCTGTTGACGACGTAGAACACGCGAATCTCGTCGCGCTCCTTTGCGCCCAGCAGGCAGCCAACAGGTACCTGGACGTTGGCCCACCTCTCGTAGTCCTCTTCTAATAGCCGAGACAGTGCCTCGACGCGGTGTTGACCGTCGACGACGTAGAGGTTGTCGCGCTCGCGCAATACGAGCTTGAGGGTGCCGTCCTCGCCCCGTACCAGGTGACGGTTTTGGTCGAACTCGCGTAGGTTGACCAGGATCAGCGTCGGAAGGTCGACACGGCGGGTCCGCAGATCTTTCACCAACTTGTTGACCCGCGCGACACTTACTTCGCGTTGGTAACCAGTCTTATTCCTGGAATCCCGGCGAGGCACGACATATAGGTCGGCCAAGGCCCCGGCCGAGATGACCCCGACCACCATCGAATGGTTGGTGACCGTGGTCATTTCCACGACGGGGCACTCAAATGTGTTTCGGAACTCGGTTTCCATTTTGAAAACCCATTTCTTCCCTACTTGCTTACGCGCGCCGCGGGGGTGTAGGGAGCTACCAAACTCGGCGCGGTTGTCGGGATCTTTCCCGGCCGGACCAGGATGCCAGACGATTGGGTCCGCGTCAAGGATCCAACTTTGGGATCCAGAAACAGGATCCAGAAACAGGATCCGAAAGCGCGGATGCGGATCTTAAATTGGCAAATTGGCGCCGCCGGTCCGCCTGCAGCTTCCCCAACTGCCGCCACGACACAGACCGGCCGTCGAACGTCAGCAGCGGCTCAGGGTCGAACGGCTCATCGGGCCAGCGCGGCCGCGGCGGCCACCGGGTCGACCTCCTCGACCGGCCCGCCGCGTCTCACGGGGCGCCCACATTCGCCTGATACACGCCACGCGCCGACCGGCGCCGACGCTTCGCAGACTCCTCAACCAAACCCGTCGGCAACCCCAGCGCAGCCACCAGGCGCACCAATGTAATCCGCTGCTGCCGCAGCTGGGCCGCCGCCCGGTGCGCCTTCAAGCCTTGCGGCGAGTTGATGATCGGGCCGTCAGCGTCGAGCCGTCCAGTTGCGCTATCTGGTTGTCGGCGAAGGTTAGTCGCGGCATGCTGCCGGGCGCAAACTATGGATCTGTGCGACACAGCGGTGGACGTGAAATCGGTTGCAGCACAATCTCTGTCCGAGGTAGGGGTTCTCGGGCGTGCACCTCGTGCACGGTCAGGCGGACTGGACCTTGTTCGACTTGGTCCGGTTGCATCGCCAGCACAGAGTCTGCAGATTATCCGGGGTCGACATTCCACCCCTGGAGACCGGGATTACGTGGTCCACCTCAAGAAGGAGATGAGGCTCCGCTGCGAGGGACACTGAGCAGTACCGGCAGGTGTGGTTGTCACGCGCCTTTATGAAGTTGCGCAGACTAGTGGTCACTAGGGCGCGCTGGCCAGCAGCACTCTTTCTCCAGCGGATCTTCTGCGAAAGGGTCTCGATGAGCGCGTCGATCGTCGGGGTATTTAACGTGACGGTTGTGCGCTGCGAACTGTTCCCACCGGCGCTGACGTATTCAAAGATGTACACCGGGTACGGAACGGTGATCGGCGACAGCTCGACTCCGACGTGCTTCATGAACTCGTCCGCGTAGTGCTTCAGGATGAATGCAGGCGGATTGACCGATTTGGCGATGCTCACCTCACGCTGCTGCAGGTTGTAGACGGCTTCTTCGAGCCGGCTGATGTCGTCGCCCAGTTTCTCCACGTCGGCGAGGTTGGCCTCGTCCGCCTTGATGTTGAAGTACTTCATCACGTACTTCAGCGGATCGCCGCTGGCGTTACGTACGACCTGTAGCGAACAGTTATGGACGTTCGGTGCCTGGTAGTTCGCCAGGTTCCGATCTCGGCGGTAATTCCAATAGCTGGTGTTCTGGAACGACGCCAGATGCGCGTGTGAGCCGGTGTACGACGCGCCAAGTTCGAACGATCCGCGGCTGCGCATCTCGGCAATGTAGTGGGCCAGTTCGTTGTGCTCCGCAACAAAAGATGCGATCGCGTTCTTATGGGCTAAAAACCCTTCGCTGGCGAAGTACCTCTCTTTGAGGATGTACCGGCCAATTCGATATGAGCCCCAGGCAGCAAACGCGACAAAGGCGATCGCTAGCAAAACATCCATGTTTGGATAATCCCGCGAAATCTTCCGTTACACGATCGGACTCTAGCAAAGCGCAACTGGCCGGACGACGGGATTCAAGAATCCGACGCCTCGAGCGAGCGCGCTCGCGTGGTGCCCGCGCCCAGACGAGTGAGCCTGATACTTTTCGCCGGGTGCGGGCCCGTTTCCTACGCTCGGAGCGTTAACGACAAATGAAGGAGAATCTCGATGCTCGAGGCGGTTCTGCAACTTGATCCTGATCCCGTCCGCATGCCGATCACGTCTGATCTGATCGAGTCGTTGCGTGAGGTCATTGCCAACGGTGTCAACGGCGGCTATGACATCGACGAAGTGCTGTTTCACCTTGCTGTCGCTATCTCCGATTTGGAGGCCGGCTTGATAAATCGGAGGTCGGAGCTGTTGAGTCTTGAATTGCGGATACTCCAGGCGGGCCTCCGCGTTAGTCCGCCGGATTGAGCGCGAGCGAGCCCGCGACCTCCGCATACTGACTGCCATGGCGCGCCAGGTCGGCGGCAGCGTGTAGCAGAAGCGGCGAATCACCGCTACCTGCCCGCTACCCAGTTTCCCTTGCCTTTGGGCTGCAGCGGTGGCCGTCAGCACCGGCGCCACAGGTTGGCCGGTGAGTGCCCGCCGCGGCCCCAGATCGGCGGCCTCCTTGACCCGCCTCGAGGCCTCCGCGCGGCTGATCAACGCCCACTCGCGATCGCATGGGCCAATTTGCCGCCCAACTCTTCGGGAGTGGCTTGGCTGGCTAGCAGATTGATCAGCGGATGCTCGGCCGCGGGGAGCCATCGGCGCACCCGCTCGTTGCGGTCCAGCAATGCCAACCACTCCGGGGTGGTCAGCGCCTCGAAATCCAGCCCGAGCACACGATCGACCGCAGCATCGAGCGCATCGTATGCCGCGGTGATCTCTCCCGGTCCATAGTGTCAAACCTAGAGGCAGGCACCGACAAAACCGTCGCCCGGAAACGATTGTGAAACCAGGGATTTCAGACCGCTGAGGTCCCTCACGCCCACCCGAGTAACCTCACAGGCATGAGCTCCATCCGGTCGGCACCGACCGCGATCGACGTCCGCCAACTTGGAACGATCGACTACAACACCGCCTGGCAATTGCAGCGCGACTTGGCCGACGCCCGCGTCGCCGGCGGCCCCGACACACTGCTATTGCTCGAACACCCGAGTGTCTATACCGCCGGACGGCGCACCGAGCCGCACGAACGGCCGGTTAGCGGCGCTGGCGTCGCAGATGTCATCGACACCGATCGCGGCGGCAAAATCACCTGGCATGGTCCCGGGCAACTGGTCGGCTATCCAATCATCGGGCTGGCCGAACCGCTGGACGTGGTCAATTACGTTCGGCGCCTTGAGGAATCGCTGATCAAGGTGTGCTCCGACCTGGGCCTGGACGCGGGCCGGGTCGACGGCCGCTCCGGAGTCTGGGTTCCTGGCCGACGGGCGCGCAAGGTCGCCGCCATCGGAGTTCGGGTGTCGCGTGCCACGACGCTGCACGGGTTCGCGCTCAACTGCGACTGTGATCTGGATGCGTTCACCGGCATCGTGCCGTGCGGCATCACCGATGCCGGGGTGACGTCGTTGACGGCCCAACTGGGCCGCGCGGTCACCGTCGACGACGTACGCGAGGCGGTAGCCGACGCCGTCTGCGACGCCCTGGACGGCCGCCTCGTCCTGAGCTGGCAGCCGGTCAGGCCTGCCCGCGTAGCATCGACACCGTGACTTTGCCGGCGTGGGGGGCTCCCGAAGGCCGCAAACTGCTGCGCCTGGAGGTGCGCAACGCGCAGACGCCGATCGAGCGCAAGCCGCCGTGGATCAAGACCCGTGCTCGGATGGGACCGGAGTACACCCAGCTGAAGAGCCTGGTCCGTCGGGAGGGTCTGCACACGGTGTGCGAAGAGGCCGGCTGCCCCAATATCTTCGAATGCTGGGAGGACCGGGAAGCCACCTTCCTGATCGGCGGCGATCAGTGCACCCGTCGCTGCGACTTCTGCCAGATCGACACCGGCAAGCCCGCCGCCCTGGATCGCGACGAGCCGCGGCGGGTCGCCGAGAGTGTGCAAACGATGGGCCTGCGCTACGCCACCATCACCGGCGTCGCACGCGACGACCTGCCCGACGGCGGGGCCTGGCTCTATGCGGAGACCGTACGTGCCATCAAAGAGCTCAACCCGGCCACCGGTGTCGAGTTGTTGATTCCCGACTTCAACGGCGAGCCTGTCCGGCTGAACGAGGTCTTCGAAACACACCCAGAAGTGTTGGCGCACAACGTCGAAACCGTGCCCCGCATCTTCAAGCGGATCCGGCCTGCGTTCACCTACCGGCGCAGCCTGGACGTGCTCACCGCCGCGCGGAACTTCGGCCTGGTCACCAAGAGCAACCTGATCCTCGGCCTGGGCGAAACCCCCGACGAGGTGCGCACGGCCCTGGTCGACCTGCGCAATGCGGGCTGCGACATCGTCACCATCACCCAATATCTGCGGCCGTCGACGCGCCACCACCCAGTCGAGCGCTGGATACCGCCCGAGGAGTTCGTCGAGTACGCGGAATACGCCGAGGGGCTTGGCTACGCCGGGGTGCTTGCCGGGCCGCTGGTGCGGTCGTCGTACCGGGCGGGTCGGCTCTACGAGCAGGCCGCGGCCCGCCACCGCGCCTCGGCCCCGCGCTGACCGCAACTATCCTTGGTGACTATGGCTAAACCCCGAACCGCCGCCGAGAACAAGGCCGCCAGAGCAGCGGCGAAGGCCGCCGCCAAGGCCGCCGGCCGGGAGCGACGCGCGCAGATGTGGCAGATGTTCACCACGCAGCGCAAAGAGGACAAGCGGCTGCTGCCGTACATGATCGGCGCATTCGTGCTGGTCGCGGGGATATCGTCGGCGGTCGGCGTATGGGCCGGCGGGTTGTTCACGATGATCTTGATGATCGTGTTCGGCGTCGTGCTGGGTGCCCTAGTGGCGTTCATCATCTTCACCCGCCGCGCTCAGCGCAGCGTGTACCGGCAGGCCGAGGGCCAAACCGGCGCGGCGGCGTGGGTCCTCGACAATTTGCGTGGCAAGTGGCGGGTGACCCCGGGCGTGGCCGGGACCGGCCACTTCGACGTCGTGCACCGGGTACTCGGCCGGCCGGGCGTCATATTGGTCGGCGAGGGATCGGCGAACCGGGTCAAACCGCTGCTGGCTCAAGAGAAGAAGCGCACCGCGCGGCTGGTCGGCGAAGTGCCGATCTACGACATCGTCGTCGGCAACGGCGACGGCGAGGTTTCGCTGGCCAGGCTGGAGCGCCATCTCACCCGTCTCCCGGCCAACATCAACACCAAGCAGATCGACTCGTTGGAGTCGCGGCTGGCCGCGCTGGGGTCGCGGGCCGGTGCCGGCGCGTTGCCCAAGGGGCCGCTGCCCAACGCCGGGAAAATGCGCGGCGTGCAGCGCACCGTGCGCCGGAAATAACCGCGGCGATCGCAAGCGCGGCGAAGCCGGGCGCAGCGGGTCGCCGCCATCAAATCTCGCGGCGA
>NZ_JCALDF010000057.1:0-12102 GCF_059812725.1 Mycobacterium sp. NGS41
CATCTCCGACCAAGTCAGCCTGCTACTACGGCGCAACATCGACCCCGACCGACCACTCTCCGAGTGCGGCGTTGACTCGCTGGGCGCCCTGGAACTATGCACCCGCATCAAGACCGAAACAGGAATCCGCATCACCCCCACCGACCTCGCCAACATCGGCACCATCCGCGGACTAGCGGGGCTGGTGTGCGAAAGACTAACGCCGGAAGCCGCGTGACGGCGCTGAAGACGTGCGGCCGCCGACGGAACGGAGAATCGTGGTAAGCCTTCCAAAAATGTTGGCTTTAGGGCTAATTGAGCCCGTCGTGTTCGGCTTGCTGCTGTTTTCAGCTGCGTTCACCTTCAACTACTGGCAAGCGTGGGTTTTCCTGCCCGTGTTCATGCTTCCGGGATGGATCTTGGGCATCTACCTGCTGCGCACGAATCCTGTTGCGCTTGAGCGGCGGATGCGTGGGGGCCCGACCGCGGAGACCCGACCGGCGCAGAAAGTCGTCATGGCCAGCTCGTGGTTGTCGCTGGCGGCGATGATTGTGGTCAGCGCCCTAGACCATCGCTTCGGCTGGTCGCGAGTGCCAACGACGGTCTGTTTGGTTGGGGATGTCCTGGTTGCCGTTGGACTGAGCGTGATGATGCTAGTCGTCATTCAGAACAACCATGCGGCCGCAACCATCCGGGTGGAGGAGGGCCAGGAGCTCATCTCCACCGGCCTGTACGGACTGGTCCGCCATCCCATGTACACCGGCAATGTGATTCTGCTGGTCGGCATCCCCCTTGCGCTCGGCTCCTACTGGGGACTGGTCTTCCTCGTAACCGGCCTTCTGGTGCTTGCCTGGCGCATCCGCGACGAGGAGAAGCTGCTGCGGGAAGAACTGGCCGGATACCGCGAATACACGCAGAAGGTTCGCAGTCGTCTGGTGCCCTGCATGTGGTAGCAGGCCCCGTGCTTACCGACGCCTGACTCGAGTCACTGCGGGACTTTCTTCTCCCAGGCCGGCACGCTGTGCAGGTGCTTACTCAAAGTTCTGACAGTCGGTGCGTCGAACAGGGTGGCCACTGCGAGCTGGATATCGAGGGCCGCGTTCACCGCGGCGATTGCCCGCATCGCTGAAAGCGAATCCCCGCCCAGGTCGAAAAAGGACTCGTCAACTCCGACCCGGTCTATCCCCAGCACCTGCGCGTAGATGCCCGCCAACAGCTGCTCGACCAGAGTGGTTGGGGCGCAATAACCCTGACCGGCTTCGGGGTGTTCGGGTGCGGACACCGTCGCGTCGGCCGGCTGGCTCGACACCACGTCACCCTCACCCACCACATCGATCGACGACAGTCGCCGGGCGGGGTCGGCCGTCATCATTGCCAGCGCCCGGTTGAATCGCGTCATCAGCGCTTCGATGCTGGACGCGTCGAACAGATCCGTACGGAATTGGATGCGAAGCTCGATTTCGCGGCCCGGAACGGCTTGGATCGTGAGCGGGTAGTGGTAGAGGTCGCGGTTGGTGACCCCGTCGATGACCAACCCGCCGAGGCCCAACGACGCGGTGGCGTCGGTCGGGTAGTTCTCGTACACGAAAACGGTGTCGAACAACTGGTGATGGCCGGTGATGCGGTGAATGTCGCTCAGCGCCAGATGCTGGTGTTCAAGGGTGTCGTTGTGGGCGCTTTGCAGCTGCGCGAGCAGTTCTGCGACGGTGGTCGCCGGGGTGCTGTTCGCGCGCACCGGCACGGTGTTGATCAACAGACCCACCATGGACTCCGCGCCGGTCACCTCGTCGGGTCTACCCGAGACCACGGCGCCGAAGGCCACGTCGTGGTGCCCGGTCAGGCACATCAGCAGGTGTGCCCAGGCGCCGTGCAGCACGGTACTGACCGTGGTGTGGCGCGAACGCGCCAGCTCGCCCACGGCGCGGCTGGTCTCCTCGGGCACCCGGAACGACAGAGCGTCGCGCTGCCCCAGGCCCAATCGATCCGGCGGAGCTATCAGGGTGGGCGTGTCGAAACCGGCCAACACCTCACGCCACGCCGCGCGGGCGGCATCGCGATCTCGATCGGCCAGCCAAGCCACGAACCGGCGATAGGGCACCGCAGCGGGCAGCCGATGTCCGAAATAGCCGGCGAAGATCTCCTGCAGCAGGATCTGCAACGACCAGCCATCCATCAAGATGTGGTGGAAAGTCAGCACTATCCGGTAGCGGTCGGGTCCGGTGCGGATCACAGCTGCCCGAAAAGCCGACTCGGCGGCGAGGTCGCAGACCGCGGCGCGTTCGGCCGCGCACTCCCGCTGCATCTGCTCCTCGACGTCGACGGCGCCGCGGTCTAGTTCGATATACCGCCACGGCGCAACGGGATCGGTCGGGATGATCTGCACCGGCTCGTCGAACTGCGAGAGGAACCGCGCGGCCAGGTTGGGATGCCGCTTGACCACGGCGTGCACCGCCTCGCGCAGCCGGACTTCGTCGAGCGGGCCAACGACAGCGGTATCCAGTTGCACGGCATAGGCATCGTCGCCGGATCCTTGCGCGACGCTGGCGTGAAACAGCAGTCCCTGTTGCAGCGGGGTCAGCGGGAGCAGGTCAGCGACGGGGTATTGCCGGCACAGCTCGTCAATCTGCTGCTGGTTCAGCCGGGCGGGTGCGATGTCAGACGGGGTCAACCCACCGCCACCGCGGCGCACATGCACGCAGATACCGGCCAGCGCCTCGAACCACAACCGGCTCAACCGGCTCACCTGCGCGTGATCGACGGCCGAGGGCGCCCACGTCCAGTTCGCCTGCAAGTGCGGGCCGCTGTCGGTGTCGACCGTGCTGGCGTTGAGCTCCACGGTGTGTGCGAGCGACAGCGGAATGGCCGCGCTGGCGCTGGCCACTGCCAGGCCGTCGTGGCTGACTCGCCAGAACTCCTCGGAGAGCTCGGCCGCCGCGGCACCCAGCCGTCCCAGATAGTTGAAGCCGATCGGCGGGTCGGCCCCGTCGAGGTCCACCTTGGAATTCAGGTAGCGCAGCAGCCCATAGGTCAAACCTTCCGGCAGGGCCCGCAGTTGCTCTTTGACGTCTTTGATCACCGTCCCCAGCGCGGCCTCGCCTGCGACCACCTGCGCCCACGACAAGCCACCCACGTCCAACGACACCGGGTACTTGGTGGTGAACCACCCCACCGTGCGCGACAAGTCCACCTCGGGATCGAGTTCCTCGTAACGCCCATGGCCCTCGACGTCGATACCGACCGGAGCCGCCCCAGCGCCCAGGAACTCCGCACACGCGAAGCCGAACGCGATCAACAAGATGTCATGCACGCCGGCGTGAAACGCCGCGGGCACCTCACCCAACAGCATCCGCGTCGTCTCGGCATCCAGCTCCACCGACAACTGCCCAGCACTGGCATAGGTGTCGAGGTCCGGACGCACCGGCGGCAACATCGCCGGGGTGTCCGCCACCTGCCGCCACACCTCGGCCTGCTCCACCACCTCGGGGGTACGCGCATACTCAGCCAGCAGCGCGGCCCATTGGGCAAACGACGTCCCGTCTGCCGACAACGCCACCGGCTGACCACTGCGATGCTGGGCCCAGGCGATGTTGAGGTCTTCCAACAGGATTCGCCACGACACCCCATCGACGGCCAGATGGTGAACGATCAACGCCAACTGGTTGGCGGAGGTTGCCCACACCGCGCTCAGCATCACCCCGGCCGACGGATTCAACCGCGACCGGGCCTGCGCCACTGCCTCCTCGGACAACACGTCCACCGACTGCAGACAACCCCCGGCATCCACCGACCCGGACTCGGGCACCTGCAGCAACCAATCCGACGTGACGTCGTCTTCCACCCGCAGCCGCAACATGCCATGCCGATCCAGCAGCGCCTGCAACACCACCACCACGTCGGCCTCGTTCACGCCGGCAGGGGCCTGCACCACCACCGTCTGGTTGAACTGATCCGTCGGGCCATCCAGGCTCTGCAGCCAGCGCATGATCGGGGTGGCCACCAACTTCTCGGCACCCTTGTCGACCAGACTGCCTGCCGCGACGGCCGCCCAGGACCGCTCGGCGACCCGGGCCACCCGGGCCAGCCTGGCCACGGTCTGCTCGACGAAGATGTCGCGCGGGCGGCACACCACCCCGGCCATCCGGGCCCGGGCCACCACCTGCATCGACAAAATGCTGTCCCCGCCCAGCTCGAAGAACGACTCGTCGGCCCCCACCCGCTCCAGTCCGAGCACCTGGGCGTAGACGCCGGCCAGGATTTTTTCGACCGCGCTGGCCGGGGCCCGGTAGTGGTCGACCTCCTGGTACTCCGGTGCCGGCAAGGCGCGGGTGTCGAGCTTGCCGTTGACCGTCAACGGCAGCGTGTCGAGCAGCACGATCGCGGCCGGAACCATATACGACGGAAGCCGTTCGGCCAGTTCCGCGCGCGCCGCGACCGGATCCGCGGTCCCGGTCACATACCCCACCAGACGCTTATCGCCGGGGCGGTCCTCGCGGGCGATCACCACCGCGTGCTGAACACCCTTCAGGCCCGCCAACGCCGCCTGGATTTCACCCAGCTCGATGCGGAACCCACGGATCTTGACCTGCTCATCCGCACGGCCCAGATACCGCAACTGCCCATCGGCACCCCACGACACCAGGTCGCCGGTGCGATACATGCGGTGTCCCTGGGTCCCAACGTCCCCAGCGTCGGCGAACGGGCACGCCACAAACCGCGTCGCGGTCAGCCCGCCGCGGCCCGCATACCCATGGGCCACACCACGACCGGCCACATACAACTCACCAACCACCCCGACCGGCACCGGCCGCAACCACCCGTCGAGCACAAAAAAGCCCAGATGTGCCAACGGCACCCCGATCGGGCTGACATTGCTGTCCAGGTCGCTGTCGACGATCTCTCGGAACGAGGCGTGCACCGTCGTCTCGGTGATGCCGTACATGTTGATCATCCGCGGCGACACCGGATGGTTTTCCAGCCAACCCCGAAGACGTTGCGGCTCTAAGGCTTCACCGCCGAACACCACCGCATCAAGGGTCAGCTCATGCCCCACCTCGGGCCGCAGCGCATCAGCGGTCTGCAACGCATAAAACGCCGACGGAGTCTGACTCAACAGGCCGACCTGCTCGGTGACCAGCAAGGCATGCAGGTCTTCCGGAGAACGGACCACCGCGTCGGGCACCACCACCAGCCGCCCGCCGTGCAGCAGGGCGCCGAAGATCTCCCACACCGAGAAATCGAAGGCCAGCGAATGACACTGCGTCCACACCTGTCCGGGCGACAGATCCAGGTCGGCGTCCAAGACCTCCAACAACCACGTCACGTTCTGGTGGGCGACCGCGACGCCCTTGGGCACCCCGGTCGTGCCCGAGGTGTAGATCAAATAAGCCACATCGTCGGCGCCCGGCGCGGGTAAGCCTGTGCACGCATAGCCGTCGATGCCGGGATCGTCGGCATCGATGACCACCAACCCGCGCCCATCCAGCCGATCGGCCAACCCGGCCGTGGTAATCGCCGCGACCGGCGCGGCATCGTCAACCATGAACTGCATCCGCGCCACCGGATGCGCCGGATCGATCGCCATATAGGCTGCACCGGTCTTGAGGATCGCCATAATCGCCACCACAGCTTGGGCTGAGCGCTCTAGCAGCAGGGCCACCCGCTGCCCCGGACTCACACCACAGTCGGCCAATACATGCGCCAGCCGGTTAGACGCCTCGTCCAGCTCGCGGTAGGTCATGGCGTGGCCGTCAAAAGTCAGCGCCACCGCCTCCGGCGCACGCGCCACTTGCGCAGCGAACAACGCCGGAATCGACCGCGCGGCCGCTACCGGCCGGGCCAACGCCGCCCGGTTGCCGATCCTGTCCAGCTCGGCGCGCTCATCCTTATCGATGAGGTCCATCGACGAGAGCCGCCGCCCCGGATCGGCGGTGATGGCCACCAACACCTTTCGCAGCCGTTCGATCAGCGCCTCGACAGTGGCGGCGTCGAACACATCGGTGCGGAATTCCACCTCACCGCCGATGCCGGCGGGCTCACCCGCCTCGCTCCAGCGCTCGGCCAACGAAAAAGTCAGATCCATGCGGGCGGTGTGGGTATCCGCTCGCAGCGGCGTGACCTGCAAGTCGCCTAAGGCCAACCCGGCGTCGGAGTCGGTGTCCTGCCAGTCCAGCCAGTTCTGCCAGGCAAACAGCACCTGCACCAGCGGGTGATGGGTCAAGGACCGGGTCGGCTTGAGCCGCTCCACCAGCACCTCGAAGGGCACGTCTTGATGCTCGTAGGCGGCCAGGCTGCGCTGTCGCACCTGGGCCAGCAATTCGGCAACCGTGGGGTCGCCGGAGAGGTCAACTCGCAACACCAAGGTGTTGACGAAGAAGCCGACCAGCTCATCGAGCGCGGGGTCGCGCCGCCCGGCGATCGGAAAACCCACCGCCACATCGCTGCTGGCGCTCTGCGTGGATAGCAGCACTGCCAACGCGGCCTGCATCACCATGAAACTGGTCGCCTTGTGCGCACCGGCGACCTCGCGCACCCGTGCCTGCAGCTCGGCCGGCCAGTCCACCACGACGTTGGCCCCGGCCTGATCGGCCACCGGCGGGTAGGGCCGGTCGGTGGGCAGCTGCAGCCGCTCGGGCATGTCAGCCAGCACATCCCGCCAATAGGCCAGCTGACCGGCGATACGACTGTCCGGATCCTGCAGGTCACCGAACTGGTCGCGCTGCCACAGCGTGTAGTCGACATACTGCACCGCTAACGGCGCCCAACTCGGGACTTCACCCGCGCACCGGCTGGCATACGCCGTGCCGAGGTCGCGCACCAGTGGAGTCAACGACAAGCCGTCGGCGGCGATGTGGTGCACCACCGCCACCAGCACATGCTCATCGTCCGCGACCCGGAAAAGCTGGGCCCGCAACGGGATCTCGCTCGCCGGGTCGAACGTGTACCGCGCCGCGGTCCCGACGGCGTCCTCCAGCCGGCTGACTGGCCAGTCGGCGGCATCGATGACCTGCCAACCGAATTCGGCCTCTTCGGCCGGCACCACCAGCTGCTGGGGTCTCCCCTCGACCGCCGGAAACAGCGTGCGCAGGCTCTCGTGGCGGCCCACCACATCGGCCAATGCCGCAGCCAACACGTCAGCGTCAAGGCGGCCGCTCAGCCGCAACGCCACCGGCATGTTGTAGACCGGTGAGGGTCCCTGCAACTGATGCAGGAACCACAACCGGTTCTGGGCAAACGACAACGGGACCACGTCGGGCCGCGGACGCGCCACCAGTGGTTGCAGACCATCCCCGCCCGCACCGATACGGGGTGCCAACCGAGCGACCGTGGGCGTCTCGAACAAGGTCCGTACCGGAAGGCCGGTATCGAAAGATTTGTTGACGGCAGCGATCACCCGCATCGCCGACAAGGAATCCCCGCCCAGGTCGAAGAACGAGTCGTCGACGCCGACCCGCTGCAGACCGAGGACCTGGGCGAAGATGCCGGCCACGATGTCTTCGACGGGGCTGGCCGGGGCGCGATAGTGGTCGGCTTCCTGGTAGTCCGGTGCCGGCAGGGCGCGGGTGTCGAGTTTGCCGTTGGATGTCAACGGCAGCGCCGGGACGGCTACGACCGCAGCCGGGACCATATATGAAGGGAGCCGCTCGGCGAGCTCGGCACGGATCTTGTCCGGGTCGGCGGTGCCGATGACATAACCGACCAGGCGCTTGTCGCCCGGGCGATCTTCGCGGGCGATCACCGCCGCCTGCTCCACCCCGTCCAGCCCGGTCAGCGCCGCCTGGATCTCGCCCAGCTCGATGCGATACCCGCGAATCTTGACCTGTTCGTCGGCACGGCCCAGATACTGCAACTGTCCGTCGGCGCGCCAGCGCACTCGATCTCCGGTGCGGTACATGCGTGTTCCGTGCCCGCCGAACGGGCAGGCCACAAACCGCGACGCGGTCAACCCAGCCCGGCCCACGTATCCGCACGCCACACCACGACCGGCCACATACAACTCGCCGGCCACCCCGACCGGTACCGGCCGCAACGACTTGTCCAGCGCAAACAGCGCCGCGCCGGGCACCGCCGAACCGATCGGCACGACGCCCGTCGATCCCGCCTGTAACGGCGCACTGATCGCCACGCACATCGTCGTCTCGGTGGGGCCGTAGGCATTGACCATCACCCGCCCCGGGGCCCACCGATCCACCACCTCACTGGGGCAAGCCTCACCTGCCATCACCAATGCGACCGACTCCAACCCCTCAGGGGCCAGCATTCCGACCGCGGAGGGGGTCTGGGTGAACACGCTGACGCCTTCGCCAACCAGCACGTCGTGGAAGTCTTCGGGCGAGCTGACCACCGACTCGGGCACCACCACCAGTCGCCCACCGCGCAACAGCGGACCGAAGATCTCCCACACCGATACGTCGAAGGCCAGGGAGTGACACAGTGGCCACACCCCCGGATTCGGCAGGCCGGCATCCAGCGATCCGATCAGCTGGGTCACGTTGTGATGGGTGATGGCCACGCCCTTGGGGACACCTGTAGTACCCGAGGTGTAAATCAGGTACGCAACATCGTCGGGCGCGGGCGCCGACAACACGGCGCCGGCGCTGGCGTCGGCGTCTCGGTCGTTGTTGACATCGATGATCGGCACGTCGCGCCCGTCTAGCCGGTCGGCCAGCGCGGTGCTGGTGATCGCGGCTATCGGTGCGGCATCGGCCAGCATGAATTCGATTCGCGCGTCGGGATGCGCGGGGTCGATCGGCAGATAGGCGGCGCCGGTCTTGAGCACCGCGAAAATCGCCACAACCGCTTGAGCTGAGCGCTCCAGCAGCAGCGCCACCGATTGTCCGGGGCGGGCTCCGTGTCCGGCCAGCAGGTGCGCCAGCCGGTTGGCGGCGTCATCGAGCTCGCGATAGGTCATGGCCTGGCCGTCGAAGTTCATCGCCACCGCATCGGGGGCACGCGTGACGTGCGCGGCGAACATCGCCGGTACCGACACTGCTTCCTTCGCCGGTTGGGTCAAGACCGCGCGATTACCCCAGCTGTCCAGCTGAACCTGCTCGTCGTCGCCGAGCAGATCGATCGACGACAACCGCTGCCCCGATCGGGCCGTCATGATTGCGGCTCCGGCTCCGCGGTGATTGCCACTACCACCCGCCGCAAGCGCTCGATCAGCGCTTCGACGGTTTCCGCGTCGAACACGTCGGTGCGGAATTCCACCTCCCCGCCGATGCCGGCGGGCTGGCCGTCCTCGGTCCAGCGATCGAGCAGGGAAAACACCAAATCCATGCGGGCGGTGTGGGTTTCGACCGGCAGCGGGTTGACTTGCAGATCACCCAGACTCAGCTTCGCGGGCTGATTGTTCTGCCAGGTCAGCCCCACTTGCACCAGCGGGTGATGGGCCAGGTTTCGGGTGGGTTTGAGCCGATCCACCAGCACCTCGAAGGGCACGTCTTGGTGCTCGTAGGCGGCCAGGCTGCGCTCTCGGACCTGCGCCAGCAATTCGTCGACGGTGGGGTCACCGGACAGGTCGATGCGCAGCACCAAGGTGTTGACGAAGAACCCGACCAGCTCATCGAGCGCGGGGTCGCGCCGACCGGCGATCGGGAACCCGACCGCTACGTCGCTGCTCCCACTGATCCTGGACAGCAGCACCGCCAGGGCGGCCTGCATGACCATGAAGCTGGTCGCATCGTGCTCGCGAGCCACCTCGCGCACCCGCGTCTGCAGCTCGGCCGGCCAGTCCACCGTCACACTGGCACCCCGCTGATCGGCAACCGCGGGGTACGGCCGGTCGGTGGGCAACTGCACCTGTTCGGGCATCCCGGCCAGGGTGTCTTCCCAGTAGGCCAGCTGCCCGGCGATCCGGCTGCCCGGATCCTGCAGTTCGCCCAGCTGTTCGCGCTGCCACAGCGTGTAGTCGACATACTGCACCGCCAGCGGTGCCCAGGCCGGGGCTTCATCGGCACACCGGCTGGCATAGGCCACACCCAGGTCACCGACCAGCGGCCCGAGCGACCAACCGTCGGCAGCGATGTGGTGTACCACCGCCACCAACACATGCTCATCGGCGGCAATTCGGAAAAGCTTTGCCTGCAAAGGGATCTCGGACGCCAAGTCAAACGGGTGACGCACCACCGCGCCGACGGCCTCCTCCAGCCGGGCAGCGGGCCAGCCGGCGGCATCGATGACCTGCCAACCAAAGTCGGCCTGCTCGACCGGGACCACCAGCTGCTGGGGAGTCCCCTCGACCGCCGAAAACAGCGTGCGCAGGCTCTCGTGTCGGCCCACCACGTCGGCCAGGGCTTGGCCCAGCGCGTCGGCATCAAGGCGCCCGCCCAGCCGCAGCGCCACCGGCATGTTGTACACCGGGGACGGGCCCTGGAACTGATCGATGAACCACAACCGGTTCTGCGCAAACGACAACGGCACCACCGCCGGCCGCTCGACCGGAACCAACGGCTCCAGCCCGCCCCCACCGGCACCGATCAAAGGCGCCAACTGGGCAACAGTGGGCGCCTCGAACAATGCCCGCACCGCAACGCCGGTGTTGAAAGATTTGTTGACCGCCGCGATCACCCGCATCGCCGACAAGGAATCCCCACCCAGGTCGAAGAAGGAGTCGTCGACACCGACCCGCTCGACGCCGAGTACCTGGGCGTAGATGCCGGCGAGGATCTCCTCGACGGCGTGGGTGGGAGCGCGATAATCTCCGGCGTCCTGATACTCCGGGGCAGGCAGGGCCCGTTTGTCGAGTTTGCCGTTGGGTGTCAACGGCAGCGCTTCGATAACCACCACCGCGGCCGGCACCATGTACGCCGGGAGTCGCTCGGCCAGCGCGCTGCGCACTTTGGCCGGGTCTGCTGTCCCGGTCAGATAGCCGACCAGGCGTTTGTCGCCCGGGCGGTCCTCGCGGGCGATCACCGTCGCCTCATCCACCCCGTCCACACCGGCCAGCGCCGCCTGAACCTCACCGAGTTCGATGCGATACCCGCGGATCTTGACCTGATCGTCCGCGCGTCCCAGATACACGAGCTGCCCGTCGGCATCCCACCGCACCAGGTCGCCGGTCCGATACATCCGCTGACCCTGGGTCCCGAACGGACACGCCACAAACCGCGACGCGGCCAGTCCCGGGCGACCGACATACCCATAGCCGGCGCCGGTGCCGGCGACATACAGCTCGCCGACCACGCCGGGCGGCACCACCCGCAACGACCCGTCCAAGACGAAGAAGGCGAGATGGGCCAGCGGCACCCCGATGGGGCTGGAATTGTTGACCGCGTCGTCGTCGACAATCTCCCTGAACGACGCATGCACCGTCGTCTCGGTGGTGCCATACAAGTTGAGCAGCCGCGGTGATTGCGGGTAACTGCTCAGCCAGGTCGCGAGACGATGGGGTTCCAGCGCTTCCCCGGCAAACAGCACGGTCTGCAGCTTGAGCCGCTCGCCCCGCTCGGCTGCGAGCGAGTCAGCGGTTTGCAGCGCGTAAAACGCCGACGGAGTCTGGCTCAACACGCTCACTTGCTCAGCGGCCAGCAAAGCGTGGAAATCCTCGGGTGCGCGGGCCGCCGACTCGGGAACCACCACCAGCCGCCCGCCGTACAACAGCGCGCCCCACATCTCGCACACCGAGACGTCGAAGGCCAGGGAATGCCACTGCGACCACACCTGTTCGGCCAGTTCCATCCTGGCGTCCATTGCTTCCAGCAGTTGGATGACGTTGCGGTGGGCGATGGCAACGCCCTTGGGGACGCCAGTGGTGCCCGAGGTGTAGATGAGGTAGGCAATGTCGTCGGCGGCCGGCGGCGGTAGTGCCGTGCTGGGCTGGCTGTCGAGGGCGGGTTCTTCGATATCGATGACCGGCAGGTCATGCCCATCCAGCCGCGACCGCAGGCCCGCCGTCGTGACTGCCGCGATCGGGGCGGCGTCACCGAGCAAGAAGTCGATGCGTGCCGCCGGCACCACCGGGTCGATGGGGAGGTAGGCGGCGCCGGTTTTGAGGATGGCGACGATGGCGGTGATGGCCTCGGCCGAGCGGGAGGACAACAGCGCTACGCATTGGCCGGGGCGGGCTCCATGTCCGGCCAGCAGGTGGGCCAACCGATTGGAGGCCTCATCAAGTTCGCGATAGGT
>NZ_JCALDF010000058.1:0-11475 GCF_059812725.1 Mycobacterium sp. NGS41
TAACGCCCCGAAGTCGAACACCATCCTCCTTGTCCCCCTTTAACTGCCCGAAATCGCGATGACTGCTTTTGCTACGGCGTACGGCACCCGCGGCATCTTCGCGAAGTGGTCACACCTGGCTGTCGAAAGCTCGGCGGCAACCACCGCCCTTTCTTGGCGGGCTGGTGCCGTTTCGGTTGCTACCCCTGAGCCGATGCCTGGACCTTTAGCGACACTGCCATCGGCGTTTCTGTGTGCCACGAACGAAATGCGCATTTTGCCTCGATAACCTGCGTCAACAACATCGCTCGGTAGCGAGATTAGATGGCCGCACCGCGCCACGCCGCGCGCAACGCCAACTATTCATTAGTGGCTAATTTGGGGCTAACCATTGTTCATCTATAGGTCACCCCGTCTTTACGGAGCGGGGGCACGCAGGGACTATCTACCTGCAAGAACTTGCGATCATTGCCCCGAGCAATTGACAGTACGCGGGGTTGCTGACGCATTCTGTAAACCCGGCTGTAACCGTCAATTCGCTTAAGAGACGGGCCA
This sequence comes from Mycobacterium sp. NGS41, assembly GCF_059812725.1. Taxonomy (NCBI): domain Bacteria; kingdom Bacillati; phylum Actinomycetota; class Actinomycetes; order Mycobacteriales; family Mycobacteriaceae; genus Mycobacterium; species Mycobacterium sp. NGS41. Next base: position 535 of record NZ_JCALDF010000058.1, read on the forward strand.
AATTAAATAATTGAACGTGACTCTCCGCCAGGCGCCCACACTGCTGCGAGGCCCTCGAGACCGACGAACGGCAGGCTTCGATGCGTCGACCTTGACGCCGACACGGTAGAGATTCCGTGACGGACTAGCGCCGCACCTCGGTCGCGGCGACCTGAACGAACACCCCGGTGTCCTCGGCCATCAGCAACCCGCGACCGCGGGGCAGCGGACCGCCCTTCATCTTGCCGCGAATGAAGCCCTCGTCGGGGTCTGCGTCCATCACCAGCAATGGCGCATTCGCTTGGTGCAGTGCCCGCAGCATCGGGTCGCTACCCGCAGACGACCAGCCACCGAAGGTGCGGGTGACGATCACATGCAGCCCGACATCCGCGGCCCTGGTCACCCAGGGAGCGGCCTTGTGCAGCGGCGAATCGAAACCTGGCGGCAGCTGCTGGATGTCGTCGACGATCAGGAAGATCTCCGGGCCGCTCCACCACGATCGCGACAACAGCTCCGCTGCCGACAAACCGGGCGGTGGCTCACGTCCGGCCAACACCGCGGCCAGCTCGCCCATCATCGCCTGGACGCCGTCGAGGTTGTAGGCGAACTTCTCCATGTATTCGGAGCCCAGGGCGGTCAGCAGCTGACGGCGCGGGTCGACCAGCCAGACCTGAGCAGACGGCTTCTCCGCCGGCGGCGGCGGTGCGCTGCTGGCTCCCGGCGCATACAGCCGGCCAATCTCGGACATGATGGTGGCCAGCGTCGTGGTCCGCCCACATTCGCGTCGGCCGGTCACCATCAAGTGTCCGTTCTCGGCAAAGTTGAGATAGACCGGTTGCAGGTCCAATTCCGATATCGCCCAAGCGATTCCGCCGGCGCCAACGCCTTGGCGCGTATCCCGCGCGGCGAGCTCGCGGACTTGCTCCACGCCGAACCGGGCCGGCAGCCGGCGCACTGGCGGCGCTTGCCCGGTCGCGACCCGGCTGACCGCTGCCACCACGCTGTCCGACTCGAAGGCGTTGGCCATCGTGTTACCCAGCGCGGGCCTGGCCACCAGGGTGTGCAGGCCGGCCTGCGGGTCGCTGTCGAGTCGGACGTAGTTGACGGCGACCATGCCGCGTCCCGGCTTCACCGGAACCTCTTTGGCAAACCTGGAACGCACCAGCTTGGCGTCTTCCACCGCGGCCAGTCGCAACTCGACGCGGGAACCGAAACCGCTACGCACCGGCGGCCGCAACTCCGATTCGCGATCCGCACTGACCACTACGTGAACACCGAACGAGGGCCCCTGATTGATGATCAGGTTCACCTGCTCGATGAGCACCTCGTTTTCCTCGGCCAATGCCCGGTAGTTGTCGATCACCAGGTAGACGTCACCGAACCCGTCGTTGGGCACCGGGCCGGGCTCACCACCGAACTTGCGGCGCCGGAACATCTCCATCGACGCGATCCCATATTCGAGGAAGCTTCGCTTCCGCTCGCGGACCAGTGCCAGTAGCTCGGCCACGGTCCGGCGCACACCGTACGGATCGGTGGGGCCGGCCACCTCGCCGACGTGCGGCAATCGGGCCACCGTGGTCAACGCCGTACTGCTGTAGGCCAGGCAGTAGAACTGAACCTGATCGGGGGTGTGGGTCAATGCGGCCGAGCAGATCAGAGTTTGCAGTGCGGTCGTCTTGCCCGAACCGCCGGCGCCCAGGATCAACACGTTGGCGCCGGGTCCTGAGGTGTCGACCGTCCACGGCGGCTGGTCGTGCTTGAACGGCCGGTCGATGACCCCGATCGGGAACACCAGGTTTCGCACCGAGCCGTAGTCCTGCTGCCACGGATGCCCGAGGAACCGATTGACCAGGTCGTCGATGGCGACGGGCACGGTCAGCGGCGGTTGCCACAGCCGGTAGGGCTCGAACGGGATCTTGCGCAGCTGATCGATGATCACGGTGCCGACCTTCGGCGTCCGGATGCCTTCCTCGTCCTCGTCCTCCTCAAGATCCTCGACCTCGAGCACCTCGCCGTTGGAGTGCACCGGCGCCTCCGCCTCCGGGCCCCCGACGCTCACCTCCAGCGGTGTGAACGAGTTGGTAAACAGTTGCGGGCGAACGTAATCGATGCTGTGCACCAGCGCCGGCGCCTCTTCGCCGTCGATGGTGACCCCGCGTGAGTAGTAGTCCCGCCACAAGAACTCGGCCTGGAACCGGATGATGTCCTCCAAGCTTTTGCGGAAGTACCCCAGACCGGCCTGCGCCGGCAGGTTCACCGCGTTGGGCACGCCGGCCGCCTGCGCGGCCCCGGCGGTGCGCGCTTTCAGCACCAGGCGGTAACCCATGTTCTCCATGAGCTTTTCGGCCCGGCTCTCGATCGTCTGCGACGCCATCATCAGGTGGATCCAGTAGGCGCGGCCCTGCCGTCCGATCGAGTCGAGGACGTCGACCGCCGTCGGCATGATGCGGAACCACTCATAAAACTCGTCGATGACGACGACGAGCATCGGCAGCGGCGGCATGTCCTGGCCACGCGCGCGCATGCGCGAACGCACCGAGTTGTATTCCTTGGCGTCGTCGACGCCGGCGTTGTCGCACACGGCCTTGCGGCGGGCGATCTCACCCCACAGCGCGTCCAGGAAGCGCTCCATCAGCGCCTGGTCTTCTTCGAGGTCGGTGATGATTCGCGATACGTGCGGGACGCCGGCGAACGGCTTCACCGCGGAACCACCCTTGAGGTCGGCCAGGACGAACTGCAGTTCCTCCGGCGGATGGCCGAGCATCAGCGATTCGATCACGGTTCGCACCAGCGTCGACTTACCGGAACCCGTCGTACCCGACATGACGCCGTGCGGGCCGTCGCCACCTTCGTCGAGTGATTTCATGTCCAAGAACAGCAATTCGCCGTTGTCGGACCGATTGCCGAACGGTGCGCGCAACCGTGACCGGCCCATCGTGTCGGTGCGACTTCCCCACAGCGCGTTGAAGTCGATATCCGCCGGATCCTCAATCCCGTAGTAGGCCATGATGTCTCGGGCACCGATCTGAGCAACCCGCTGGCCGATCTCTTCGTAGGCCTCGGCCAGGCGCCAGCGCGCCAGCTTCTGCGCGAACTCTTCGGCCTCGGCCGCGCTGAAATGGTCGGTGAGCGCGAAGAACCAGGGCTTGTCGTCGATGACCATCCAGGTGTCGCGGTCGCGGGGCAGCGCCTCGATCACGCCCTTCTCGTCGAACCGCAAGGTTCGCTCCGGGACAGCGGTCCACATCGACGAGCCGGTCAGGTCGAAGAACGTCACCCCGTCGACGCCCTCGGCGCTGATCACGTACTCCCACTGGGGATCGGTGACGTCGGCGATGATGACGTGGTGGGGTGTCGGGGTTTGCGCCGATGAACTGGCATGCCGTGGCGTGAAAGACCCACGGCCGGCGAACAATTCGGCTTGTTCGGCGGCGAACTCGCGCACCGAGCTGTAGACCATCCGCGCATTGCCCGCCGCGTCCTGACGCTTAGGGTCGCCGAAATGCGGAAGCCACTTGACCCAGTCCCATTCCGCCAGATCGGAACTGACGACGATCATCTGCACGTGGTCGGGCCCATGGGAGAACCCCAGCTGGCAGATGATCGAGCGCATCAACCCCAGCACCTGCTCGCGTTCCCCGATCAGCGAATACCAGGGTTCGACCAGCAGGGAGACCATCTTCGGCAGGTTGTACACGACGCTTTGATACCGGCCGAACTCTTGCAGCGCCTTACCGGTCACCGGCTCCAACTCGATGTCGGTCGGCATGTTCTGCGGCTCGCCCCAGGTCACCTCGGGCCGCGTCATGCCCACCCCGACGCGGACCACGCCGAAGTTGAGGTCTTTGCCGTCCGGCTTGCGCTCCCACATCCGCGACGACCCGACGGCTGCCGCCAGGGTGCTGGGCGCCGGGTGGAACCACCGGTAGTTGGCGTCCATGCTGTCGGCCGACTCGTGCGCCGTCTCGCGCAGCATGTCCAGCATCAGCATGAACTGGGCGCGCATCGCATCCAGTTTCGGGCGGCTCATCTGTTGCTGGCCGCCGAACCGGCCGCCGAACATCATCATTGCGACGCCACCGATCATGAAGATCGGGAAAATCGAGCCGGCGCCGCCGAACACGTGCGAGCCGCTGGCGAAGGTCATGGCGACCATGCCGACCAGCAGGCCGACTACCAGGACGCCGACCACGATCAGCCACCAGGGCTTGCCCTCCGGCGGCGGAATGCTCAAAGGTGTTGGGAGGACAATGTTCTCCGGCTTGATTACCGGAGCCTTCTCCGGCGTCGGCCTTGCAAACCCACGTTTCACTTCGGTACCGCCAGTTCTTGTGGTGTCATGTCTTTCGGCAGCGTGTCGTGCATCACCAGCGCATCCGCTCGGGACAGCGTCGGCCCTTGCGGCAGCAACTGCAGCGCCACCGACGGCGCCAGACTCGGCTGCGATTTCAGGCCCAGCGCCTCGAGCACTTCTTTTTTGTCGTCGACTCCGAACCGGGCCCCCGCATCGGTGATCCACCACAGGGATTCCTTGGTTTGGGCGCCCGGGTGGTTGCCCGTGACGGCGACGAAGTTCGCATAGTCGGGGCCGAAGTAGACCTGGTCCGCCGCGGTCGTTTCGGCCCGGACCAGCTTCACCACCCGTTTGCTCTCGGCCGCGGGGATCGGGATGGTAGGCCCGGACACCACCTGGACGCGGGCGCGGCTCTCACCTGCGGAACGCTCCCACCACCAGCAGGTCGACGGGTTCTCCCGGATGTCCACCACTTCCAACGGGTTCTCCGGATACGACGAGAGGTCAAGCTTGTTGACCACCGGCATTTTCGCCAGTTCGGCCGGTTGCACGGTCATCGGCTTGCCGTTTCCGGGGCCACCCGCGTTCTGCATAATCTGCGCCACCAGCTGGGGAAGCGTCTGCACGCCCTCGGCCAATACCAGCGAATACTGTTGCGGTCCACTGATCTGCGGTGTGACGAGTATCGTCCCGACGGGCCCGGGGGCGCCCGGGAACGTCGCCGGAGTATTCAGGTTCGGCACTTCCGGCACTACCAACTCGGGCCCGACCGGCAGGGCGTCGAACAATGCGCGGCTCATTGGCTTGGCTTGGCTGACTTGCTCTGGCGTCAACCCAAGCGGCAGCAATACCGCCCGGTTCGTCGGGTCGACGCGGGACCGCCGTCCCTCCCGGATCACCCACGCGTCCCCGCCGTAACTGAGCACCACCGCGTCCGACCCGGTCAGTACCCGCCGGTGACCGGCGAGTTCGGGGGTGCCGTCGATCACCGTCACCGTCACGCCCTGGGGCGCCCCGATGCCCGTCGAGGTGGCGACGGTGTCACAGACCAGCCACGACGACGTCTGCGGGGTCTTCGGCGAGAACGACGACGGTGCACCCGGGATGCCCACCAGCGGTCCGTGCGGCACGCTGGAGATCTGGCTGCCCCGAACCAGGTGCGGGTTATCCGGACGTCCGGTGATCAGCCGCGCCGATGCCAGGTTCAGCGCCGGGTACAACCTGTCGCCGACACGGACGTAGAGCGCGCCGGAGTCGCGGTCCGCGATGATCGGCGACTCATTCAGCTGGCCGGATGGGCTGATGAACGACCACAGCAGCGCTCCCAGACAGATGACGACCGCCGCCGACACCGACGCCACCATCGCCAGGATCTGGCGCCGGCCGGGTTCGACCTCCATGCGCACTCGCCACCGGGTCAAAGCGCTTGCGGTACGGCGGGCAAGGAACTGGTAGCCGCTTACCTGGGTTTTCGTCGAAAGCCCGAGGCCGTACCCCGACCCGCGTCGCCCACGGCTCTCTTCCGCCACGTCAATTCACCGTCCGGTCTGGTATAGCGCCTGAATATTGTCCTGGGGATGGGCCCGCATTTCGGCACCGATTTTCATAGCGAGCGCAAATCACATCGATAACCGTAAGGCACCTGCACAGACCTCGCCACGCGACAACGCGCGCACTTGTCTGCCCACCACGGTGCGCCGACGTATCCGTGGCCCTTCGGTCGACATCCTCGCGAACGAGCCGATCGCGGCTCGCTCCACTGAGCTGCCAGTTTGTCTTTCCCCCGCTACCTTCTTCGTGCCTTTAAGAGCATGGTAACGACCGGCGGCCCGGTCGGCCTGTCGAACAGCCGAACACCCGAGACAGCCCAACTGACGTGCGTCGCAATTCAGCCGCGCAGCAACACCGCGGCGTCAAACGCCGCCGGTCCAGGCTTACCCGCTGCCAGGCCCGGCGACTTCAGCACGCAAGATGGGCGTCATGAGTGAGCTCGCGCCGTCGCTGGTCGAACTTGCCAGGCGGTACGGCATCGCGACCGAATACGAGGACTGGACGGGCCGGCAGTTGCCCGTCTCCGAGTCCACGCTGGTGGACGTCCTTGCCGCCTTCGGCGTGCCGGCCGACACCGAGCAGGAGCGCAATGCCGCGCTGGTCACGCATCTGCGGACGTATTGGGCGCGCCCGATGCCGCCGACCATCGTCGCCCGGTCGGGCGCGCAGACCCGGTTCTGGGTGCATGTGACCCACGGGCTGCCCGCCGAAGTGTGGCTGCACCTCGAAGACGGCACCGTGCGCGGCGGTGTGCAGCAGGTCGACAACTTCACCCCGCCGTTCGAGGTGGACGGACGCTGGGTCGGCGAGGCCAGCTTCGTGCTGCCCACCGACCTGCCGCTCGGCTATCACCGGGTGTACTTGCGCTCCGGCGACTCCGAGACCAGCACCGCGCTCATCGTCACCCCCGATTGGCTCGGGCTGCCCGAGCGGCTCGGCGCCCGCCGCGCCTGGGGCCTGGCCACCCAGCTGTACAGCGTGCGGTCGCGCCATTCGTGGGGCGTCGGCGACCTCACCGACCTCGCCGACCTCGCGGTATGGTCCGCATCCCGGCACGGCGCCGACTATCTGCTGGTCAATCCCCTGCATGCGGCCACCCTGACGGCGCCCATGGAGCCGTCACCGTACCTGCCGACCTCACGGCGCTTCTTCAACCCGCTTTACCTTCGCGTCGAAGCGGTCCCAGAGTTCGCCGAGCTGCCCAGACGTGGCAAGGTCCGGCGGCTGCGTTCCGAGGTTCAGCGACGAGCCGGTCAACTTGACGAGATCGACCGCGACAGCGCGTGGGCGGCCAAGCGCGCCGCGCTGGAGCTGCTGCACCAGGTGCCGCGGTCGGCCGGCCGTGACCTCGCCTATGCCGCGTTCCGAGAGCGCGAAGGCCGTCCCCTGGACGACTTCGCCACCTGGAGCGTGCTGGCAGAGAGATACGGCGGCGACTGGCACCAGTGGCCGGATTCGCTGCAGCACCCTGCCGGCGACGGTGTGGCGGCGTTCGTCGAAAAGAACGCCGACGCCGTCGATTTCCACCGGTGGCTGCAGTGGCAGCTCGACGAGCAACTGGCCGCGGCACAGTCGCAAGCGGTGCGGGCCGGAATGGGGTTGGGCATCATGCACGACCTGGCCGTCGGCGTACATCCCAACGGCGCCGACGCGTGGGCGCTGCAGGACGTGCTGGCCCTCGGTGTGACCGCGGGCGCGCCCCCGGATGAGTTCAATCAACTCGGCCAGGACTGGTCGCAGCCACCGTGGCGGCCGGACCGGCTCGACGAACAGGAGTACCGGCCCTTTCGCGCACTGATCCGGGCGGTGCTGCGGCACGCCGGCGGAGTGCGCATCGACCACATCATCGGGCTGTTCCGGCTGTGGTGGATTCCCCAGGGCGCACCACCCACCCATGGCACCTACGTGCGCTACGACCACGACGCGATGATCGGCATCGTGGCCCTGGAAGCGCATCGGGCCGGGGCGGTGGTCGTCGGCGAGGATCTCGGCACCGTCGAACCATGGGTGCGGGACTACTTATTACTAAGGGGCGTACTGGGCACCTCGATCCTCTGGTTCGAGCTGGACCGGGACGGGGCGGGCGGCCCGCTACCGGCCGAGCGCTGGCGGGAGTATTGCCTGTCATCGGTCACCACGCATGACCTGCCACCTACGGCGGGTTACCTGGCCGGCGACCATGTCCGGCTGCGGGAGTCCCTGGGGTTGCTGACGCGGCCTGTCGAGGCTGAACTCGAGTCCGCCCAGGCGGAACGAGCGGCGTGGCTGGCCGAGCTGCAGCGGGTCAAGCTGTTGGCGGACGGCGCCGAACACGATGTGGAGCAGGTCATCCTGGCCCTGTACCGCTACCTGGGCCGAACACCGTCAAGGCTGTTGGGAGTGGCATTGACCGACGCCGTCGGTGACCGGCGGACCCAGAATCAGCCGGGCACCACCGACGAATACCCCAACTGGCGCATCCCGCTGACCGGCCCGGACGGTCGGGCGGTAATGCTGGAGGACGTGTTCACCGATCGCCGGGCAACCGAGGTGGCCGAGGCCGTGCACGCGCAGCTGGCTCCCCCGGCCGCCTGAATCCGTCGATGGTTCCTTCAGCGACTGACCGGGTCTCCCTCGGCGATCTGGTGCACCGATACGCGGCCGGCGTGGATGATCGTCAGTTCGATGCTGTGGCAAGCCTATTCACCGTCACGGCGGAGTTGGTCGTCCCAGAGCCGCCGGCCAGCCTGCAGCCGATCCACGCGCACAGCGGTCAGGCGGCCATCGCCGCGGCGGTCGCCGCGGTCGCCCAAACGGTGCGCACCGAGCACGCGATCGTCGGCGAGGTCTACGAAGTCTCCGGGGACTCCGGCGACGGCGTGGCCCTACCAAACGGTCGCGGGCGTATCGCATGTATCGCGCATCACTGGAACGATCGTGCCGGCGAGCTGGTCGATGTGGTCTGGCACCTGCGCTATGACGACGAATACGAGCTGACCGATGCTGGCTGGCGGATCAGCCGCCGAGCCTTGACGATCAATGCCATCGAGACCCGGCCGGTCCGGCGATTACTGCCGCGCGACCCGGCCTGACGGCGCCTCGCAGGACACTATGCCCGAACTCACAGCCAGCCCTTAAGTTCCGCATTTGCGGCTGTAGACGGCTTCTTAGCTGGCGCATGCGGTTATGACTCTCCCGCCTGCGGACGGTTTGCTGGCGTGACGCTGGCGACCCGTCGCATACCAGGTTCGTCGGCCCGCTGAGCCGCGGCATGTGCGCACGATTTATCCAAGTGAAGTGGTGTATTTTATGGCGAGTGACGAACACCGAACGTCAAGGTGCCGATCTGCACGCCGATTCCGCCCAGGTTTTCCAGGGTTCCGTCTCGGCATCGACAATAGGCACGCCGCTGCTATCCGATCCGGACTTCCGCAACGAGATACACGAAGCCGAAGACACCATCGATGTCGAGCATTACGGTGGCGGATTCGACCTCACCAGGCGGGCGACCGCTCCGCGGCTGCGGGTTGGGCGCGACAAATGGTTCAACCTGCTGTGGCTGATTCCGATCGGCTTCGCGCTGCTGATCGCGGGCGTGGCGGTTGGCAAGGGCCTGCACAACATGCCCGCGGTGCAGTCTTTCATCCAGCGTTACCCCGGGACCGATAGCCATTCCGGCGTCAGCCCGGGCCTGCCCGCCTGGATCGGCTGGACCCACTTTTTCAACCTGTTCATGATGATGTTCATCATCCGGACGGGGATCCAGATTCTTTGCGACCATCCCCGGCTGTACTTCAGCCGCAACGCCACCCCTGGCAAGGACGAATGGTTGCGGGTGGGCCCGCCGGTTCCGGACGACGACCTGTGGACGGCCAACGCCGACACCGTCGCCCTGCCGCCGCAGTTGGGGCTGCCCGGCTTCCGGCATTCCATCGGGCTGGCTCGCTGGTGGCACCTCGGCATCGATGTGTTGTGGCTGCTCAACGGGGCGGTCTTCTACGTCCTGTTGTTCACCACTGGCCAGTGGCGTCACATCGTGCCCACCAGCTGGGACGTCTTCCCCAACGCCGCGTCGGTGGCCATCCAGTACCTGTCGCTGAATTGGCCGGAAGACAACGGATGGGTCGCCTACAACGGCATGCAGTTGATGGCGTACTTCACCACCGTCTTCATCGCCGCTCCTGCCGCGCTGATCACCGGTTTGGGCATGTCGCCGGCGTTGTCGCAGCGGGTGCACTGGATTAGCAAGCGGCTGAGCATTCAGCATGCCCGCTCGCTGCATTTCCTCGTCCTGGCCTATTTCTTGTTCTTCATCCTGGTGCACGTCACGCTGGTTTTCGCGACCAGCGCACTGCGGAACCTCAACCACATGTTCGCGGCCCGCGACGACAACAGCTGGATGGGCTTCTGGATCTTCGCCGCGGCGATGGTGATCACCGCCGTCGCCTGGGTATGGGCCACTCCGTTCACCATTCGCCATCCGCGCGTGGTGCAACGTGTCGGATACGCACTCGTCGGCCCGTTCCAGCGCGTGCTGGAAAGCCTGGACCCCAAGCCCGGCGCCTTTACCGAAGAAGACATTTCGCCGCACCACTGGCGCAATGGCCGCCTACCGGAGACCGTCGAATACAAAGAGCTGGAACGGGACGACTTTCGCGACTGGCGGCTGAAGGTCTACGGACTTGTCGAGCACCCGATGGAGTTCTCGCTCGAGGATTTGAAGGCGCTGCCCTACCACGACCAGATCAGCCAGCATTTCTGCATCCAGGCCTGGTCGGGTGTGGCCAAATGGGGTGGCGTGCAAATGAAGACGATCATGGACATCGTCAAGCCGCTACCCGAAGCGAAATGGGTGGTGTTCTACTCGATGGGCCTGGGCGCCACGGGCGGTATTTATTACAACGCCCACCACATCGGTCAGATGGACCACCATATGACGATGTTGGCCTACAACATGAACGACCAGCCGCTCCCCTACATGCATGGCAAGCCGCTGCGGCTACGTAACGAGTTGCAGCACGGCTTCAAACTGGTCAAGTGGATCAAGGGAATCGAATTCGTCGCCGACTACCGCGACATCGGTAGTGGTTACGGCGGCTACAGCGAAGACCACAAGTACTTTGGGCGGCACCAGACGC
>NZ_JCALDF010000059.1:0-11150 GCF_059812725.1 Mycobacterium sp. NGS41
CGTAGATGACCAGATCGAGGTCACCGGCGCCAGATCGGACCCCTTCCGGCTGGGTGCGGTACTGGTATTGCTCGAATTGGCGTAAGCCGATGACGCACTCGGGCGGTTCTATGCAGATACCCATTTCGTCTCGGTCGTCGGTGCCTTCGATGGTGACACCGTGCAGCCCCGAACCGACTTGCGTGCGAAGCACGGTGTTGGCCTCGGCGATGTGTCGGTGCCAGTCGGTTGCGTGGCGGTTCTTGAAGACCGGGGCTTCAGTCGCCTCGTCGTCGGACTCGCCTTCGGTGTGGTAGCCGGCCATAGGGGGACGGTATCGCGCTGGTCGGTGAAAAGCGCGGTCAAAGTCTGGCGTCCGCAGCCATTCAGCGGGGCCGCCCGACCTTTCCGGCTTGCCGGAGGAGATTGGCGAAGGTTTGCGCCGCCGCAGTGACGCCCGCGTCGTCGTCGGTGGCCACCAGATCGAGCAGCAGTCCGCGCGTGACAGCCAGGCCCAGGCGTATCAGGGCGGGGTCGCTTGTCCCGCGGGCCGCGGTGTCCACCTCAGCCAGCCAGGCGTCCACAGCACCCGGCACCATGCGGACAAAAGGCTCCTCGCCCTGGACCCCGCGGGAGTAACACTCGAAGAAGAGGCGCTCGAACGGCCGCAGCGCGGGCAAGCTCAGGTTGTCCCACATGGCGGCGAAACTGTCGCCCGGCTCAGTTGGCAGGTCGGCCAAAAGAGTCATCTGGCGCCGTTCCACTTCATCCACGATTGCGAGAAGCAGTTCGTCCCGGGATGCGAAGTGGTGCAGCAGCATTCGGTGGCTGGTGCCGACCGCGGCAGCCACTTCCCGCAGCGAGCGGTCCCCGATGCCGCCGGCGGCGAATTCTTCGACTAGCGCATCGAGAAGCTGCCGGCGCCGCTTGAAATCAGGAGTGCGGGCCAAGGGCGTGCCGCAGTTGCTCGCTGCGGCCCTTGAGGCCTCGGGCTTCCATCTCCAAATAGCGGCGCGTGGTGCGGCGCATCAGTCGGCCGACCATCGCACCGACCAGGCCCCGCTGGTCGACCCCTTGGCGCACGAGCGTACGACCGTCGCCGATTGGCGTCAGCGTGTGATGGGCCGAGGTCGAGCCGCCTGAGGAACGCTGCACCCAGATCCACGAGACGCCGGGCGCCACATCGGTGACCTCTGCCACATCGGTGACCTCCCAAACGAGCGTCGGCAATTTGGGCTGTTTGATTTCAAAGCGCTTGCCGACGGCGATGCCGGGCCCATCGAGGGCGACCAAGCGGGTCACCGAAGCGGTCCACTCGGGCCAGCACTCGACATCGGTGAACACATCCCACACCAGCGTGGCCGGTGCATCGATCTCCACGCTGCTCTCAGTAATCATGTACCAGATGGTACATCAATTTCTGGCTAATGCCATAGGCTTTTCAAATGGACTTCGAGCTGAGCCGCAAAGATTTACACCAGACCCGATTCCAATCCGACGATGCGCCGGCGCCGGAAGGCGGGCAAGCACGTCTGCGCGTCGAGTCCTTCGGGCTGACCTCGAACAACATCACCTACGCGGTGTTCGGCGAGGCGATGAAATATTGGGAATTCTTCCCGGCCTCGGACCCCGACTGGGGAAAGCTGAATGTCTGGGGTTACGCCCACGTCGAGGAGTCGCGGCACACCGATCTGGCGCCGGGCACCCGCGTCTACGGCTACCTACCCTGCGCCAGTCACTTGGTGGTCGTACCCGACCGCATCAACGAGAAGGGGTTCATCGACGCCGCGCCGCACCGGGCGTCGCTGCCCTCGGCCTACCAGGGCTACCGCGATGTCCAGACCGATCCCGTCTACTCGGCCGGCCGCGAGGCGGAGCACATCCTTTTCTTTCCACTCTTCTTCACGTCTTTTCTCATCGACGACTTCCTCGCCGACGAGGGCTTTTTCGGCGCGGACACGATCACGATTTCCAGCGCCTCGTCGAAAACGGCGATCATCGCGGCCTACCTCCTCGCCAAGCGGGAGGGCATCGAGATCGTGGGCCTCACCTCAGCGGGTAACAGTGAGTTCGTCAAGGGACTAGGTGTCTACGATTCGGTTTACCGCTACGACGACGTTTCCGAACTACCGGGCGACCATGCGGTTTACGTCGACATCTCGGGCGACACTGCGGTACGCACTGACGTCCACGCCCACTACGGCGACCGCCTCGCCCATAGTGCTGCCGTCGGTGTGACCCACTGGACCCAGATGACGCAAGGCACCGGCCGTCTGGCGGGCCCGAGCCCCGTCTTCTTCTTCGCCCCGGACCGCATCAAGAAGCGCGGCGCCGACTGGGGCACAGCGAAACTCGACGACAACGTAGCCGAGGCGTGGTCGCCCTTCGCGGAGTGGGCATCGACTTGGCTTCGCGTCGAACGGATTTCGGGTGAGGATGATATCCAGCGGGCTTACCTCGAGCTACTCGACGGAAAGGTCGATCCGACGGTCGGCACCATCGTGGACCTGTGAAGGACCATGGCGCGATCCCGAATTTCATCTGAATCCTTACCTGCCGATCTGCCGTGTTCCGCACGAGCAACGCCCGCACGCAGGTTGCTAATCCCGACTCCGGATCCTGGGCTTACCCTGGGCGAGTAAATATTCGTGAGGAGATGTCTGTGCAGCAGCTGAGTTGGACCGACGACATGCTGCTACGTGCCGAAAGGCCAGCGACACCATTACAGATTCAGCTGTTGCTGATTTATGACCCGTCGACCGCCCCGGCCGGCAAAGTGACCTTCAAGGGGATTCTCGAGGAGCTCGACGCCCGGCTGCATCTCGCGGATGTGTTCCGGAGGCGGTTAACCGAGCTGCCCGCCGGTTTACACAGGCCTTACTGGGTGGAGGACCCGAACTTCGATCTCGAGTATCACGTCCGCCATATCGCGCTGCCCCAACCTGGCGACTGGCGGCAGCTGTGTATCCAGATCGCCCGGCTGCACGCCCGACAGATCGACCTGCGACGTCCGCCGTGGGAAATCACCGTCATCGAGGGACTGAATTCCGTGCCGGGAGTACCGAAGGGCTCGTTCGCAATGGCGTTGAAACTGCACCACTGTGCAGTCGACGGCATGGCGAGCGTGCAGATGATTGCGGCGCTCCACGACCTTACCGCTGATAGCCCCCGCCCCGCTGGCCCGGACAGCCCCTGGCATCCCGACCGCCTTCCCACCAATGCCGACTTACTGTCGCGCACGGCAATCAACGCGGCGCTCTACCCGCTACGGGCAGGCGCAGTGATCGCCTCGAATGCTCCCAAGATGATCCGCGGCCTGGCCGGCCTGCCCGGCAAGGTGGTAGGCAGTGCGGCGTCAAAGGTCGTCGGTGGCAGCGTTATTCCGTCGTTTCCACCGAAGACGCGCTTCAACCAAACGGTGTCACCGCACCGTGTCTTCGAGGCGCGGTTCCACGAGCTCGCCGATTTCAGGCGGATCAAGGCGAGTGTGCCCGGCGCGACAATCAATGATGTGGCGCTCGCATACGTTGGCGGTGCCCTTCGCCACTATCTGGATGGACACGGCGAGCTTCCCGATCAATCGCTTGTCGCGGCATGCCCGATGTCACTGCGTGAGGCGGGCGATAAGACCAGCAAGGGCAATGCGGTGTTCGGGCGGTTGCAATCGCTCGGCACCGACATCGCTGATCCGCTCGAACGTCTGGCCGTCATCGCCGAAGCGACGTCGGCGAGTCTCTCGGGAGCGGACAAATCCAGTGGGACCCAGCTGCTCGACCTGATTGAAACAGTGCCGACGTCACTGCTCGGGATCGCTGCAAAGGCCGCGAGCGTGATTCCGTTCTCTGGCCCCACGGTCGCCAACACGACCGTGACCAACGTGCCCGGTCCACCCGACCCGATCTTCTTCCGCGGCGCCCGGCTCGTCCGCGCCGCCGGTCTCGGGCCGCTGGTAGGCGGCTTGAACCTGATCCATGTCGTTGCCAGCTACAACGGAACTCTCTCGATCAGCGCCACTGCGGATCGCGACGCCCTGCCCGACCCGGCCAGGTATTCCGAATGCATGGAAAACGCGTTTCAGGAGTTGCTTTCAGCCGTGAGCTGAGCTGACTCAGAACGTCTTGGCGTGCAACTCGGCAAGCGCGTGGATCTGCTCAATGTAGTGCTCCAGCGAGTGATGGATGAACCTGGCCGACAACGTGGTAGTGCCCGCTGCGGCCATGGTCTGCAGCGTCTCCTCGGTCGACGCCGGCTCCCGCACCGGATCGAGCGGTTGATCAGCGGGCAGGACGACCTCGAACCCCGCCGGCAGCTCTCGCGCCTGCAACCACTCGGCAGCGGTGGCGATAGGCACATTGAACGGACACCACCCGTCGGCGAGAGTGACCGCACGGCGCAACGATCGCCTGGTGCGGCCACCGATCCACATCGGCATATGCGGCTGTAGCGCACACGGATCAACGGTGAGCCCGCCGAACGAGTAATACTCGCCCTCATAAGCCGGCTCATTGGTTGGCAAGGCCGCCCGCAGCGCCCGTAAAGCGTCGTCAGCACGAGCACCACGATCGTCGAACGGCGCGCCCAGCAGGTCGAACTCCTCCTTCAGGGTGCCGACGCCCACACCCAAAATGACTCTGCCGCCACTGACGTGATCCAATGTGCCATAACGCTTTACGATCGCGAGCGGATGATGGTACCCGAGCACCAGCGTCATTGTGGCGAGCCGGATCTGCCGAGTGCGCGCCGACAGGTAGCCGAACGTGGCGAGCGGATCCCAGTACCTGGCACCGCGCCGCGGGGCCTCGCTGGAAGGTATGCCGATGTGCTCACTGCAGGTGAGGTGGTGATATCCGAGCCGGTCTGCGGTTTCGGCGACGCGGCCGATGTCCTCGATCGTGGCGTTCTGCTCCCACGTCAGCGCAGCGCCGGCGACGTTGGTGACGACGGGCGTCGTAATGCCAAGTTTCAATTCAGGGGCTCTTCTCCGGCAAGAATTGTGCGGTGCATGAGACGGCCGCTATCAGCGGCATACGGTAGCGCTCGGTGCATGGTGCCGGTGTTGTCCCACATAAGCAGGTCGCCGAGTTGCCACTCGTGCCGATAGACGTATTGCGGCTGCGTGGCCCAATCCCGAAGGCGCGCAAGCAATGCGCGACTTTCCTCCACCGGCACTCCGATCACGTAGTCCGCGGTCGCGCCCAGTAGCAACGACTTGCGTCCGGACTGGTGCGTCCACACCATCGGGCAAGACTTCGTCGGAGATTTCTGCCAGAAGGTGATCTCGTCGTAACTCATTTCCGGCCGCACGTAGTACTGCGAGCGCTCCGCGCTGTGGACCACCCGAAGGTCGGCGATCGTCTCCTTGTCGGTGTCCGGCAAATCCTCGTAAGCCGCATAGGTATTGCAGAACTCGGTCTGCCCGCCGGAATCCGACAGCTTCACGGCCCGCAGCAGGGTGGCAAGGTTCGGATAGGGCTGCAGCGAGCCGTCGAAATGCCAGAACATCGAGCCTTTCAGGTACTCGGCTCGCTGGTTCACGTTCTTGTCGAGCGAGATCTTGTAGATTCCGCCCTCTCCCTCGTTCTGCACGATGTCGCCGAGGGTTCTGGCTATGGCGACTTGCTGCTCGTCGTTGAGCTGAAGGCCGCGGAAGAAGATCACGCCACGCTGCTCCAGCGTTGCGCGGATGGTCTCCGCTACGCGGCCACTGAGCAGGCTCTCGAGGTCGGTCCTTATCTCGCTGCCGATCGACGTTGTGCAGTCGACGATTTCGAGCTGCTCTGACCGAAGTCCCATAGTCGTCAGCTCAGCCTCGTCAGAATGGTGTTCGCCGAATGCTTTACCCGCGGCTGTCTCCACAGCTCGACTGCCAACGAGACTGTAATCAACGAGTAGAGCAGATTGCGAAGGTTGGCGACATCCTCGGGCAGCGGTTCGGAGTAGTCGAACTTGTCGATATAGGCGACCGCTTCCTCGGCGTGCGGAAACAACTCGTCGTAGAACGCCTGTATCTCACTCATAGAACTGTTCACGCGCTTCACATAACGCTCGTGCCCGTCCTCGATGGCCCACTCGGCGACCAAATGCTCGAGCTGTGAAAACTCCTGAGGCAGAAGCGTATTCATCGAGTCGCCTTCGAGTTCTCGCCGGCCTCCACGTAGTCGCCCACCACCTTGTGCAGATGACGCAGCAGGATCTCCTCGTCGTTCATCGTGAAATGCGTGAGTGCGCCACTGTTCAGCATTGCCTGTATACCTTCAGACGGGCTGGCGTCTTCCAGGATGATGTCGTTGAGGAAGGTCACTGTCAGCTCTTGTCCCAGCCGCTCTTTGTGCGTCTTGGGCGGCTGATAGAACATCTCGACTTCGAAGATGTGGGAGTGCGGGCCGGTCGGCCAATGGGTGTGCGTGCTGAAGCCGGATGAACCGAAAATCAGCACGAAGTTGGGGAAGAACTGGAACGAATCGAAGCCGTATTTCTCCGACCGCGTGGGATTGAGCCCCGCCGGCATCGGACCGCGATCGGCGCGCTTGGTCCACGGGCCGGCCGCGCTCGCCTCCATCACGCATTCGATCGGCTTGGAATACGGCGTCTTTTGCGACGGCTCGCCGGAGAAGGAGAACATCCGATGCGGGCCCGCGAGCCGGTAGGCCAACGCGTCGGTGAACGGATTGGGCTGGTCGAACGCGTCTCTGGCCTCTGCGGTGAGAGCGCCGAACGAGGACGCATGCAGATACGGGCCGTGATAGCTCTCCGCGAAACCGTCGACGAAGATCTTCCAGTTGCACTGCAATTCGGTTTTGAACCGATAGACCTGGTGCGGCCCGGCGAAGGGATAGCCTTCGATGCCGTGCGCCAGCTCGCCGAGGTATGAACGAAGCGGCTCGCTGTTGTGCGGGTTGAGGTTGATGAAGATAAAGCCTTCCCAGACTTCGCATTGGACCGATGGCACGCGGCAACTCTCGGCATCGAAGTCGAGCAGCAGATCCTTGCGGGTGGCTGCATGCAGCGAGCCATCCAGGTTGTAGCGCCAGCCGTGAAAACGGCAGTAGAGCAACGGCGCCCGACCCTGCACCTCCTCGAACGGGTCGTCCTGCCACAGCATCTTGTTACCGCGGTGCGGACAGATGTTGTGGAAGGCGCGGATCACGTCGTCTTTGCCCCGCACGATGATGATCGAGGTGTTCAGGAACTTCAGCTCGCGGGTGAAGTAGCTGCCGGACCGCGGCACCCGCTCCACCCGCCCCACGTAGAGCCAGGTTTTCTTGAAGACGTGCTCGCGTTCCTTATCGTAGAACTCCTCCGACACGCAGTCCTCGAGGGACACTTGGCCGCGGCCCAATTCGGGATAGGCATCTGTCCAATGCCCACTCGCCGGCTTGGTCACCAGGACGTCCTGACTCATGAGGCCCTCCTTGCCCTTCCTCCACGTAGGCCCCGGTCCCCTACCGGCAGAACGTAGCACTTGACCAAATACGCAAAACAGGCTTTCAATTGCAACACCCTGTTGCATTTCTGAAACACCGATGGAACAAAACCTGCCGTTCGACCTCGATGCCTTGCTGGTATTCGGCAAGGTCGTCGAGTGCCGCAGCCTGTCGAAAGCGGCGACACTGCTCGGCATGCCCAAGTCGACCGTCAGCCGCAAGCTCAGCAAGCTGGAATCAGACCTGGGTATCAAGCTGCTGCGCAAGAACACGCACCAGCTCACCGTCACCGATCTGGGCGCGAAGATCTACAGCCACGGCGTGAACATCCTCGCCGAGGCCAACGGCGTACGCGCGCTGGTAGAAGGCAGCAAGCAAGAGCCACAAGGTGAGCTGCGCGTTGCCATTCCGGTCTTTGTCGGTATCGACTATGCCTCCAGAGTCGGCGCTGAGTTCCTGCAGCGCTATCCGAACTCGCGCCTCGATATCCGCTTGGTGGACAACGTCGTTCATCCCGTCAACGACGGGTACGACGTGGTTTTCGGAACCGGGCCGCTGCAGGACTCGACGCTGATCGCACGGAAGGTCTTCAGCCTCGAACTTTTTCTCTGCGCCTCACCTGACTTCATCGGGCACCTGGCCGAGCCCATTACTGCTCCGCCACAGTTGAATACGCTGCCGTTCATCGATTGCGGCATCTGCGAAGGACCGCGCAAGCTCACGCTCGCGAAGAACAAGCGACGCTATGAGCTCTCACCCATGGTGCGGGCGCGCGCCAACAACTTTCAGGTGTGCAAGCAGTACATCCTGCACGGGCTTGGTATCGGGGCGATGCCCAACCAGATCATCGTCACCGCTGAATTGCGCGACGGAAGCATCGTGCCCGTGCTGCCGGACTGGCGCCTCGAACGGATGGATGTGTACATGATTCACCCGTTCCAGCTGTCGTTCTCGACGTTGATCAGCGCGTTCTACGAGACGGCATGCGAAATCATCACCGAGAACTCGGCACGAACCTGACTGTCTACAGAGCCGGACACAGCGACGCGAGAAACTCCTGCGTCCGCAGCCGCGAACGAGTTCGGGTAGTCGCGTCCTCCCCCAACGGGACGATGCGCGCTGCCAAATCGGTGGCACCCGCTTCCTGATAGCGGCGCAACCGCGCCAGGATGGCCGCCTCGTCGCCCGCCGCCATGGTGTCGCCGACGTCCTTGGCGTCGCCGTGTTCAAGCAGGCGCACATAGTTGGGTGAGAAGTCCGCATGTCCCAAGACTCGGCTGGCGTAGGCGCGTGCTTTCTCTGCTTCTCCGTTTGCGCACAGGGCAACGGGGATCCCGGCGACGACCCGCGGCGCGGGCCGCCCGGCGGCGTCGGCCGCGGCCGTGATGCGCGGTACGACGTGGTCACGGATGGCCCGCTCGTCGGCCATCCACAAAATGGTGCCGTCAGTTCGCTCGCCGGCAATGCGCAACATGGTCGGTCCTAACGCCGCCAACAAGACTGGCATTTCGAAGGCGTCAGTGACATCCACGGGACCGTGGACGCGGTAGCTCTCATTCTCCAGGTGGACGAATCCGGGGCCGTCGAACGATGCGGCGAGAACGTCGAGGTAGTCCCTCACCAAGTGTGCGGGCCTGTCGTAGGGCAGCCCGAGTTGGCCATTGACGATCCAATGGTGTGACGGCCCGACGCCGAGCGTGAACCGCCCGCCGCAGGCCACCTGAGTCGTCAGCGCCTGCTGGGCCATGATCATCGGATGGCGGGTCTGGATCGGCACGACCGCAGTGGCCAATTCGATGCTGTTGGTTGCCTGACCCAGCAGAGTGATCGCGGTCATCGCATCGAGGTAGCCGGGAACCTGCGGCATCCAGAACGTCTGGAAGCCAGCGCTTTCCGCGTGGATGCCGTCATCGACGAGGCCGGCCAACCGGTCTGCTCGCGAACGCTCCTTATCGGAGCCAACCATCAGGCCGACGCGCACGGCGTCCCCCGGTCACGGCACATAGCGGTCCCACTCGTACGGCACGACAACGTGAAACGGGGCAGCCAGAAGCGGTTCGGTCCCCGATTCACGCCAACCAGTTTGCAGCACGGGTTGCAGCCGTTTCGCGGTGGCAACCGGATCGTCATCCAGGAAGCAGTAGGTGATCCACTGGCCGGGCTGCGTGTCCGCCAGCCGCGCATCCACTTTCAGTGCGATGGCGGACCAGACGCCGGCTACTCCCTCGACGTCGATTAGATCGGTCGACGGCGTGCTTCCCTGTTCGACCAACAGGAAAGCGCCCCGTACCGGCAGCCAGGGCAGCACATCCGCGCCGATCTTGACTCTCGGCGCCGCCACCTTGTGCCGCACCTCGTATACACCGCGTTCCACCGGGGGCAGGAGTGGCGGCATCCGGCCGGCCACACGCAACGCCGCACCGAGATCGGTGAACGGTTGAAGTCCATCGGGATCGGTGAAGAAGTACGTCATCACGTGGTCGACCGCGTCCAGGGGACCCCGGCTCGCCGACCGTGCGGATCGGCAATCCGGCGTGGACACCGGTCGTAACGAGGCGCGCAGCCTCTGCAGACGGTATTGCTCGGGACGGTGGTCGAGCGTGTGCCAGCGCAGATAGTCGGCATCGCTGCCGTCGGGATGGCGGGCCGCCATGGACACAAACAGGGTGCTGATGTCTCCCCTGCCCGTGGCAATGACCTCGGCGACCTCGTCGGTGGGCGTGCCGGGCAACGTCACCGTCATGTCCTCAGCGCTATTTCGGGGTGGCGGGCCTGGATCATGCGTCGAAAGCCTTCGCGCCACGGCACTTTCGTCCGGCCCAGTAGTTCGTGCATGCGTGTGACGTCCGGCCACAGCGGGGTGTGGGCCTTTGGCGTGTACTCGAAGATCGGCTCGACACCTACCAGCTCGCCCATATAAGTGCAGTACTCTTCGACGCTGACGGTCTCACTGCCCGCCCAGTTGACGACGACCGGCGGCGTCGCGGCCACTTCCATGGCGCGGATGCCGAATTCGACGTAGTCGTCTTCGTAGATTGGGTTGTAGTTGTTCGGTTTGTCGGGATAAAGCCGAATCGGCTTGTGTGCCAACATCGCGTCGAAGCGGTCGGCAGGCGCACCACCTTCCGGTCCGTACGTCGAGCAGATACGGATGATGGTCAGTGGAATTCGGTAGCGGTGGGAAATCCAGGTGCACACCGCTTCGGCCGCGACCTTCGAGATGCTGTAGTTCGCACGCAACGGAACGCCGGGCGGATCCGTCTCGGTCAGGGGCCGTTGCCCCTGGTACGCGTAGATCGAGCCGGTCGAACAGAAGACGAAACCTTTCGCCGTCCGGCAGTGATAGAGCAAGTCGCCCGACCTCTCCGCGTTGGTCTTGACGCAGCGTGTCCAGTCGCCGGTGCCCGTGTCCACTGCTGCGTGAACACATAGTTGAAATCGTCTGGCAGATTTGACAAGTCGGCTGCCGACATATCGAGCGAAATCGGTGTAATGCCGGCGGCCACGAGCTGATCTCGGGAGGCCGACGCCGTCATGCGAGCCGCGCCCCAGACCTCGTTGCGGCCCGCCAGTGCCCGCGCAATCGGAAACCCGACCTTGCCCGTAGCGCCTGTGATCAGGATCTTCTGTCCGTCAAGCAAACATGGCCTCACTTCCGACACGCTTTCCGAAGCATCCCCCACTAATAGGCCCGGGGATCGTATCCCGTCGTCGCCGTCTCTGTGAACTACTTGACACCGATCAGGG